>NZ_JBEXFB010000015.1:65407-153322 GCF_040606575.1 Streptomyces sp. NPDC005402
ACGATCCTGCCGGGCGGGCCGGTCGCAGTGAGGGGCGTGGTCTCGTTGGTCTCGTGCAGGTGGGTGCGAGCATCGGGGCCGCCCCCGGCCGGGGGAGGCGTGTCCAACCTTCAAGCTGTCGCCCGGGCTTCCGCAGAACGATCCTGCCGGGCGGGCCGGTCGCAGTGAGGGGCGTGGTCTCGTTGGTCTCGTGCAGGTGGGTGCGAGCATCGGGGCCGCCCCCGGCCGGGGGCGGTGTGCCCAACCTTCAAGCTGTCGCCCGGGCTTCCGCAGAACGATCCTGCCGGGCGGGCCGGTCACAGTGAGGGCCGTGCTCTCGTTGGTCTCGTGCGCGTCAGCGCGATCATCAGTGCCGCCGCGGCCGCCGTGACCGGGATGCCGTAGCCCGCCGACGGCGACACGTGTTCCACCGTCCAGCCGCCGGCCGCGCTCCCGCAGGCGATTCCGCCGAGCAGGCCGGTCACCGCGAGGGTCATGCCCTCGTTGAGGCGGCCGGGCGGGGTGCGCCGCTGGATCAGGGTCATCCCGGTGACCATCGTCGGGGCGGTCGCCATCCCGGCGATCAGCAGCGCGGGGGCCAGCGCGAGCAGGGAGCCGGTGAGGGAGGCGGTCAGCAGGGGGAGCGTCAGCAGAGCCGTCATGGCGGCTATGCACCACACGTAACGGTCCTCCGCGGACCCCGTGCCGGTCCGGTGCGTCGCGCCGTAGACCAGCCCCGCCGCGCACGAACCGGCCGCCTGGAGCGCGAGCACGATCCCGGCCGCCGAGCGGTGTCCCTGCGCGTCGGCGAAGTCGATGGTGACGACCTCCATGGAGCCGAACACCGCACCCATGGCGAGGCAGACGGCGAGGAGCGGAGGCACGCCGGGTGCGCGGAAGGGCGCCTTCGAGAGACCGCGCCCGCCCACCGGCGGCTCCGTAGAACGCTGTGCCGTGAACACCAGCACGCCCGTCACCAACAGCGCCACCCCCGTCAGCGTGCCCGCCTCCGGGAAGAACGCCGTGCACAGGAAGGCCGCGAGGACCGGCCCCAGCATGAAGCACGCCTCGTCCACGGCCTGCTCGAAGGAGTTCGCCACATGCAGCGACCTCTCGTCGCCGTCGAGGAGATGGGCCCAGCGGGCGCGGGACATCCCGCCGAGATTGGGGGTCGTGGCGGTCGCGGCGTACGAGACGAAGAGCGTCCACGCCGGGGCGCCGAGGCGGACGCACAGCAGCAGCGCCAGCGAACCCAGGGCGGCGAGCACCGTGGCCGGTACGGCGATCTTGGCTTGTCCATGTCGGTCGACGAGCCGCGCGGTCCACGGGGCGACGACCGCCGTGGCCGCGAGACCGGCCGCGGTGACGGCGCCGGCGAGGGCGTACGAGCCACGCGTCCCGGCGATCATGACGACCGCGCTGACGCTGAACATGCCCATGGGAAGCCGGGCGAGAAGGTTCCCGATCGTGAACGCGCGGGCTCCTGGGGTGGCGAGAAGACGGCGGTAGGGGCCGGGGGTGCGGCGGCGACGCGGGGAGCGCGAGGCGTGCCGGCTTCGTGGGCCGCGTGGGCCCCGTGGGCTGAAGTCGACGATGACGAGCGCGTCGGCGGTCGTGGTGGCCATCGTTCGGTTCGGTTGCGGCATGCCCTTACCGTCGCGCGGAGACGATCAAGGGGTCCAACACCTTCTCCGTACCGATTCACGCACCTGTGTTGTAAGTTCGCCCGATGTCCGCGCCCAGCCCGAGCCCCGGCCCCCGCTCCCCTCACCTCGACCCCCGTCTCCTGCGCGCCTTCCTCGCGGTCGCCGACGAGCTCCACTTCACCCGCGCGGCGGCCCGGCTCTACGTCGCCCAGCAGGCGCTCAGTCGCGATGTACGGCGGCTGGAGCGGGAGTTGGGCGCGGAGCTGTTCGTGCGCACCACCCGGCAGGTGACACTGACCGTCGACGGCGAGCGGCTGGTGCCGTACGCCCGCCGGGCCCTGGACGCCCAGGACGAACTGCTCGCCGCCTTCGCGCAGGCCCGCCCCCTGCTCGTGGACCTGAACTACCCCGACCAGGCCACCGCCCGCGCCGTGCTGCTGCGGGCCCGGGAACTCGCCCCCGACCAGGAGCTGATGGCCCGCTACGAGAGCGGGCTGACGGGCGCGGCGGGGGAGCTGCTGGCCGGTCGTCTCGACGCGTCCTTCGGCCGGTTCGCCGGTCTGGACCCGGCGCTGCGGGCGGCCCTGGGCCACCAGCCCGTGCGGTACGAGCCCATGGCCGTCGTCCTGCCCGAGGGCCACCGGCTGGCCTTGCTGGAGCGGGTGCCGCTCGCTGCCCTGGAGGGCGAGACCGTGTACGCGGGGGCCGGAAATCCGCGCACTCCGGAATGGACCGATCTCGCTCGTCGGCTGTTCGAAGGACGGGGCATCGAGATCGCCCCGCCGGCCCCGCTCGCGGTCGGCGACGAGGAGTTCCAGCGGATCATGGCGAAGATCCGGAACCCGATTCTCGCGGTCGTGGATTTTCCGGCCATGCCCGCCACCGTGCTGCGTCCGCTGGTCGACCCGGTGCCGCTGTCACCCGTGTCGTTGGTGTGGCGCAGGGGTCTGGCGCATCCCGCGTTCGACGCCCTCCGGCGCGCCGCAATCGAACTGTCCGTCGAACATGACTGGCTTCGTCGGCCCTCCGATGGATGGATTCCAGCCACCGATGAGGCCGATATGAACATCCACAAATGACACGTGGCAAACACACCTGCTTCGTGTGCGCTACATTCGTGGCCTGAGCACGGTGTGGTAAAGGGGGCGCTCGGACCGGGTGGGGGCCCGGTTCGGCCGACGTGTGCTCAAGGTCGAAAGCGCGCCCAGATCAGCCCGTGGGGGGATGTGCGTGCGCGTGAAAAAGTGGCGAGAAGACGCCCAACTGGAATGGCCCGAGGTGGCATCAGGGGGCCAGGACACAGTGACGACTGGGGGCACCACCCAGGCTTTTCCGGAAACCGGAGAGATCAGGGAAACCGAAGCAGCCGGAGAAGCCGGCGGCACCGGATCCCTCGCCTCCAGCGGAACCGGAGCCCTTGCCTCCGATGGAACCGGAGCCTTGGCCGACGGCGGCAGGGCAGACTTCCCCGGGGCCCCGAGAGCGAACCGCGGCCGGGACCTTCCCGAGCCGGCCGGCCGCAAAGCCGTCGTACGAGACCCGTGGGACGAGTCCGGCAGCGGTGCCGGTGGTGCCGGTGGCACCCACGACCCGCACGAGGTGACCGTCCAGCTCGACGCGATCGGCCTGAACGGCGACGACCGTATCGAGGGCCGTATCGAGGGCCGCCCGGGTGGCGACGGCGGATCCGAGGGTTCCGACGGCCCGGTGTTCGTCGACGAGTCGGGCCGGCGCAGCCGACGCTTCCGCCGGATCGGCATCGCCGTCGGTCTGGCCTGCGCGGTCTACGCCGTCGTCATCGTCGTCACCCTGCTGTCCGGCAACTCCAACGCGCCCTGGCTCCCCATGACCGGCCCGAAGGACGACGCCCCGGCCGGCAAGGTCGACACCAGCCCGCTGCCGGCCGAGTCCGCCGAGCCGTCCGTCGGCGCGGGGGTGATCCCGGGGACCACCCCGACGGTCAGCGGCGGGGCGACACCGGTTCCCGGGGCCAGCGGCACCGCGCCCGGTGCCACTGTGCGTCCGGGCAGGACGGGGGCGTCCGCCGATCCGTCGGCCACCGCCACCCAGCCGGGCGGCAACCCGTCGGTCAGCGCCGATCCGTCGACGCAGCCGACGCAGTCGGTCACCCCGCCGCCCAGCCCGTCGGTCAGCCCGCCCGTCACCACCAGCCCCGAGCCCTCGGTCGCCCCGACCCAGACCACGGGCGGTGACAGCGCCGGACCCGGCACGGTCGCCGACGGCCCGGCCGCCCCCTCGCCCATCGCGTCGGAGACGTCCCGGCCAACGGCACCCGGCACCTCCGCTCCGGTGCCCTCCGACGCCCCGCTCTCCTCCCCGTCCCCGGAGAACATCCTCTGATGGCATCCCGTACCCGCCGCCCGGGGGCCGCACCAGGAGCCCCCGACGGCTCCAGGCGCCGTCGCCTGCCCATGCGCCTGCTGCTGCCCGTGCTCGTCCTCGTCGCCCTCATGGCGATGCTGATGCTGCGCGGCTACGTCCACAGCGAGATCCTCGCCGACCACCGCATCCGGTCCGAGGCCTCCACCGACAAGGTGCCGGAGAAGATCCTCGACGGCGGCCCGGTGATCGACACCCGCAGCGGCCGCGCCACCAGCCTGAAAATGCCCGACCGCCGGCTCGTCCTCACCTTCGACGACGGCCCCGACCCGACCTGGACCCCCAAGGTCCTGGACGTCCTGAAGAAGCACCACGCGCACGCGGTCTTCTTCGTCACCGGCACCATGGCCTCCCGTTACCCGGACCTGGTCAGGCGCATGGTCGACGAGGGCCACGAGATCGGGCTGCACACCTTCAACCACCCCGACCTGTCCTTCCAGTCGAAGAAGCGCATCGACTGGGAGCTCTCCCAGAACCAGCTCGCGCTCGCCGGCGCGGCCGGTATCCGCACCTCGCTCTTCCGCCCGCCGTACTCCTCCTTCGCCGACGCCATGGACAACAAGTCCTGGCCGGTCACCGAGTACATCGGCACCCGCGGCTACATCACGGTCGTCAACAACACCGACAGCGAGGACTGGCAGAAGCCCGGCGTCCACCAGATCATCCGCAACGCCACGCCGAAGAACGGCAAGGGCGCGATCGTGCTGATGCACGACTCCGGCGGCGACCGCCACCAGACGGTCCAGGCGCTCGACCGGTTCCTGCCCGACATGAAGGACAAGGGCTACGAGTTCGACAACCTCACCGAGGCCCTCGACGCGCCCACCGCGCACACCGCCGTCACCGGACCCGAACTGTGGAAGGGCAAGGCGTGGATCTTCCTGGTCCAGGCCTCCGAGCACATCACCGACGTCCTCGTCGTCGGACTCTCGATCATCGGCTCCCTGGTCATCGGCCGCTTCGTCCTCATGCTGCTGCTCTCGGGCATCCACGCCCGCCGGGTGCGCCGAAAGGACTTCCGTTGGGGAGAGCCGGTCACCCGGCCGGTGTCGGTGCTGGTCCCCGCGTACAACGAGGCCAAGTGCATCGAGAACACCGTCCGTTCACTGATGGCGAGCGAGCATCCCATCGAGGTGCTCGTCATCGACGACGGTTCGAGCGACGGCACCGCGCGGATCGTCGAGGCGATGGGCCTGCCGAACGTCCGGGTGGTCCGCCAGCTCAACGCGGGCAAGCCGGCCGCCCTCAACCGCGGTCTGGCGAACGCCCGTCACGACATCATCGTGATGATGGACGGCGACACGGTCTTCGAGCCGTCCACCGTACGGGAGTTGGTCCAGCCCTTCGGTGACCCGCGTGTCGGAGCCGTCGCGGGCAACGCCAAGGTCGGCAACCGGGACTCGCTGATCGGCGCCTGGCAGCACATCGAGTACGTGATGGGCTTCAACCTCGACCGCCGGATGTACGACGTCCTGCGCTGCATGCCGACGATCCCGGGCGCGGTGGGGGCGTTCCGCCGCTCCGCCCTGGAACGCGTCGGCGGCATGAGCGACGACACGCTCGCCGAGGACACCGACATCACGATGGCCATGCACCGGGACGGCTGGCGCGTGGTCTACGCCGAGAAGGCGCGCGCCTGGACGGAGGCACCGGAGTCGGTGCAACAGCTCTGGTCCCAGCGCTACCGTTGGTCGTACGGCACCATGCAGGCGATCTGGAAGCACCGGCGCGCGCTGGTGGAACGGGGCCCGTCGGGCCGCTTCGGCCGGGTCGGCCTGCCGCTGGTGTCCCTCTTCATGGTGGTGGCCCCGCTGTTGGCCCCCCTGATCGACGTGTTCCTCCTCTACGGCGTCGTGTTCGGCCCGACCCAGAAGACGATCGTGGCCTGGCTGGGCGTCCTCGCGATCCAACTGGTCTGCGCCGCCTACGCGTTCCGCCTCGACCGGGAACGCATGACCCACCTGATCTCGCTGCCGTTGCAGCAGATCCTCTACCGCCAGCTCATGTACGTCGTACTGCTCCAGTCCTGGATCACGGCCCTCACCGGAGGCCGCCTGCGCTGGCAGAAACTGCGCCGCACGGGAGTCGTCGAGGCACCGGGCGGATCGGTGCCGCGGCAGCGGACACGCAGTGAGAGCGACGAGCGGAGGCCGGTCGGATGACGCAGGAGTACACGGCGGGGCAGCGGGAGCAGCGGGAGGTGGCCGCCGCGCCGCCCAGGGCGCCCGGCCGGGACCGCTACCTGGACCTCCTTCGCTCCCTCGCCCTCGTGCGCGTGGTCCTCTACCACCTGTTCGGCTGGGCGTGGCTGACCGTGCTGTTCCCGTCGATGGGCGTGATGTTCGCACTGGCGGGCTCGCTGATGGCACGTTCACTGAACCGCCCGGCCCTGAGCGTGATCAGGGGCCGGGTACGCCGACTCCTGCCTCCCCTCTGGGCGTTCAGCGCGGTGGTGCTGCCGTTGATGTTCGTAGGCGGCTGGAGGCTCTCGGAGGACCCGGACCACAGCGGCACGTGGGGCCTGCTGGAGCTGGTCAACTACGTCGTCCCGATCGGGGCGCCGCCGTACCCCTGGGAGGTCGGCTTCCCGAAGGACCTGCTGGAGAGCACGTGGGCGGACCAGGCGGTGGGCCCGCTGTGGTACCTCCGCGCGTACCTGTGGTTCGTGCTGGCCTCCCCGCTGCTGCTGTGGGCGTTCCGCAGGGTGCCGTGGGCGACCCTGCTCGCACCGCTGGCCCTGACGGCCGTGGTCGGCACGGGAGTCGTCACGATCCCCGGCGAACTCGGAAACGCGGTCACCGACTTCGCGGTCTACGGCAGCTGCTGGGTCCTCGGTTTCGCGCACCACGAGGGAGTGCTGGCGAAGGTCCCGCGCTATCTCGCCGTCTCCGGATCGGTCCTGGTGATGTCCTTCGCCCTGTGGTGGGCCTCCGGACATCTGGGCCCCGAGGGCTGGGACCTGAACGACATCCCGCTCGCCCAGGCGGCCTGGTCCTTCGGTTTCGTGGTCATCCTGCTCCAGTACTCCCCGTCCTGGCAGGAGCTCCCGGGCCGCCTCGCCCGCTGGGACAAACTGGTCACCCTCTCCAACAACCGTGCCGTCACCATCTACCTCTGGCACAACCTGCTCATCATGGCCACGGTCCCCATCATCGACCTCGCCTACCGCCTCCCCTTCATGCAGAGCGACCGCGCGGTCGCCGCGCTCGACTCGACGGACACGCTGTGGATGTTCTTCCTGGTGTGGCCGCTGATCGGGGTGGCGATTCTGGCGTTCGGGTGGATCGAGGACCTGGCGGCGAAGAGGCGGCCGAGGGTGTGGCCGAACGGGGTGAAGCGGGGGAACGGGAAGGCGCGGGTTGCGGTCGGGCATGAGGTCTGACGGGCTGGGCCGTGGGTTCCTGCGGCGTGGGCCAGGGGATAAGACGGGCTGACGGTGCACTGAGGCGCCTGCCGAGGTGGAACTCGAGGGGGAGTGTCGTTGACAGCCCGTTCACATGAGACGTCCAGTGGCATGGTCGCGTTCAGCTCCGGGCGTACGTTCAGAGTCTGGCGGTATGGGGTCGGCCACTCCCAGTTGCTGCTCAGGGCGGTTCCTGACGAGGTGGACAGCGCCTGCCTGGATCTGCTCTTCGAGGGCGTGAGCGCTATGAAGATGGCCACCCGGTTCGAGTCGATGGAAATCACTCTCGCCGGCACGGGCGAAGCTCGCGAGATTCTTGAGATCTCTGGGCTTGCCGATGTGTGGGGTGAGCGGAGTCTCGCCCTGGCTCTCCGGTCCAGAGAGGTCACTGGGCTCGTGCTGTGTCAGCGGGCCAGCGCCTTGCTCGGTGGGACTGACCCGTTCGAGGCTCCAGGTGTCTCGGCTGAGCAGAGCGAAATCTGGAGTAGCGGGTAGCGGCGAGTTCCTCGCTCCCTTCGCCCGGCCTCCCGACGACCGTGTACCGCTCGCCTTGGTGGGTGAGGTCGGAGGGCGTGGGCTGTTCCTTTTGCGGGAGTCCGCCGATTTGTGGGGTGGGCGGCCGCTCGGGACGGGCTGCTCGACCGGGAGGCGGGGACGCTGCTGTGGTGCGAGGTGGGTGGGTCCGGGCAGGCGCTCCCGGGCCACCTGGCCCGCTGGGACAAGCCGGTGACCGTCCCGATCATCGACCTGCTCTACCGCCTGCCCGTGATCGAGCTCGAGCAGCTGGGTGAGTTCGACCCGTGCGATCTGCGTGACCGCCTGGAGAGTGTCGTACGGGTCGGTGAAGAGGAGTTCGCCGCGTGCGGGCTCAGCCCCGACGACATCTGTGAGCTGCGACGATGGGCCCTGGACCGGGAGTCCGATCTCGGGCTGCGGATCCTCGAGGAGTACGACGGCTCCCAGGACGGTGAACGGTGAAGCGGAGCTTCTCGTAACACAAAGCACCCACGACCTCTCATCCCGCCCGCCCTCGGGGTGAGAGCAAAGTTCCTTTCCGGTCACCCGACGAAACACAGGCAGGAAACGCGTCCTCCCTACCTTCGGGACCAGTCACTCGTAGCAGGAACTGAGCCCCGTCGCACCGTGGAGGCGTCATGACAGCCCCTAGCACAGCCCCCGCACCCCCGAGCAGGGGCAGCCGCTGGATCCAGCAGTGGGATCCGGAGGACGAGACCTTCTGGAAGGAGACCGGCGAGAAGATCGCCAAGCGGAACCTGCTCTTCTCCGTGCTCTCCGAGCACATCGGGTTCTCGATCTGGACCCTGTGGTCCGTGCTGGTGCTCTTCATGGGCCCGGAGTACGGGCTGACGCCGGCCGACAAGTTCCTGCTGACGTCGATGGTCACGCTCGTCGGCGCCGTCGTACGCGTCCCCTACACCTTCGCCGTCGCCATCTTCGGCGGGCGGAACTGGACGATCATCTCGGCCAGCCTCCTCCTCATCCCCACCATCGCCGCGTTCACCGTGATGAAGCCGGGGACCTCGTTCAACACCTTCCTGCTGGTGGGTCTGCTGGCCGGTATCGGCGGCGGCAACTTCGCCTCGTCCATGACCAACATCAACGCCTTCTTCCCCCTCCGTAAGAAGGGGTGGGCCCTCGGGCTCAACGCCGGTGGCGGCAACATCGGCGTCCCGGTCATCCAGCTGGCCGCGCTCGCGATCATCGGCGCCAGCGGCGGACCCCGGGTGCTGCTCGGGATCTACATCCCGCTGATCCTCGTCGCCGCCGTCCTCGCCGCGCTCTTCATGGACAACATCGAGAACGTGAAGAACGACACCGGGGCCGCGAAGGACGCCGCGAGGGACGGCCACACCTGGATCATGTCCTTCCTCTACATCGGCACGTTCGGCTCGTTCATCGGCTACAGCTTCGCCTTCGGCCAGGTGCTGACGAACCAGTTCGGCCGGACCCCGCTGGAGGCCGCGTACGTCACCTTCATCGGCCCGCTGCTCGGCTCGCTGATCCGTCCGGTGGGCGGCGCGCTGGCCGACAAGTACGGCGGCGCGAAGATCACGCTGTGGAACTACGTCGGGATGGCCGCCGCGACCGCCGTCCTCATCGCGGCCAGCATGGAGAAGTCGCTCGGACTGTTCACCGTCGCGTTCGTGGTGCTGTTCGTCCTCAGCGGCCTCGGCAACGGCTCGACCTTCAAGATGATCCCCGGCATCTTCCACACGAAGGCCCTGGCCAAGGGGCTCGAAGGGGAAGAGGCCGCCGCCCACGGCCGCCGTCTCTCCGGTGCCTCCATGGGCCTGATCGGCGCGGTCGGCGCGCTCGGCGGCGTCGGCATCAACCTCGCCTTCCGGCAGTCCTTCCTCTCCTATGGCTCCGGCACCGGCGCGTTCGTCGCCTTCCTCGCCTTCTACGCGGCCTGCTTCCTGGTCACCTGGGCCGTATACCTTCGCCGTACGGCAGCCCAGGGCCAGGCCTCGACCGCCACAGAGGCGAAGCCGCAGCTCAGCTACGCCGAGGTGTGACGTAACACTGGCGACATGAACCGGAACCGAGCCTGTCACGAGCCGTTGACAGGCTCGGTCGGCATGTAGGGACGACGACGTACGACTGTGTACGACGACTCGAGTGCGGGACGAGAGCCATGTACGACGAACAGCAGGCAACAGAGCAACACGGCCCCCTCGCGGGGTTCACCGTGGGAGTCACGGCCGCGCGCCGGGCAGACGAACTCGGTGCGCTGCTCCAGCGCCGCGGGGCCGCGGTCCTGCACGCGCCCGCCCTGCGGATCGTGCCCCTCTCCGACGACAGCGAGCTGCTGGCGGCGACGAAGGACCTGATCGACGTGGCGCCGGACGTGGTGGTGGCCACCACGGCCATCGGGTTCCGGGGGTGGGTCGAGGCCGCCGAAGGGTGGGGGCTCGGTGAGGTGCTCCTCGACCGGCTGCGCGAGGTGGAACTCCTCGCGCGCGGGCCGAAGGTCAAGGGGTCCATTCGGGCCGCCGGGCTGACGGAGGACTGGTCGCCTTCGTCCGAGTCCATGGCCGAGGTACTGGACCGGCTGCTGGAGGAGGGCGTCGAGGGACGCCGGGTCGCCATCCAGCTGCACGGCGAGCCGTTGCCCGGGTTCGTGGAGGCTCTGCGAGCCGCGGGAGCGGAGGTCGTGGGGGTGCCGGTGTACCGGTGGATGCCGCCGGAGGACCTCGCGCCGATGGACCGGCTGCTGGACGCGGCTGTCTCGCGGGGGCTGGACGCGCTCACCTTCACCAGTGCTCCCGCCGCGGCCTCGCTGCTGTCGCGCGCCGAGGACCGGAGTCTGCTGCCGGAGCTGCTCGCCGCGCTCAACCACGATGTGCTGCCGGCGTGTGTCGGCCCGGTGACCGCGCTGCCCTTGCAGGCACGGGGGGTGGACACGGTCTCGCCCGAGCGTTTCCGGCTCGGGCCGCTCGTGCAGTTGCTGTGCCAGGAACTTCCCGGTCGGGCCCGGTCGTTGCCCATCGCCGGCCACCGGGTGGAGATCCGGGGCCACGCGGTCCTGGTCGACGGGCTGCTGCGGCCGGTGCCGCCGGCGGGGATGTCGTTGCTGCGGGCGCTGTCGCGGCGGCCGGGGTGGGTGGTGTCGCGGGCGGAGCTGCTGCGGGCGCTGCCGGGCGCGGGCCGTGACGAACACGCGGTGGAGACGGCGATGGCTCGCCTCCGCACGGCCCTCGGCGCCCCGAAGCTGATCCAGACGGTGGTGAAGCGGGGGTACCGGCTGGCACTCGACCCGGCCGCCGACGCCAAGTACGCGGACGTCTAGCCGGCGAGCGCTCAGTCGGCGGGCGTCCAGCTGGTCCCCCTGGCGGCACGACTGGCCGCGGCCTTCAGCAGGAGTCCCAGCGTCACCGTCAGCAACACCGTCCGCACCACGTTCCAGGCGACCCACGGGCCCTCGAACTCCTCGCGCAGGGCGCCGGGGTCGCCGTTCTTCATGAGGCCGTCGTTGAGCGGGACGTTGAAGACGACGGTGACCAGGAAGGCCAGGGCGGAGGTCGCGAGCGCCGCCCAGACCCACCGGCGATCGTCCCGGCCCCGCGCCTGCCAGGCCGCCACCGCTGTGAGCGCCGGGGCGCCCAGGAAGCTCAGGAAGAACACCGGGTTCTGGATGACCTCGTTGATGTCGCGCATCACCTCGACGTAGACGCGGTCGTCGCTGCGGGCCAGGGCCGGCATCACGGCGCACGCGAAGACGTAGAAGGCCCCGGCGATCAGGCCCGTGGCGACCGTGGCCGCGCCCAGGACGAGTCGGCTGCTCCTGCTGCTCTGTGTCATGTGCCCAGTCAAGGGCGCCGGCCCGCGCGCCGACATGGCCGAGACGCGCACCCGCATACGTGCCCGTCCAGGCACCGGCCTACGTGCCCGTCCAGGCACCGCTCCCGGTACGAGGGGTTCCGGCGGCGAGGGCGGGAAGGCACTGTTAGAGGGAGCCCCGGAACAGCCCCGCACAGCCTCGAAGCACCTCACCGGCCCTCAACGACCGGGGCACCCCAAGGCGGTGACAGGCACATGGCACTGGGTACGGCCACGGTCGCGTACGAGCTGCGGTTCGACGCCGGACGGATCTGTCTCGACCTCCTCGCGACCACCCACCCCGAGGAACGCCTCGACTCGACGGAGGTGCTCGGCGCCTGGATCGTCGGTTCGGGACTGGTGCCGGAGGGGACGGACCTGACGCACGCGGACCCCTCCTGGCTCGTCGGCTTCCGCGAACTGCGGGGACGTATCGGACAGTTGGTGCGGGGTGCCCCCGGTCCTGGCTACGACCTCGCGCTCGCCCACGTCAACGAGGTTGCCCGCGCCGCGCCCCCCGCCCCGCGCGCGGTACCGGACGAGAACGGCACGCTGGTGCGTGAGTTGGACGGTCCGGCCGAGTGCGCGGCACTGCTCGGGGCCATCGCCAGGGACGCCGTGGGACTGCTGACGGACCCCGTCGCGCGGGCCGGGATCAGAGAGTGCGAAGGGGACAACTGCCCCATCGTGTACCTGGATACGTCACGGGGGCGCAGGAGGCGTTGGTGCTCCAGTGAGGTGTGCGGGAACCGGGAAAGGGTGGCCCGGCATCGTCGGCGCGCGGCGCTCTCGCGCGCCTGACTGGTCGTTATGTCCCTTCTGTGGAGCGGCAGTCGAAGTGATTTCGATTACATCTCGTTTACTCGCTCAACCTCACGGGCCGTAGTCGTGATCTTGCCTGTGTGGTGGAAATGTAAAGATCGCGCGGCGGGAATGTGCGCGCATGTCCTGTCTCGTCACGTCACTCAGAAGAAAACTGTCGTCGCCCTTTGAACACCCGACCCCCCGCGTCCGTACCCCTCCACGAGCGACCGACTGGGGGATCCCCCGGACATCGGAGGTGGGCGTGCGCAAGGATTCTGTCGTGGCCAATGAACGTGGATCGAGGGCCCGACATCGCATGTCCCAGCCCTCGGAACCTGATGAGGAGCTGATGCGTGCCCTGTACAGAGAGCACGCCGGGCCTCTCCTTGCGTATGTCCTCCGGTTGGTTGCGGGTGACCGCCAGAGAGCCGAGGACGTGGTGCAGGAGACGCTCATCCGTGCCTGGAAGAACGCCGGACAGCTCAATCGAGCGACCGGTTCGGTACGCCCCTGGCTGGTGACGGTCGCCCGGCGCATCGTCATCGACGGCCACCGCAGCCGGCAGGCCCGGCCGCAGGAGGTCGATCCGTCGCCGCTGGAGGTCATCCCCGCGGAGGACGAGATCGACAAGGCGCTGTGGTTGATGACGTTGTCCGATGCGCTCGACGACCTGACCCCGGCCCACCGGGAGGTGCTCGTCGAGACGTATTTCAAGGGGCGTACCGTCAACGAGGCGGCCGAGACACTGGGCATCCCCAGCGGAACAGTCCGCTCGCGGGTCTTCTACGCCCTGCGGTCGATGAAGCTCGCACTGGAGGAGCGGGGGGTGACAGCGTGATGGGTGTTTACGGGGGTAACCAGGGATTCGGCACAGGTGGTTCGGGTATGTCTGGCTCCATGATGGGATCTCCGGTGCCGAACGAGCACGAGACCGTCGGCGCCTACGCCCTCGGGATCCTCGACGACGCCGAGGCGACCGCCTTCGAGGCTCATCTCGCGACCTGCGAATGGTGCGCCCAGCAGCTCGACGAACTCGCCGGCATGGAGCCGATGCTCGCCGCCCTCGCGGACCTGCCGGGCTCCGGCACCCCCGCGATCGGGGAGTCGCTGTCCGCCAAGCCCAGTCCGCGGATCGTGAACAAGCTCGTGGACGAGGTCGCCGAGCGCCGTGCGCAGAAGCGGCGCCGCAGCTTCTACATGGTCGCGGCCGCGGGCGCGTTGATCATCGGCGGGCCGTTCGCCGCGATGGCGGCCGGCGGCGGAGACTCCGGCGGCGGCAACAGCGAGCAGCCGAGGGTCCTCGCGAGCACCGCGAAGGAACTCTTCGAGTCCATGAGCGACAAGGTGTCCGCGACCGACTCCTCGACCGGCGTCAGCGCGACCGTCGCCATGCAGGAGAAGAACTGGGGCACCTCGCTCGGCCTGGAGCTCAAGGGCGTCAAGGGAGACATCAAGTGCTCCCTCATCGCCGTCACCGACAACGGCGAGCGCTGGACGGCCTCCACCTGGTCCGTCGGCAAGTGGGGCTACGGCATCCCGGACGGCAAGACTCCGGAGTCCAAGCAGCCTCTCTACATCGGCGGCGCGGTCGCACCGGCCCAGAACGACATCAACCACTTCGAGGTCGTCACCTCCGACGGCAAGAAGCTCGTCGAGGTCGACGCGTAACTTCCCGCCGGGGCCCCCTTCGCGTACGGTTGACGGCTGCCCAGCACGTCAGAAGGGGGCCCGGTGGCCGCTCAGGCTCAACCATCTGCGGTCGGCTCGGTTCAGGACTCGATTCGGGACCGTGAGATCAGCGTCGAACAGGAACATCTGGACCGGGTCTACCGGCGCCTCGAGGAGAAGATCCACGAGGCGGAGTTCCTGATGAACGACGCCGCCAAGCGTGGCCAGGTCGGCACGCCCGGCGCGCTCGCCGAGCGGGACGCCCAGGTCTTCCGGGCCGGCGTCCACCTCAACCGGCTCAACAACGAGTTCGAGGACTTCCTGTTCGGCCGGATCGACCTGCTCCCCGGCAAGGACGGCAAGAAGGGGCCCGACGGCGCCTACACCGCCGTGGAACCCGCCGAGGGAGCCGTCCGCGAGGACAGCACCGCCGACATCGCGGAGACCCTGCACATCGGCCGGATCGGGGTCCTGGACTCCGAGTACGCGCCGCTCGTCATCGACTGGCGGGCCCCGGCCGCCGCGCCCTTCTACAGGTCCACTCCGGTGGATCCCGGGCGTGTCGTACGGCGCCGGGTCATCCGCTCCAAGGGCCGCAAGGTCCTCGGCGTCGAGGACGACCTCATGCGCCCCGAGCTCAAGGCCTCCCTCGACGGCCACGAGCTGCCCGTCATCGGCGACGGCGCCCTGATGGCCGCGCTCGGCCAGGCCCGCAGCCACACCATGCGGGACATCGTCGCCTCCATCCAGGCCGAGCAGGACATGGTCATCCGTGCTCCCGCTGCGTCCGTGACCTACGTCGAGGGCGGGCCCGGCACCGGCAAGACCGCCGTGGCCCTGCACCGCGCCGCGTACCTCCTTTACCAGGACCGCCGCCGGTACGCGGGCGGCATCCTCATCGTCTCGCCCACGCCTCTGCTGGTCGCGTACACCGAGGGCGTCCTGCCTTCTCTCGGCGAGGAGGGCCAGGTCGCCATCCGCGCGATCGGCTCCCTGGTCGACGGTGTCGAGGCCACCCTGTACGACTCCCCGGCGGTGGCCCGTGCCAAGGGCTCGTACCGGATGCTGAAGGTGCTGCGGAAGGCGGCGCGGGGAGTGCTGGAACTGGGCGCCGGCGGTACGGCCGCCGCCGCCGGGCGCGGAAGGGCAGCAGGTTCCGGCCGGTCCGACTCCGGGCAACTCTCCTTCGGCGACTTCGGTGACCTGGACGAGGGTGCCGGTGCCGGTGGCGGGAGCGGCGCCGCCACCGCCGTAGCCCCGCAGCCCCCGGCCGGACCCCCCACGCGCCTGCGCGTCGTCGCCTTCGGGCGGCGTCTGGAGCTGGAGGCGGATGAACTGGAACGTGTCCGCCGCAACGCACTCAGCGGCACCGCGCCCGTCAACCTGCTGCGGCCCCGGGCCCGCAAGCTCCTGCTGGACGCGCTGTGGGCGCGGTCCGGGGCGGGCACCCGGCACTCCGATCCGGAGCTGGCCGCCGAGCTGCGGTCGTCGTTCGACGAGGACATCACCTCCGAGGACAGCTTCATCGAGTTCCTCGACGCCTGGTGGCCGGAGCTCACCCCGAAGGCCGTCCTCGCCGCCATGGCCGACGAGCGGCGCCTGGGCCGTTGGGCCCGCCGGATCCTCAACCCCGGCGAGGTCCGCAGGGTCGCCCGCTCGCTCAGGCGCGACGGTCTGACCGTGCACGACATCGCCATGCTCGACGAGCTCCAGGCGGTCCTCGGCGCCCCGGCCCGCCCGAGGAAGCGGCGTGAGCTGGACCCGCTCGACCAGCTCACCGGCCTGGAGGAGCTGATGCCGGTCCGCGAGGAGTCGCAGCGCGAGCGGGCCGAGCGGCTCGCCCAGGAGCGCGTCGAGTACGCCCACGTCATCGTCGACGAGGCCCAGGACCTCACGCCCATGCAGTGGCGCATGGTCGGCCGCCGTGGCCGGCACGCCACCTGGACGGTCGTGGGGGATCCCGCCCAGTCCTCCTGGTCGGACCCCGACGAGGCCGCCGAGGCCCGCGACGAGGCCCTCGGCAGCCGCCCGAGGCGCCGCTTCCAGCTCACCGTGAACTACCGCAACCCCTCCGAGATCGCCGACCTCGCGGCCAAGGTGCTGGCCCTCGCCATGCCCGGCGCCACGTCCCCCTCGGCCGTACGGTCCACCGGCGTCGAGCCCCGCTTCACCGTCGTGCGCAAGTCGCTCGGTGAGACCGTCCGCGAGGAGGCAGCCCGGCTCCTCGGCCTCGTCGACGGCACCGTCGGCGTCGTGGTCGCCATGAACCGCCGCGAGGAAGCCGCCCGCTGGCTCACCGGACTCGGCGACCAGGTGGTGGCGCTCGGCAGCCTGGAGGCCAAGGGCCTGGAGTACGACGCGACGGTCGTCGTCTCCCCGGCCGAGATCGCCGACGAGTCACCGGCCGGTCTGCGGGTGCTCTACGTCGCCCTCACCCGGGCCACCCAGCAGCTCACGGTCGTCTCGGCGGAGCGGGACCAGCCGGACGGGGAGGGTGTGCCGGATCTGCTGAGAGATTGAACTCTCCGCACGGGAATGGTCTTTCGGGATCCGTTTGTTAGCCTGGACGTGACACCGGCCCGATCCAAGCCCCCGGGCCCAACCTTCGTCGCCACGAGCGACCACTTGCCGCGAGGCGAGCATGGCGGGTCGGTGTCATTGACTTGATGAGAGGCCCACGTCCATGTGACGTGGGCCTCTTTCGCGTGAACGCGCCCGTGAACAAAACGTCCGCAATTCAGTGTGGCTAACGCCTACTCATCAGTAGGTGCGACCATCGGACGGCATCAGCGTCACCAGGTGAAAGCAGAGGAAGTCGGCCATGGCAACGGCGCCCAGCGTCTCCTACTCGATTACGGTCCGTCTGGAGGTGCCCGCGAGCGGAACCGCGGTCTCCCAGATCACCACGGCCGTGGAGTCCCACGGAGGCTCGGTGACCGGCCTCGACGTGACCGCGTCCGGCCACGAGAAGCTCCGCATCGACGTCACCATCGCCGCGTCCTCCACCGCGCACGCCGACGAGATCGTCCAGCAGCTGCGCGGCATCGAGGGCGTCACCCTCGGCAAGGTCTCCGACCGTACGTTCCTGATGCACCTCGGCGGCAAGATCGAGATGGCGTCCAAGCACCCCATCCGCAACCGTGACGACCTCTCGATGATCTACACCCCGGGCGTGGCCCGCGTGTGCATGGCGATCGCCGAGAACCCCGAGGACGCCCGCCGCCTCACCATCAAGCGCAACTCCGTTGCGGTCGTGACGGACGGCTCGGCCGTGCTGGGCCTGGGCAACATCGGTCCCAAGGCCGCCCTCCCGGTCATGGAGGGCAAGGCGGCCCTCTTCAAGCGGTTCGCCGGCATCGACGCCTGGCCGCTGTGCCTGGACACCCAGGACACCGACGCGATCGTCGAGATCGTCAAGGCGATCGCCCCCGGGTTCGCCGGCATCAACCTCGAGGACATCTCCGCGCCCCGTTGCTTCGAGATCGAGGCCCGGCTGCGCGAGGCCCTCGACATCCCCGTCTTCCACGACGACCAGCACGGCACCGCGATCGTCGTCCTCGCCGCCCTGACGAACGCGCTGCGCGTCGCCGGCAAGGCGATCGAGAACATCCGGGTCGTCATGTCCGGTGCCGGCGCGGCCGGTACGGCCATCCTCAAGCTGCTGATCGCCGCCGGCGTCAAGAACGCCGTCGTCGCCGACATCCACGGTGTCGTGCACGCCGGCCGCGAGGACCTCGTCGACGCCGCTCCCGGCTCGGCGCTGCGCTGGATCGCCGACAACACCAACCCCGAGAACCTGACCGGGACGTTGAAGGAGGCCGTCCGCGGCGCCGACGTCTTCATCGGCGTCTCGGCCCCCAACGTCCTGGACGGCGCCGACGTGGCCGCCATGGCCGAGGACGCGATCGTGTTCGCGCTCGCGAATCCCGACCCCGAGGTCGACCCGGCGATCGCCCGTCAGACGGCGGCCGTCGTGGCCACCGGCCGCTCCGACTTCCCGAACCAGATCAACAACGTGCTGGTCTTCCCGGGTGTCTTCCGCGGTCTGCTGGACGCCCAGTCCCGCACGGTCAACACGGAGATGATGCTCGCGGCCGCGAAGGCCCTCGCGGACGTCGTCACCGAGGACGAGCTGAACCCGAACTACATCATCCCGAGCGTCTTCAACGACAAGGTCGCGGGCGCGGTCGCGGGTGCGGTGCGGGACGCGGCGAAGGCCGCGGGCGCGACGGCGTAGGGGTCCTCGTCCGGATCTCCCGGGCCGCGTCTACAGTGGTTGTCGTATGTTTGTTCGGCTGTGAGGATTGCCACGGCGGTTCTCCGGCCCGGCGCGTCGCGAAACCGGGCGCTTCGCGACACCCTCTAGGGTGGCGCCACGCCCAGGCCTCTGTTCGTGTGACCCCCTAGGGTGTTCATACGAGTCCTACGGGTGCCGGATTGGCTTTCCCGCAGCAGGTAGGGGCAGGATGCGTCCCTGGGCGCGAGCGCATCGGCTTCGCTGTGCCTCGTGTGCGGCCCCGCCGCGTGGCACACCCCAACGGCAAGAAGAACACGGGAGTAACAACATGAACCGCAGTGAGCTGGTGGCCGCGCTGGCCGACCGCGCCGAGGTGACCCGCAAGGACGCCGACGCCGTTCTGGCCGCGTTCGCCGAGACCGTCGGCGAGATCGTCGCCAAGGGCGACGAGAAGGTCACCATCCCCGGCTTCCTGACCTTCGAGCGCACCCACCGTGCCGCTCGCACCGCGCGCAACCCGCAGACCGGTGACCCGATCCAGATCCCCGCCGGTTACAGCGTCAAGGTCTCGGCGGGCTCCAAGCTCAAGGAAGCCGCCAAGGGCAAGTAAGCGCTCCGCTGTGAGCGCCGGGTGACTGCGGACCGTCCCACGGCTGACGGTACCGCCGTGGCTGGTCGCGCAGTTCCCCGCGCCCCTGAGGGGCGCACAGCACTACGCCGATGGGGCGGTCACCCGGACTCGGGTGACCGCCCCATCGGCGTTCGTACGACTGCTGCGGTTACCCGAGCGCCTTGCCCGGCAGTTCCACCTTCGCGCCGAGCTCCACGAGCTTCTCCATGCTGTGCCTGCCCGGGGGATGACCCCCGGACCCCCAGCCGGGGGCGGAGTCCCTCTGCAGCGGCGCGACGAGGCTGGGGCTAGCCGAGTGCCTTGCCCGGCAGTTCTACCTTCGCGCCGAGCTCCACGAGCTTCTCCATGAAGTTCTCGTAGCCGCGGTTGATGAGGTCGATGCCGTGGACCCGGGAGGTGCCCTGGGCCGCCAGCGCCGCGATCAGGTACGAGAAGCCGCCGCGGAGGTCGGGGATGACCAGGTCGGCGCCCTGGAGCTTGGTGGGGCCCGACACGACCGCCGAGTGCAGGAAGTTGCGCTGCCCGAAACGGCAGTTCGAGCCGCCCAGGCACTCGCGGTACAGCTGGATGTGAGCACCCATCTGGTTCAACGCGGAGGTGAATCCGAGGCGGGACTCGTAGACCGTCTCGTGGATGATCGACAGACCCGTGGCCTGGGTGAGCGCGACCACCAGCGGCTGCTGCCAGTCCGTCTGGAAGCCCGGGTGCACGTCCGTCTCCAGCGCGATGGACTTCAACTGGCCGCCGGGGTGCCAGAACCGGATGCCCTGGTCGTCGATCTCGAAGGCACCGCCCACCTTCCGGTAGGTGTTCAGGAACGTCATCATCGAGCGCTGCTGGGCGCCGTGGACGTAGATGTTGCCCTCGGTCGCCAGCGCCGCGGACGCCCAGGAGGCGGCCTCCAGGCGGTCCGGCAGCGCGCGGTGGTTGTAGCCGCTCAGCCGGTCCACGCCCGTGACGCGGATGGTCCGGTCGGTGTCCATCGCGATGATGGCGCCCATCTTCTGCAGGACGCAGATGAGGTCCTCGATCTCCGGCTCCACGGCGGCGTTCGAGAGCTCGGTGACACCCTCGGCGAGGACGGCCGTGAGCAGCACCTGCTCGGTCGCGCCGACGGACGGGTACGGCAGCCGGATCTTCGTGCCGCGCAGCCGTCGCGGCGCCTCCAGGAACTGCCCGTCCGCGCGCTTCTCGATCGTCGCGCCGAACTGCCGCAGCACCTCGAAGTGGAAGTCGATGGGCCGGCCGCCGATGTCGCAGCCGCCGAGGCCGGGGATGAAGGCGTGTCCCAGCCGGTGCAGCAGCGGACCGCACAGGAGGATGGGGATCCGTGACGAACCCGCGTGGGCATCGATGTCAGCGACGTTGGCGCTCTCGACGTGCGTCGGGTCCATCACCAGCTCGCCCGGTTCCTCACCCGGACGGACCGTCACCCCGTGCAGTTGCAGCAGACCGCGTACGACGCGCACGTCACGGATGTCCGGAACGTTGCGCAGTCGACTCGGCTCGCTGCCCAGCAGGGCGGCGACCATGGCCTTCGGTACGAGGTTCTTCGCACCGCGGACACGGATCTCGCCCTCCAGCGGGGTTCCGCCGTGGACAAGCAGTACGTCGTCAGAGCCGTTGACGGTCATGTATCTCGCGTTCCGATGAGTCGGGCAGGGGCCAGAAGGGACAAGGGTAATGGCCGCCCACCCCCCTTCTGTAAGCCCAAGTGCCGCCCAGACACGTCATAGCTCTGTCACAACACGTGCCGTCCCCTGTCAGGCACATGCGGTCACCGGCGCGAGCGTGCGCGTGGGGCGCACTGGTGCGCTCTGAGCTGCATCCCCTTCCGAACAGGCATTGGCTCCCCACGCGGAGGGAAGATGCGGGATCATGTCTGGCATGACCGAGGTGTCCTCGCTCACAGGGCGGTTGCTCGTGGCAACGCCCGCCCTGGCGGACCCGAACTTCGACCGCGCGGTGGTGCTGCTTCTCGACCACGACGAGAAGGGCTCGCTCGGCGTGGTCCTCAACCGCCCCACCCCGGTGGACGTCGGCGACATCCTGGAGGGCTGGGCCGACCTCGCGGGTGAACCCGGTGTCGTCTTCCAGGGCGGCCCGGTCTCGCTGGACTCGGCCCTGGGGGTCGCCGTCATCCCGGGCGGCGGGGCCGTCGACGGGGCTCCGCTGGGCTGGCGCAGAGTGCACGGCGCGATCGGCCTGGTCGACCTGGAGACCCCGCCGGAGCTGCTCGCCTCGGCCCTCGGCAGCCTGCGCATCTTCGCCGGTTACGCCGGCTGGGGCCCCGGCCAGCTGGAGGAGGAGCTGGTGGAGGGTGCCTGGTACGTCGTCGAGTCGGAACCCGGTGACGTCTCCTCCCCGTCCCCGGAGAGACTCTGGCGGGAGGTCCTGCGCCGCCAGCGCAACGAACTCGCGATGGTGGCCACCTACCCCGACGACCCTTCGCTCAACTGAAGGGTGTGACCTTCAGTACCCTTGGCATTTATGAGCACTCTTGAGCCCGAGCGCGGGACTGGTACGGGGACCCTCGTAGAGCCGACGCCGCAGGTGTCCCACGGCGACGGCGACCACGAGCGCTTCGCCCACTACGTCCAGAAGGACAAGATCATGGCGAGCGCCCTCGACGGGACCCCCGTCGTGGCGCTGTGCGGCAAGGTGTGGGTGCCCGGCCGCGATCCCAAGAAGTACCCCGTGTGCCCCATGTGCAAGGAGATCTACGAGTCCATGGGTTCCGGGGACGACGACAAGGGCGGCGACAAGTAGGCAGGCCGCCCGGCTGAACTTCACAGGGCCCCTGGGGTGCGTACAGCGCGCCCCGGGGGCCTTTTGCGTGTCACGGATTGGTTGAGACCTCTTGTGGGCGTGTTCCCGCACGCCATAACCTCCGTTGCGTTGAGCGAAACCGTCATTGCATATGTTGCAACGCACGTCCGGAGGATCAACTCCATGAAGCTCTCCCCCCGCCTCCCCGCCCTGCTCCTGACCGCCCTCGTCGTCACGGCCTGCGCGCCCCAGACCTCCTCCAACTCCTCCTCCGACAAGGACGAGAAGACCGGCACCCTGCGTGTCTGGCTCTTCCAGGAGGTCGGCAACAAGCCGAAGGAGAAGGTCGTCGACTCCGTCGTCGCCGCCTACGAGAAGGCCCACAAGGGCACCGAGGTCGACGTCGAGTACATCCCGGTCGAGACCCGCGCCCAGCGCGTCAAGGCCGCCTTCAACGACCCGTCCTCCGCGCCCGACCTGATGGAGTACGGCAACACCGACACCGCCGGCTATGTGAAGGACGGCGGACTCCTCGACGTCACCAGGGAGTTCGCCGACTGGAGCGAGGCCAAGGACACCGACCCCACGGCGAGGACGTCGGTCACCGTGGACGGGAAGGTGTACGGCTCGCCCTTCTACGTCGGCGTCCGCGCCCTGTACTACCGGACCGACGTCTTCAAGGAACTCGGCCTGGAAGTCCCGAAGACCATGGCCGAGCTGGCCACCACCGCGCGCAAGATCCGAGCCGCCAGACCCGAGTTGTACGGCCTCGTCGTCGGCGGCGCCTACACGTACGGCGCGCTGCCCTTCATCTGGGCGAACGGCGGCGAACTCGCCACCGGCAAGGGAGGCTCGTACGCCTCGGCGATCTCCGGTGCGGCCGCGCAGAAGGGCATCAAGGAGTACACCTCCCTCTTCACCGACGACAACTGCCCCGCCGCCAAGTGCGCCGGCATGGGCGGCAACGACACGATCACCGCGTTCGCCGCCGGCAAGGCCGGGATGGCGATCGGCGGCGACTTCAGTCATACGGCTGTGGAGGCCGGGAAGGTCAAGGGCACGTACGCGGTCGTACCGCTGCCCGGGGTCTCCGCGGGGTCGATCGCTCCCGCGTTCGCCGGTGGCAACAACATCGGGGTCCTGAAGAGCACCTCGCACCGGACCCTGGCCGTCCAGCTGATGGAACAGCTCACGTCGAAGAGGACGCAGGCCTCGATGTTCGACGCGATGGGTTTCCTGCCGACCTTCGCGGACATCCGGCAGCAGGTCGCGGCCGAGCAGCCGTACGTCAAGCCGTTCGCGCAGACCCTCGCGGCCGGGACGAAGTTCGTGCCCGCCTCGCCCGCGTGGTCGCAGATCGACTCCTCGCTGGTGCTGCCGACGATGTTCCAGGAGGTCATCAGCGGCAGGAAGAGCGTGGCGGCGGCCTCCGGGGAAGCCGCCAGGAAGATGAACGACGCGTTCGGCTCCGCCGGGTGACCTCGGTGACCAACCGCGCCACCTGGGCTCCCTGGCTGTATCTCGCCCCCGCTCTCGTCGTCATCGGCGGGCTGCTCGTCTACCCCGTCTGGCAACTCGGCCTGATCTCCTTCTTCCAGTACACCCAGGCCCAGGTCAGCGGCGGTGAGCCGGCCACCTTCCAGGGGTTCGGGAACTACTCGGCACTCTTCTCCGACCCGCAGTTCTGGCAGGTGCTGCTGGCCACCGTGCTGTTCGCGGCGGGCTGTGTCGTCTCGACGCTCGCCGTGGGGTGCGCGCTGGCCGTGCTGCTCACGCGCGTGCGTGCCGTGCCACGGCTGGCGTTGATGCTGGCCGCGCTCGGGGCCTGGGCGACTCCGGCGGTGACCGGGTCGACGGTCTGGCTGTTCCTCTTCGACCCCGACTTCGGCCCGGTGAACCGGCTGCTGGGGCTCGGCGACCACTCCTGGACGTACGGGCGGCTCAGCGCCTTCCTCCTCGTCCTGCTCGAAGTCGTCTGGTGCTCCTTCCCGTTCGTGATGGTCACGGTCTACGCCGGGATCCGGGCCGTCCCGGCCGAGGTGCTGGAGGCCGCCGCGCTGGACGGGGCCTCGCAGTGGCGGATCTGGCGGTCGGTCCTCGCGCCGATGCTGCGGCCGATCCTGACCGTCGTCACCATCCAGTCGGTCATCTGGGACTTCAAGGTCTTCACCCAGATCTACGTCATGACGAACGGCGGCGGCATCGCGGGCCAGAACCTCGTCCTGAACGTCTACGCCTACCAGCAGGCGTTCGCCTCCTCGCAGTACAGCCTCGGCTCGGCGATCGGCGTCGTGATGCTGCTGATCCTGCTCGCCGTCACGCTCGGGTACCTGCGGCTGCTCCGCCGCCAGGGGGAGGAACTGTGAATCTTCTTCGGCGTCCTTGGCGGCTGGCCGCGGAGGCCTCGGCGTTGCTCATCGCCCTGGTGGTCGCCTTCCCCCTCTACTGGATGGTGCTCAGCGCCTTCAAGCCGGCCGGAGAGATCGAGTCGAGCGAGCCCCGGCCCTGGACGCTCGCGCCCTCACTGGATTCCTTCCGGCGCGTGTTCGGGCAGCAGGATTTCGGTCGGTATTTCGTCAACAGCCTTGTCGTCGCGTGCAGTGTCGTGATCGCCTCGGCGCTGATCGCGTTTCTCGCGGCGACCGCGGTGACACGATTCCGCTTCCGCTTCCGGACCACTTTGTTGATCATGTTTCTGGTGGCTCAGATGGTGCCCGTGGAGGCCCTCACCATCCCCTTGTTCTTCCAGATGCGGGACTTCGGTCTGCTGAACACCCTGGGCTCGCTCGTCCTGCCCCACATCGCGTTCTCGCTGCCCTTCGCGATCTGGATGCTCAGGGGGTTCGTGAAGGCCGTACCGGAGGCTTTGGAGGAGGCCGCGTACATCGACGGGGCGAGCCGCGCGCGATTCCTGTGGCAGATTCTCTTCCCGCTCGTCCTCCCCGGCCTGGTGGCCACGAGCGTGTTCTCCTTCATCTCGGCCTGGAACGATTTCCTCTTCGCCAAGTCGTTCATCATCAGCGACACTTCGCAGTCGACGCTGCCGATGGCCCTGCTGGTCTTCTACAAGCCGGATGAGCCGGACTGGGGCGGCGTCATGGCCGCCTCGACGGTGATGACGATTCCGGTGCTGGTGTTCTTCGTACTCGTACAGCGACGCCTGGTCTCGGGACTGGGCGGAGCGGTCAAGGACTGACATGGCTGAACTGATTCCCGCGGCGCGTGATGTCGTCGCCGGTTCCGGCGAGGTGCGGCTGACGGCCCGCTCCCAGGTCCACGCCGGTACCGGCACGGAGGGCACCGGCCGCTGGCTGCGCGGCGTCCTGTGGCAGGCCACCGGGCTGCCGCTGCACGAGGCCCGCGAACCCGAGGACACCGAGGGCGACGGCATCGGGCTCCGACTCGACCCTGGGCTCGGCCCGGAGGAGTACCGCCTCGTCAGCGACGAGACCGGCGTCCTCATCGAGGGCGGCAGCGCGGCCGGGGTCTTCTGGGGCGCCCAGACGCTTCGTCAACTCCTCGGCCCCGACGCCTATCGCAAGGCCCCCGTCGGCGGCGACCGCACCTGGGCCGTGCCGCACCTCACGGTCCAGGACGCCCCGCGCTTCCGCTGGCGCGGCCTCATGCTCGACGTGGCCCGGCACTTCATGCCCAAGGAGGGGGTCCTGCGCTACCTCGACCTGATGGCCGCGCACAAACTCAACGTCTTCCACTTCCACCTGACGGACGACCAGGGCTGGCGGATCGAGATCAAGAGATACCCCCGGCTGACCGAGGTGGGCTCATGGCGGGCGCGTACCAAATTCGGCCACCGGGCCTCACCGCTGTGGGAGGAGAAGCCGCACGGTGGCTTCTACACCCAGGACGACATCCGGGAGATCGTCGCCTACGCCGCCGAGCGGCATATCACCGTCGTCCCCGAAATCGACGTACCCGGACACTCGCAGGCGGCCATCGCCGCGTACCCGGAACTCGGCAACACCGACGTCATCGACACGTCCTCCCTCAGGGTCTGGGACAGCTGGGGCATCTCCGAAAACGTACTCGCCCCCACTGACAACACCCTGCGCTTCTACGAGGGGGTGTTCGAGGAACTCCTGGAGCTGTTCCCCTCGGAGTTCATTCATGTCGGCGGTGACGAATGCCTCAAGGACCAGTGGCGGCGGTCGCCCACCGCACAGGCCCGCATCAAGGAACTCGGTCTCGCCGACGAGGACGCACTCCAGTCGTGGTTCATCGGCCACTTCGACACATGGCTGACCGCGCGCGGGCGCCGGCTCATCGGCTGGGACGAGATCCTGGAGGGCGGGCTCGCCGAAGGCGCGGCCGTCTCCTCGTGGCGCGGCTACCAGGGCGGGATCGCCGCCGCCCGCTCGGGCCACGACGTCGTGATGTGCCCGGAGCAGCATGTGTACCTGGACTACCGCCAGGACGCCGGGGAGGACGAGCCGGTGCCGATCGCGTACGTCCGCACCCTGGAGGACGTGTACCGCTTCGAACCCGTTCCGCCGCAGCTGACTTCGGAGGAGGCCGCGCATGTCCTGGGCACGCAGGCCAACCTGTGGACCGAGGTGATGGAGGATCACGCGCGCGTGGACTACCAGGCGTTCCCACGGCTCGTCGCCTTCGCGGAGGTGGCCTGGAGTGCCCTGCCCGCCCCCGCGGAACGGGACTTCGCCGGCTTCGAGCGGCGGATGGCCGCGCACTACGGACTGCTCGACGCCCTGGGCGTCGGCTACCGGCCACCCACGGGACCGCTGCCGTGGCAGCAGCGGCCCGGAGTGCTCGGCCGGCCCATCGAGGGGGCTCCCCCGAACAGATAGGGGAAAAGGCCCCAGGAGTCACCGAAGAGTGTCAATCGCCATGTGCGGACGATCCCGTACGAAAACGGACCATCTCCCTGATGGGGTGGGCGAATGCCGCCGAACGCCTCCTAGCGGACCCCTGTCTTCGCGTGTTGCGAAGATGTGCCAGAGTTGCCACGTCCGGCCTCTCAGCACGTACCGTACGGCAGCAAGCAGGCAGGACCAGCAGGACCAGGTGGGGCAGCGGGAAGGGGCAGCCGGTTTGACCACGCACACACCGCAGGCGGCGCAGGCCGTCACGCTGCCCACGACACTGGACGAGGCCGTGGCGGCCCTCACCGCCATGCCCGCAGCCGTGCCCGTCGCCGGCGGCACCGACCTCATGGCCGCCGTCAACTCCGGGCAGCTCAGGCCCGCCGCTCTCGTCGGCCTCGGTCGGATCAGCGAGATCCGCGGCTGGCAGTACCAGGACGGGCACGCCCTGCTCGGCGCGGGACTCACGCACGCGCGTATGGGCCGCCCCGACTTCGCCGCCCTCATTCCCGCCCTCGCGGCCGCCGCCCGCGCCGCGGGTCCGCCGCAGATCCGCAACGCGGGCACCCTGGGCGGCAACATCGCCTCGGCGGCCCCCACGGGCGACGCGCTGCCCGTCCTCGCCGCCCTCGAAGCCACGCTGATCATCGCGGGCCCGGACGGTGCCCGCCGGGAGATGCCGGTCTCGCACCTGCTGGCCGGCATGGAGATGCTGCGCGCCGGCGAACTCATCGGCTACGTGCGCGTGCCGCTGCTGCACGCCCCGCAGGTCTTCCTCAAGGTCACCGGACGCACCGGCCCGGGCCGCGCGATGGCCTCCGTCGCGCTGGTCCTCGACCCGGCCCGGCGCGGGGTCAGGTGCGCCGTCGGTGCCATAGCGCCGATGCCGCTGCGGCCCCTGGACGCCGAGCAGTGGGTGGCCCGGCTCATCGACTGGGACAACAACCGCGCGATCGTCCCGGAGGCGCGGGAGGCCTTCGGCGAGTACGTCGCCGCGGCCTGCATCCCCGACCCGGCACCGGCCCCGGACGGCTCCGTGCCGCAGCATCCGCCCGCAGTACTGCACCTGCGGCGCACCGTCGCCGCGCTGGCCCGACGAGCACTGGGGAGGGCACTGTCTTGACCGACGACCAGCACGGAGAGGGCACGCCCCGGGCCGCCGGCCGCTGGGACCCACTCCCTCAGGGTGATTACGACGACGGCGCGACCGCCTTCGTGAAACTCCCCGAAGGCGGCATCGACGCCCTCCTGGCCTCCGCCGACAGCCCGCTCGCCGCGCCCGGGCACGGATACGTCCCGCCGCAGATAACGGCCGCGGCGGGCGGCGGGACCGACCCGGCGGGCACGGGCAGCTGGGCCGTGCCGGCCGAGGGCGCGCAGTGGCCCGACCCGAGCACCCTGCCGCAGGGCCAGACCGGGCAGTTCACGTACAACCCCGCGACCACCCAGCAGTGGCACGTCGAGGACACCGCGCCCGCGCCGGGCCACGACGTCACCGGCCAGTGGTCGATCCCCGTGGCCGGCGGCGACCTCCCGGACGAATCGGGCGAGTTCACCACGTCGTCCCTGGTCGAGCAGTGGGGCGGCACCCCTCCGGCGACCCTGCCGGGCGGTGCGGCCGCGCCCTGGGCGACCCAGCCGCCACAGCCGTGGGGGGACCAGCCCCAGGACGGTCCGGGAGCGGGGCCCGAGCACGGCGCACCGGCCGGGGAGCGGCACGCGCACGTGCCGCACGGCGACGGACACGGCGGTTTCGACGACGGTCACGGTGGTCCGGCCGGCGACGGTCCCACCGGTCCGCTCGGCGACGGCCACGCGCATGTGCCCGCGGTCGAGGCACCGAGCGGCGAGGTCGACGAGCGGCACGGTGACGCGCACGCCCTGACGGACGAGACGTCCCCCGACTCCCCGCACAGCGACGGTCGCGGCATCGCTCTCGCCGAGCCGCACGACACGGCCCAGCCCCACGAGCCCGCCGAGGCCTACCCGGACAGCCCCTCCGCAGCCGCCTCACAGCCCTCGCCCGGCCCCGGTGAGGCACCGGCGGCCCTCCGGGTCCCCGAGGGCGCCGAAGAGGCCGCAGAAGCCGCTGACGGCCCCGCCGAGCCCGGTGCCGAGCACGCTCCGGCCGAAGGTGACGGCGAACCGTCGCCCGAGGCCACCGAGGAGCACGCCGCCGACCCCGACGAGAACCCGGACGATAAGGCCCCCGCACACCCCGGCGAGGAACACCCCCTCGCCGCCTACGTCCTGCGCGTCAACGGCGTCGACCGACCCGTCACCGACGCCTGGATCGGCGAGTCGCTGCTCTACGTGCTGCGCGAGCGGCTCGGACTCGCCGGCGCCAAGGACGGCTGCTCGCAGGGCGAGTGCGG
Organism: Streptomyces sp. NPDC005402; assembly: GCF_040606575.1. Lineage (NCBI taxonomy): Bacteria > Bacillati > Actinomycetota > Actinomycetes > Kitasatosporales > Streptomycetaceae > Streptomyces > Streptomyces sp. NPDC005402. The sequence continues at coordinate 94,499 of NZ_JBEXFB010000015.1, forward strand.
GGCGTGCAACGTCCAGGTCGACGGACGGCTCGTCGCCTCCTGCCTGGTGCCCGCCGTCACCGCCGCCGGCAGCGAGGTCCGTACCGTCGAGGGCCTCGCCGAGGACGGCCGGCCCTCCGACGTGCAGCGGGCGCTCGCCCGGTGCGGCGCCGTGCAGTGCGGCTTCTGCGTGCCCGGCATGGCGATGACCGTGCACGACCTGCTGGAGGGCAACCCCGCGCCCACCGAGCTGGAGACCCGCCAGGCGCTGTGCGGCAACCTCTGCCGCTGCTCCGGCTACCGGGGGGTCGTCGACGCCGTCAAGGAGGTCGTCGCCGAGCGGGAGGCCCAGGCGACGGACGACGCTGAGACGGACGGCGACGGGGCACGTATTCCGCACCAGGCAGGCCCCGGAGGGGGCAGCGTCCACCCGTCGGCGTTCGACTCCCCGGGGTTCCCGAACGCCGCCGGACCGCATGAGCAGGCGTACGGACAGGGACAGGACGGAGGCCAGGCGTGAGCAACGAAGCCGCCACCGCGACCACCGACGCGGAGGCAGCAGCACCCGCCCCCGAGCCGATTCCGCACGGCATCGGCGTCTCACTGCCGGCCGCCGACGCGCGCGCGAAGACCGAGGGCACCTTCCCGTACGCGGCCGACCTGTGGGCCGAGGGCCTGCTGTGGGCGGCCGTCCTGCGCTCCCCGCACGCACACGCGCGCATCGTGTCCATCGACACCTCCCACGCGCGCGAGATGCCCGGAGTCCGCGCGGTCGTCACCCACGAGGACGTGCCCGGCAGCCCGGTGCACGGCCGCGGCAGGGCCGACCGCCCCGTCTTCGCCTCCGAGGTCGTCCGCCACCACGGCGAGCCCATCGCGGCCGTCGCCGCCGACCACCCCGACACCGCGCGCATGGCCGCGGCCGCCGTCATCGTCGAGTACGAGGTGCTCGACCCGGTCACCGACCCGGAGCAGTCCTTCGAGGCCGAGCCGCTGCACCCCGACGGCAACCTGGTCCGGCACATCCCGCTCCAGCACGGCGACCCCTCCGCGACCGGCGAGATCGTCGTCGAGGGCCAGTACCGCATCGGCCGCCAGGACCCCGCCCCCATCGGTGCCGAGGCCGGCCTCGCCGTGCCCCGCCCCGACGGCGGCGTCGAGCTCTACCTCGCCTCCACCGACCCGCACGCCGACCGCGACACGGCCGCCGCCTGCTACGGCCTCGAACCCGAGCGCGTCAAGGTCGTCGTCACCGGCGTCCCCGGTGCCACCGCCGACCGCGAGGACCAGGGCTTCCAGCTCCCGCTCGGCCTGCTCGCGCTGAAGACCGGCTGCCCGGTCAAGCTGACGGCCACGCGCGAGGAGTCCTTCCTCGGCCACGTCCACCGCCACCCGACGCTGCTGAGATACCGCCACCACGCCGACGCCGAGGGTAGGTTGGTCAAGGTCGAGGCGCAGATCCTGCTCGACGCGGGCGCCTACGCCGACACCTCCTCGGAGGTCCTGGCCGCCGCCGTGGGCTTCGCCTGCGGGCCGTACGTCGTCCCGAACGCCTTCATCGAGGGCTGGGCCGTCCGCACCAACAACCCGCCCTCCGGCCATGTCCGCGGCGAGGGCGCGATGCAGGTGTGCGCCGCCTACGAGGCGCAGATGGACAAGCTGGCCAAGAAGCTGGGCGTCGACCCGGCGGAACTGCGCCTGCGCAACGCCCTCGCCACCGGGGACGTACTCCCGACCGGCCAGACGGTCACCTGCCCGGCCCCCGTCGCCGAACTGCTCCAGGCCGTGCGGGACTTCCCGCTGCCCACGCTCCCCAAGGACACCCCCGAGGACGAGTGGCTGCTGCCCGGCGGTCCCGAGGGCGCGGGCGAACCGGGCGCCATCCGCCGGGGCGTCGGCTACGGCCTCGGCATGGTGCACATGCTCGGCGCGGAGGGCGCGGACGAGGTCTCCACGGCGACCGTACGGGTGCAGGACGGCGTCGCGACCGTGCTCTGCGCGGCCGTCGAGACCGGCCAGGGCTTCACCACGCTGGCCCGCCAGATCGTCCAGGAGACGCTCGGCATCGACGAGGTCCACGTGGCCCCCGTCGACACCGACCAGCCTCCGGCCGGCCCGGGCGCGCGCGGCCGCCACACCTGGGTCTCGGGCGGCGCGGTCGAACGCGCGGCCAAGATGGTCCGCACCCAGCTCCTCCAGCCTTTGGCGCACAAGTTCGGCATGTCCACCGAGCTGCTCCAGATCACCGACGGCAAGATCACCTCGTACGACGGCGTCCTGTCGACGACCGTCACCGAGGCCATGGACGGCAAGGAACTGTGGGCCACGGCCCAGTGCCGCCCGCACCCGACCGAGCCCCTCAACGAGATCGGCCAGGGCGACGCCTTCGTCGGCATGGCGTTCTGCGCGATCCGCGCGGTGGTCGACGTCGACATCGAACTCGGCTCGGTCCGCGTGGTCGAGCTGGCGCTCGCCCAGGACGTCGGCCGGATCCTCAACCCCGCCCAGCTGGAGGCCCGTATCGAAGCGGGCGTCACCCAGGGCGTCGGGATAGCGCTCACGGAGAACCTGCGCAGCGCGCGCGGGGTGATCCGCCACCCGGACCTCACCGGGTACGCGCTGCCGACGGCCCTGGACGCGCCGGAGATCCGGATCGTCAAGCTCGTCGAGGAGCGGGACGTGGTCGCCCCGTTCGGCGCGAAGGCGGCCAGCGCGGTGCCGGTGGTCACGTCACCGGCGGCCGTCGCCTCCGCCGTACGCGCCGCCACGGGCCGTCCCGTCAACCGGCTGCCGATTCGCCCGCAGGCCGCGGTCGTGACGGACCGGTGAGCGCTCCCGGCCAGGAGCCCCGCGCGTACGAACCGCCGCCCGGGCTGGGCAAGTTGGCGCTGTGGATCCTGCTGTTCGTGGTGGCGGCGATCGTGGTCGTGGTGGGCGGCGTGTACTTCGCATGATGCGCGGAGTCGTGCTGGTCACCGGTGTGATGGCGGCCGGGAAGTCGACGGTCGCGCAGGCGCTGGCGGAGCGTCTGCCGCGGGCGGCGCATGTCCGCGGGGACGTGTTCCGGCGGATGATCGTGTCGGGACGTGAGGAGTACGCCCCCGGGGCCTCGGACGAGGCCTCCGCCCAACTGCGCCTGCGCTACCGGTTGTCGGCGGCGACTGCGGACGCGTACGCCGAGGCCGGGTTCACGGCCGTCGTACAGGACGTGGTGCTGGGCGAGGACCTGACGGCGTACGTCGGGCTGGTCCGGACCCGGCCGCTGCACGTCGTCGTCCTGGCGCCGGACGCCGGGACGGTGGCGGCCCGGGAAGCGGGCCGGACGAAGACGGGTTACGGGCCCGCCTGGACGGTGTCCGCGCTGGACGAGGCGCTGCGGGAGTCGACCCCGCCGATCGGCCTGTGGCTGGACACCTCCGCGCTGACCCCGGCTCGGACGGTGGAGGCGATTCTCGCGGGGCGGGAACGCGCGCGGGTGCTCTGACGTCTCCTTGGTACGGGGGCGTTGTCAGTGGTGGCGCGTAGTGTTTCGAGCAGTGGGGGACGAGCGCAGGCCCGACGGGTTCGCCGTGCCGTGCCCGGCCAGGGGACTGCGTACGAAGCACACGGGGGAGCCATGAGCACGACCGATGCCGCCGTAGCGGCGATCAGACTGACCGAGGACGAACTGCAGCCGTACATCTCACATGTGTCGACCCGGCGCTGGCTCAGCGGCCCCGGACTGCCCGGCGACAGCGACCTGTTCACCTTCGAGGAGCTGCGCAGGGAAGGCCTGCGGACGGTGGCGGACTCGACGGCCGACCTGGCCGGACGGCTCAGCGAGGAGCTGCGCGGCCAGCTGGTCATAGGCGGGCTCACGGACCTGCACGGCAGGGAGACGGAGTCGGTCCTGCTCGACGGAGTCACCGGCGAGGTCTCGACGACGGCGTTCTTCCACGCCCGCCCCGACCTGATGGACCGCACGCCCCTGGCCCCGTCGCTCCCCACCCTGGTCCGCTTCGCTACGGCGACGGACGAACTGACCGAGGTGCGCGGCCAGTTCGCCGCCTACGCCGGCCGCTTCGGCCCTACGGCGGTGGAGGACGCGACGCGCCAGCTGCTGACGGTGTTCGAGGAGGGCACGGGCGGCGAGGTGCCGACGTTCTGGAAGATCGCGGCTTTGATCCGCCCCCTGGCCCTGGTGGCGGGCCCGGGCACGGACTCCGGCCTGGCCCTGGACCTCCCGCCGCGCCTCCTGGACCACGAGTTCGGCCGGAACCGGGTCGCCCGCTTCGAGGACATCGACTTCCCGTCCACGCTGACGCACGCCCCGACCCGCCGCTTCCTGGCGGAGGCGGGCCTGCCCGAGGACGGCGTCCTCTTCCACACCGACCCGGACGCCTCACTCCCGACCCTCGCGGAGCACCGGGCCGACACGCCGGCCATCCTCCCGCCCCGCGCCGACCACCTGATCGTCCTCGGCCACCTGATCGAGGACAACACCCTGGTCGTCGACGGCGCGACGGGCGCGGTCCTGAACTGGAGCGAGCGCGAAGGAACGCTCCACCCCCTGAACACCGACATCTCCACCCTCGCCTTCACCCTCTGGCTGCTGCACCGGGAGCGCCGGATAGACGAGTCACTCGCCCACGAGCTGACGAACACGCTGTACGTCCAGGTCGCCAAGACGATGATCCGCGCCCTGTCCACCATCGACCCGACGGGCACGACGACGGACGCGGACTGGCACTACTGGACGGAGCTGTTCCAGGACGAGGCGGGCGGGGTGCTCTGACCGACCGCGCGGTGCAGGGTCGCCGAGAGGTGGTGCTGTGGGGGCTGCCCGACGGCTGCGCGATCGTGGACGAAGTCGAGAGTGTCGGCGAGGGCGTAGCGGCGACGGGTGGCGGTCACCTCCTTGGCGGTGGGGGTGATGCAGCCGGTGGGCGGGTGGAGGCGCTGGTCAGCCAGCCAGCCAGCCAGCCAGCCGGCCGGCATCACCGAGGTCCTGGTCGGGGAGGCTGCGGACAGCGCGGCCTTTTCGACACGCCCGCCGTGGCCGCCACCACCCGCTCTCCCGCGCGGCGGCCGCAGTGGCTCCCCGCCCCCGTCGAGCAGTCAGGCCCGGGCCTCGTACCGGAGAAAGGGACCGGCAGCCATTTGATCACCGGCGCGGGTCAAGGCCGACTGAGACGGTAAGCGAGACGGATGGCCAGAAGGGCGGCACCCCGAGAGGTGCCGCCCTTCTGTTTCCCCTGGCCAAACAGTTGAGGCCGTGGCGGGAATCGAACCCGCGTAACTCGCTTTGCAGGCGAGTCCCTGAGCCACTCGGGCACACGGCCAGTCACCGGGCTCGGTCGTGTCTCCCTGCCGTGGCGGGGATCGGACCCGCGTAACTCCCCGCGAGCGGAGCTCGCTGATGGATGCGGCGCAGGCGAGTCCCCGAGCCACTCGGGCACACGGCCGGGGTTACCCGGTGACTTGACCGTAGGGGGATGCGGGAGGTGGTTCAAGGGAACCCCGGGGGCTGCAACGGGACTGCCACACGCCGTTCATGAACGGGACGGGACAGGTCGTGGTCGTACGACCAAGGTCTCAGGGCGGGGCGTGCTTTCGACAGGGGTCAACAGGGGCTGTGGCCCTTACTCTGGCGGGCATGGCTGTGCTGGAACCGCGTGACGCCGGTGTCACCGACGAACCTGAGGTCCTGTCCGTCAGCGAGGTGGGGGAGGGGGTACTGGGGCGTTCGTACCGGGCGCTGAGTATCGGCATCGTGTCCGTCGTGCTGCTCATCGCGTTCGAGGCGACCGCCGTGGGGACCGCCATGCCGGTTGCCGCGCGGGAGTTGGACGGGGTCGCGCTGTACGCGTTCGCGTTCTCCGGGTACTTCACCACCAGCCTCTTCGGGATGGTCCTGGCCGGGCAGTGGGCGGATCGGCGGGGGCCGCTGGGACCGTTGAGCGGTGGGATCGCCGCGTTCGCCGCCGGGTTGCTGCTGTCCGGGACCGCCGGCGCGATGTGGCTGTTCATTCTCGGGCGGGCCGTGCAGGGGTTCGGGGGAGGGCTGGTCATCGTGGCGCTGTACGTCGTCGTCGGACGGGCCTATCCGGAGCGGCTGCGGCCCGCGATCATGGCGGCGTTCGCGGCGGGCTGGGTGGTGCCGTCGATCGTGGGGCCGCTCGCGGCCGGGGCGGTGACCGAGCACCTCGGGTGGCGGTGGGTGTTCGTCGGGATTCCGGTACTGGTGGTCTTTCCGCTGGTGCTGGCCCTTCCGCAGATACGGCGACGGGCGTCCGGGCCGGTCGGCGACAGCGACGGGCAGGCGTCCTTCGACCGGCGCCGCATCCGGCTCGCCCTCGGGATCTCCCTCGGCGCCGGGCTCCTCCAGTACGCCGCCCAGGACCTGCGTCCCCTCTCCCTGCTCCCCGGCCTCGCGGGCGTGGCCCTGCTGGTGCCGGCCGTGCTCGGACTGCTCCCGCGCGGCACGTACCGGGCGGCGCGGGGGCTGCCCTCCGTCGTGCTGTTGCGCGGGGTCGCCGCGGGGTCCTTCGTCGCCGCCGAGTCCTTCGTGCCGTTGATGCTGGTCACCCAGCGGGGGCTGTCGCCGACGCTGGCCGGGTTCTCGCTCGCGGCGGGTGGCGTCACGTGGGCGCTGGGGTCGTGGGTGCAGTCGCGGGCGCGGGTGGAGCCGTACCGGGAACGGCTGATGACCGTCGGGATGGTGCTGGTCGCGGCCGCGATCGCCGGCGCGCCGAGTGTGCTGATCGACTCCGTGCCGGTCTGGACCGTCGCCGTGGCCTGGGGCTTCGGCTGCTTCGGGATGGGGCTGGTGATCTCCTCCAGCAGTGTGCTCCTGCTGCAGCTGTCCGCCCCGGAGGAGGCCGGGACCAACTCCGCCGCCCTCCAGATCTCCGACGGTCTGTCGAACGCCGTTCTGCTGGCGGCGGGCGGGGCGGCCTTCGCGGCGCTGGGGGGCGGGACGGTGAGCCATACGGTGAGCGGGGCGTCCGGCGCACAGCATCCGCTGGCTTTCGTCGCGGTGTTCCTGCCGATGGCGGGGGTGGCGCTCGTAGGGGCGTGGGTGACGACGCGATTGCGGACACCGCGCCCATGAGTGGTACCACTTTGACACCAGCGAGTGATACCGTTCTGGTATGGCCATGAACCTGCGTCTTCGTGACGACCAGACCGAAGCACTGAAGCTGCGCGCCGAGGAGGAGGGCACCAGCATGCACGCCATACTGCTGAGGGCCGTGGACGACTACCTGGCCAGGACGGCGCATGAGGCTCTGGTCCGCAAGGCCGCCAAGGAGCAGACCGTCAAGTGGGCCGAGTTGCTGGAGCGGCTCAAGTGACATGTGTCTATCTGTCCGCCGAGGACGTCCTGGCCATCGCCCAGCACGCTGTCGATGACCAGGACGTCGTCGTTCGTGACGCGGGCCTTCTGGAGTCGGCGGTGCATCGCCCCTCCGCCTCGATGTTCGGGCAGGAGGCGTACACCGACCTGTTCGACAAGGCGGCGGCGCTGCTGCAGTCACTGGCGATCAACCACCCCTTCATCGACGGGAACAAGCGCACGGCCTGGGTGTCCTGTGTCGTGTTCCTGGCGATGAACGATGTTCAGCTGCGCCCTGACGTCGACGCGGCCGAGCGGCTCGTCATCGCCGTGGCGACCGGCAGCATGGACGAAGTCAAGGCCATCTCGGAGGTGCTACGAGACCTGACCGAGCGGTGATGTGACCTCGGTCCCACCCACCCCCGCCCCGGCCCCGTCCGCGCGTTGACCCGACCGGGCCGCCGGTAAGGTGACCCGGTCGTCATACACAGCTGAAGACACCGCCGAAGACGCCACCGAGCCGCTCGACCCCGTACGGAGACCGTGACTACCACCGCCGCCTCCTCGCACCACCTTTCCCCCGCCTTCCCCGGCAGGGCCCCCTGGGGTACCGCCAGCAAGCTGCGTGCCTGGCAGCAAGGGGCGTTGGACAAGTACGTCCAGGAGCAGCCGCGTGACTTCCTGGCCGTCGCGACCCCCGGCGCGGGCAAGACGACCTTCGCCCTCACCCTCGCCTCCTGGCTGCTGCACCACCATGTCGTGCAGCAGGTGACGGTCGTCGCGCCGACCGAGCATCTGAAGAAGCAGTGGGCCGAGGCGGCGGCGCGGATCGGGATCAAGCTGGATCCCGAGTACAGCGCCGGGCCGCTCGGCAAGGACTATCACGGGGTCGCCGTCACCTACGCGGGTGTCGGCGTACGGCCCATGCTGCACCGCAACCGCGTCGAGCAGCGCAAGACCCTCGTCATCCTCGACGAGATCCATCACGCCGGTGACTCCAAGTCCTGGGGCGAGGCGTGCCTGGAGGCCTTCGAGCCCGCCACCCGCCGGCTCGCGCTCACCGGTACGCCCTTCCGGTCGGACACCAACCCGATCCCCTTCGTCACGTACGAGGAGGGCAACGACGGCATCCGGCGGTCGGCCGCCGACTACACCTACGGGTACGGCAATGCGCTGGCCGACCATGTCGTGCGGCCCGTCATCTTCCTGTCCTACAGCGGGCAGATGCGGTGGCGGACCAAGGCCGGTGACGAGATCGCCGCCCGGCTCGGCGAACCCATGACCAAGGACGCCATCTCGCAGGCCTGGCGTACGGCGCTCGACCCGCGCGGCGAGTGGATGCCGAGCGTCCTGCGCGCCGCCGACCAGCGGCTCACCGAGGTCAGGAAGGCCATCCCGGACGCCGGTGCCCTCGTCATCGCCTCCGACCAGGACTCCGCGCGCGCGTACGCCAAGCTGATCCGCGAGATCACGGGCAACAAGGCGACCCTGGTCCTGTCCGACGACACCGGCGCCTCGAAGAGGATCGACGACTTCAGCGCGAGCAACGACCGGTGGATGGTCGCCGTCCGCATGGTGTCCGAGGGCGTCGACGTCCCCCGGCTGGCGGTGGGGGTGTACGCCACCACCATCTCCACCCCGCTGTTCTTCGCCCAGGCGGTCGGCCGTTTCGTACGGTCCCGGCGGCGCGGCGAGACCGCCTCCGTCTTCCTCCCGACCGTGCCGGACCTCCTGACCTTCGCCAACGAGATGGAGGTGGAACGGGACCACGCCCTCGACAAGCCGAAGAAGGAGGGCGAGGAGGACCCGTACGCCGAGTCCGAGAAGGAGATGGAGGAGGCGAACAAGGAGGAGGACGAGGACACCGGCGAGCAGGAGCAGTTCGCCTTCGAGGCGCTGGAGTCCGAGGCCGTCTTCGACCGGGTGCTGTACGACGGTGCCGAGTTCGGCATGCAGGCGCACCCGGGAAGCGAGGAGGAGCAGGACTACCTCGGGATTCCCGGGCTGCTGGAGCCGGATCAGGTGCAGCTGCTGCTGCAGAAGAGGCAGGCCCGGCAGATCGCGCACAGCCGCAAGAAGCCGGACTCCGAGGCGGACCTGCTCGAGCTGCCCGCCGAGCGGCGGCCCGTCGTCTCGCACAAGGAGATGATGGAGCTGCGCAAGCAGCTCAACACGATGGTGAGTGCCTACGTCCACCAGAGCGGCAAGCCCCACGGCGTGATCCACACCGAGCTGCGCCGGGTGTGCGGCGGACCGCCGAGCGCCGAGGCCACGGCCGGGCAGCTGCGGCAGCGGATCGCCAAGGTGCAGGAGTGGGCCACCCGGATGCGGTGACACGGTGCGCCGGTCGTACCGCGGCCACGGACCGTACGTATCAGGACAAACGGAGTGGTCCGAACCGGCCGCTGCCCGGATTCTGGACGGAGGCTTCCGCTGAGCGAACCCCCTTCGCTACTGTCCCGCTACGCACACGCCCCGTGGCAGCGCCGCCGCGGAGCGCAGCCGTGAAGCGACGCGGCCCGGAAAGAGACCGGGCCGCCGGCCGATCGGCGGCCTCTGAAGCGCGTCACCGACGGGACTCGGTGACGCATCCGCCGCGAGGGGCTGCCGACCTCACCACTTGGAGGAGTGGGCGTCGTGACCGCGGAGACCTCTCAGACGCTTGACCGGGGACTGCGTGTCCTCAAGCTCCTGGCCGACACGGACCACGGGCTCACCGTCACCGAGCTTTCCAACAAACTGGGCGTGAACCGGACCGTGGTGTACCGGTTGTTGGCCACGCTGGAGCAGCACGCCCTCGTACGGCGTGATCTCGGTGGCCGGGCCCGGGTGGGGCTCGGGGTGCTGCGGCTCGGACAGCAGGTGCATCCGCTGGTACGGGAGGCCGCGCTGCCCGCGCTGCGCTCGCTCGCGGAGGACATCGGGGCGACGGCACACCTCACCCTGGTGGACGGGTCGGACGCGCTGGCCGTGGCCGTCGTGGAGCCCACGTGGACGGATTATCACGTGGCCTACCGGGCCGGGTTCCGGCATCCGCTGGACCGCGGGGCCGCGGGGCGGGCGATTCTCGCGGCTCGGCAGCAGGGGTTCGGGGAGCCGGGTTACCTGCTGACGCACGGGGAGCTGGAGGCCGGGGCGAGTGGGGCGGCCGCTCCGCTGCTCGGGGTCACCGGGGTCGAGGGCAGTGTCGGGGTCGTGATGCTGGCGGACGCGGTGCCGGAGCGGGTGGGGCCGCGGGTGGTGGACGCGGCACGGGAGGTCGCGGAGGCGCTGCGCTGAGCTGAGCGGTGTGGTGCGGTGCGGTGCGGTGTGGCTTCGTCGTCGGCTGCGGGTCCGGTGGGGGCTGGTCGCGCCCGCGCGGCGGTAGCCGCAGATCGATACCGCCCCGCGCCCCTGGGTGGGTGCGGTACCCGTCGGCCGGCAGGCCCGCGTGCTGCACCCTCGGTCGCTGCGGTTGGAACAGGCCCGCTGCGCTGAACCGGCGGGCGCCGCGGTCCGGCAGGTCCACGCGCTGCACCCTCGGTCGCCGCAGGTCGGCTTGCCCGCGTCCTCAGCCGTCAGCCGTCAGCCGTGCCAGGACCGAGCCCTGCCAGCAGCCGCAACTGCAGCCACAGCACCAGCCGTTCGTCGGGATCGTCCAGGTCGATGCCGAGGTGCTGCCGCACCTGCTTCAGCCGGTAGCGGCAGGTGTTCGGGTGCACGGCGAGCTGCCTCGCCGCCCGCGCCATGTCGCCGCCCGCGTCGAACCAGCAGACCAGCGTGCGGGCGTGGTCGGTCCCGTGCTCACTGTCGTACGACAGTACCCGCCGCCAGGAGCCCGCCTCCAACTCCCGCCGCCCGGCGAGTACTTCGGTCAGCCGCAGCAGCGTCACCCGCGGCCGCACCTCGTCGACCGTCGCCACCGGCAGCGCGGGTCCGAGCACCCGCAGCACCAGATCGGCGTCCGCCCGCGACCCGGCCGCCTCCCCGAGCCCCGCCACCACCTCGCCCAGCCCCGCCCGCACCGGCACCCTGAGCGCTTGCCCGGCCCGGGCCACGATGTCCTCCGCCAGCCGCTTGTGGCGCACCCCGGGGGCGGGCAGCAACGCGTACACCACCCCGTCGAGCAGCACACACGCCTGCCGCCCGTACCGCGCCTCGCACTGCAGCCGTACGACGTCCAGCAGCCGCAGTCCGGTCTGTTCGGCGTCCGGAAGGCCGGCCGTGTCCAGGACGAAGGCCGCCACCCGCACCGGACCCGCGACTCCCAGTCCCACAGCGGAGGTTGCCGCGTCCGCCGTGCCGTCCAGGACCCGCCGCAGCAGGTCACTGCTCTGGTGCCGGGCCAGCTCCTGTGCCGCCCGCGCCCGCAGGAGCAGCAGGGCCGCGGTCGACGCCCCCTGGGCGAGGGTCTCCTCCGCGTCCGCCGCGAGCGTGCCGTCGTCGACGACCCACACCGAGCCGAGGGTCTCCCCGCCGGCCCGGACGGCGACCGCGAGGCGCGGCAGGACCCCGTCCCGCAGCGCGGGCAGCCGTACCGGGCCGGCGGCCGCGAACAGCGTCCGGTACTCGTCGCTGTTCTCCGCGGCCGCCGGTACCTGAAGGCCCAGGATGCCCTGGCGGCGGACCTCGTCGACCGGCTGGCCGGGGACGGTGGAGTAGGCGAGGATCCGCCGGCGCGGGTCCTCCACGGCGGTGGCCCCGCCGGTCGCTGCCGCGATGGCGTCGGCGAGGGCGAAGAGGTCGCCGTGGCCGCCCGTCGACGGCACCGGCCGGGCGCCGATCGCCGAGGCGAGCAGCAGGTGCGCCTGGTGCCAGGCGATGTCCTCGGCGACGGACAGCAGTGCCACGCCGTACGTCTGCGCCTCGGCCGTCGGCCCGTCCGGGCCCCGGACCACCAGGCCGGTCATCCCGGCCTCCGCGGCCTCCCTCGCCAACGGCCCGACCGCGGCCGCCCGCACCCCGACGGCCAGCAGCAGCGCGCCCGGCACCCGGGGGAGCGGGGCCTGGGTGTCGTGGAGGAGCACCTGCGTGACCGGGGCGGTAAGTCCGTTGGGGGCGGTGTGCAGGTGTACGGAGGTGCCGCCGACGACGTCCAGGAGGTCACCGAGGGTGCAGGCGTCCATGGGTGCCCCCAGAGAAAGTCTTAGCCGATCCGCAAACAAACGTACGTATGTGTTGTACGGCCGCACAACCCGGCGCGGTCGACCGGGCCGGAGACTCGGCACATGACCGATGTGAGCATCCGTACCGTCCACGACGTCGCCGGCCTCGGTGCCGTCAGCGCGTACTTCGGCGAGGTGTGGCGGACCGCGCCCACGGCCCCGCCCTACCCGGCCGAGGTGCTGCACAGCCTCGTCCACGCGGGCGGCGCGGTGCACGCGGCCCACGACGGTGAGCGCCTCGCCGGGGCCTGCGTCGCGGTGTTCGGGCCGCCGGGCTCCCAGGAGGTGTACTCGCTGGTCGCGGCCGCGGAGCCCGGCCTCGGGCAGGCGGTGAAGCAGGCACAGCGGGCCTGGGCGCTCGGCCTCGGCGCCCGCACCATGCGCTGGACCTTCGACCCGCTCATCGCCCGCAACGCCCGCTTCAACCTGGCCAAGCTGGGGGCGGTCGGCACCGAGTACCTCGTCGACTTCTACGGCCCCATGAGCGACGGTGTGAACGGCGGTGACGAGAGCGACCGGCTGACGGTGACCTGGGACCTGGCGGCGCCCGGCCGGTCGTACGACGACCCGGGTGACCGCGAGGGCGCGCCCGCCACCCACCGCGCCCCCGACGGGGATACCCTCGCCCGCCGCGACCCCGCCGGACGGCACGTGTGGTGCCGGGTTCCGGACGACGCCGTCAAGCTGCGGGCCGCCGACCCGGCGCTCGCGCTGCGCTGGCGGCGGGCCGTGCGCGAGGTGTTCACGGAGGCGTTCGGGCAGGGGTTCCGGGCGACCGGGATGTCCCGGGACGGCTGGTACACACTCACCAGGGAGGCCGCGGTATGAGGCTGGAGCGCGTCGAAGTCGTCCATGTGGAGATCCCGCTCGTCACGCCCTTCCGGACCTCCTTCGGCACGATGACCACGAAGGACACCTTCCTGCTGCACGTCGTCACGGACACCGCAGAGGGCTGGTCGGAGTTCGCCGCCGACCCCCAGCCGCGTTACTGCTCGGAGTTCGTGGCAGGCGCGGAGCTCGTGCTGCGTGACTTCCTGGTGCCGAGAGCGGCGGCGCTGCCCTCGCTCACGGCGGCGCTGGTCGGGCCCGCCGTCAGCGGGATCAAGGGGCACGAGCTGGCGAAGGCGGCCCTGGAGACGGCGGTCCTGGACGCCGAGCTGCGGTCGTACGGCATGCCGCTGGCGGTGTATCTGGGCGCGGTGCGCGAGCGGGTGCCGGCGGGGGTGTCGGTCGGCATCAAGGAGTCGGTCGCCGAGCTGCTGGACGACGTCGAGCGCTATCTCGCCGAGGGGTACGTCCGGATCAAGCTGAAGATCGAGCCCGGCTGGGACATCGAGCCGGTACGGGCCGTACGCGAGCGCTTCGGCGCCGCACTGCCGCTCCAGGTCGACGCCAACACGGCGTACTCGCTCGCGGACGCGGAGCACCTGCGGCGCCTCGACGAGTTCGGGCTGCTGCTGATCGAGGAGCCGCTGGACGAGAACAACCTGTACGGCCACGCGCGGCTCCAGAGCCGTATCACCACCCCGGTCTGCCTCGACGAGTCCCTTCACAACGCCCGGGACACGGCCTCCGCGATCGCGATGGACGCGTGCCGGGTCGTGAACGTCAAGCCCGCGCGCGTGGGCGGCTATCTGGAGGCCCGCCGCATCCACGACGTGGCTCGCGCGAACGGCGTGCCGGTGTGGTGCGGCGGCATGCTGGAGACCGGAATCGGCCGCGCCCCGAACCTCGCCCTGGCCGCCCTGCCCGGCTTCACCCTCCCCGGCGACACCTCGGCGTCCGCCCGCTACTTCGCCGAGGACATCACCGAGCCGTTCGTCCTGGTGGACGGCCACCTGCCGGTACCCCGTACGCCCGGCATCGGCGTCGCACCGCTGCCGGACGTCCTGCGGCGCTTCACGCGCGCGAGACGGGATCTGTACGGGGGCTGACCGGCTCGTGGCCGGAAGTGACCGCCGCGTTAGATTGATCCCGTGCTCTCACGCCTCACGCGCCCCCAGGCCGTCGCCGTCTGCGCCCTGCCCGTCGTGGCACTGGTCGCCACGGCCCTCCTCGCGCCGCTGCCGTTCTCGCTGGCGCAGCCCGGGATGACGGCGAACGTGCTCGGCAAGAACGAGGGCACGGCGGTGATCACCGTCTCCGGGGCGAAGACCCGTACGACGAGCGGGCAGCTGCGGATGACGACCATCGAGGCGACCGGGCCCGACACGCACGTCTCGATCGGTGATGTCTTCGACAGCTGGTTCCGCACCGACCAGGCGGTCATGCCCCACGACGCGGTCTACCCGAGCGGGCAGAGCGTCAAGGAGATCGAGAAGCACAACACCGCGCAAATGAAGGAGTCCCAGGACGCGGCGACCCAGGCGGCCCTCGGCTACCTCAAGCTCAGCGACGACAAGGTCAAGGTCACGCTGAAGCTCGCCGACGTCGGAGGCCCGAGCGCGGGGCTGCTGTTCACCCTGGGGATCATCGACAAGCTCGACGGCGACGGCGCCGGGGGCGACCTCACGGGCGGCCGTGTCATCGCCGGGACGGGCACGATCGACGCGGACGGCACGGTCGGCGCGGTGGGCGGCGTGGCGCTGAAGACGCAGGCCGCGAGGCGGGACGGGGCGACGGTGTTCCTGGTTCCCGAGGAGGAGTGCTCCGACGCGAAGGCGGAGCTGCCGAAGGGGCTGCGGCTGATCCCGGTGACGTCCCTGAAGGGGGCGGTGGGCGCGCTGACCTCGCTGGAGTCGGGCAAGGGGTCCGTCCCCGCCTGCTAGTGCGCGAAGGCCGGCCCGGGGGAGGCGAGGCGGAGGCCGACCTCCACCAGGGTCCAGCCGAGCCGGGTCCTGAAGTCGTACGGCCGCTTGGTCTGCGCGGCGAGGCGGTAGGCGTCGGCCTCGGCGCGGAGGGCGGCGGCGCGGGTGTGATGCAGGGCGAGGTGGGTCTCGGGGTGCATGGCGGGGCCTCTCAGTCGGTCTCGATGGGGAACAGGTGCGTGTGGATGCGTACTTGCTCCACGCCGGGGTCCTCGTCGGTGACCCGGCCGCGGTAGTCGTTGATCAGGGCGTGCATCCTGTCGACGAGCTCGGTGGCCAGCTCGGGTGTGAGCTGGAGCGTCATGTCGCTCATGTCGGAACCGCGGGTCCACTCGGCGGACCAGTGGTCCCGGGTGCTGAGCCAGCCGGACATCTCGCGGGAGTGGGTGGCGGCGATCTCGTGCAGGTAGATCTCGGCCATCCCGCGTACTTCGGGTCCCGCGCCGTCGAACTCGGTGGTGTCGAAGGTCAGCCCCTGGTCCACGGCTTTCCACCACCGCTCCCTTCCCTTCCCGTGCTCCGGAGCGTCCGTGATGAAGCCGTGCTCGGCGAGCTGGCGCAGGTGGTAGCTGGTGGCACCGCTGGACTCGCCCAGCCGCTCGGCGAGCATCGACGCGGTGGCGGGTCCGCGCCGGCGCAGCGCGTTGAGCAGTTCCATCCGCAGGGGATGGGCCAGCCCGCGCAGTGAACGGGCGTCGAGTTTCCGTACGTTGGGCTTTTCCGGCATGGGTACAAAGATAGCTATGCAAAGAGTCCTTTGCAACGCCTTCTTTGTAACTCGCGCTCCCGCCTCATGTCCCCGCCTCCAACCCCCGTGGCTTCAGCAGCACTTCGGCCAGTGAGGCCAGCCAGTCGACCAGCAGGGCCAGGGTCACCGTGAGGATCGAGCCGAGCATCAGGACGGGCATGCGCTGGTTGGTGATGCCGGTCGTGATCAGGACGCCCAGGCCGCCGCCCCCGCCGAACGTCGCCAGGGTCGCCGTGCCGACGTTGAGGACCAGGGCGGTGCGGACGCCCGCGAGGATCAGCGGGACGGCCAGGGGGAGTTCGACGCGGGACAGGACGGCCAGGGACGACATGCCGATGCCGCGCGCCGCCTCCAGCAGGGTCGGGTCGTTCGCCTTCAGGCCCGCGACGGTGTTCGACAGGACCGGCAGGACGGCGTAGGCGATGATGCCGATCAGGGCCGCCTTCGTGCCCGTGCCCAGCCAGATCACCAGCAGGGCCAGCAGGCCGATCGCCGGGGTCGCCTGGCCGGCGTTGGCGAGCGCCATCGCCACCGGGCTCGCCTTCCGGAAGGCCCCGCGGGTCAGCACGATCCCCAGCGGGATCGCGATGATCATCACGAAGAACGTCGAGATCACTGTCAGCTTCACGTGCTGCCACAGCGCCTTGGACACCTGCCCGTTCGACAGCGCGTTCGCGGAGAGCGGGTCCAGGTCGGCCCGCGCGAACCACAGCCAGGTCGCGAGCAGAACCGCCACCAGGAACGCGGGCAGGAAGGTCAGCTTCTGCCAGGTCACACGATTCTTGGGTGGGGCCGGCGGGGGACGGGCGGGCAGGGTCTGCCCCACCGCTGAGATCTCCGACGTCGTCACGCCGTCCGCCCCCCTCGGCCGGCGCCCTCCTGCTCGGCGTGCGTCCGGGTGGCCCGGACCTCCTCCAGCTCGTGCTGGTGCGCCACGGCCTCCAGGCGGTCGGCCTCCAGGAGGTCGTGCACGGAGTGCATGAGCGTCTCCATGTCGACGACACCCGTGTACTCCCCGCGCCGCCCGGTCACCGCCACCCGCCCCGCGTTGTCGGTCAGCACGGCCTCCAGCGCGTCCCGCAGCGTCGCGTCCCTGGTCACGGTGTCGCTCACCGGCGTCCCGGCCCGGGCCAGCGACCCCCTGGCGCGCATGAGGTCCCCGCGCCTGAGCCACTTGTACGGCCGTCCGCGTGTGTCGAGCAGCATGATCTCGTTCGTCCCGCTGCCCCGGAGCCTGCTGAAGATCTCCTGGAGCGGGTCGTCGACGGTCACCGTCGGATAGTCGGTGATCTCCACATCCCGTACGCGGGTGAGGTTCAGCCGCTTCAGCGCCGCCCCGGCACCGACGAACCCGGACACGAAGTCGTCGGCCGGGTTGGTCAGGATCGCCTCCGGGGTGTCGAACTGGGCGATGTGGGAGCGTTCGCGCAGAACGGCGATCCGGTCACCCAGCTTGATCGCCTCGTCGAAGTCGTGGGTGACGAAGACGATCGTCTTGTGCAGCTCGCGCTGGAGCCTGATCAGCTCGTCCTGGAGATGGTCCCGCGTGATCGGGTCGACCGCGCCGAACGGCTCGTCCATCAGCAGGACGGGCGGATCGGCCGCGAGCGCCCTCGCCACCCCCACCCGCTGCTGCTGACCGCCGGACAGCTGACGCGGATAGCGGCCGTGGAACTCGCCGGGGTCGAGCCCGACGAGATCGAGCAGCTCCTCCACACGGTCCTTGATCCGGACCTTCCCCCAGCCGGTCATCCTCGGCACGAGCGCGATGTTCTGCGCGACCGTCATGTGCGGGAAGAGCCCCGCCGACTGGATGGCGTAGCCCACCTTGCGGCGCAGCTTGACCGGATCGATGTCGGTCACGTCCTCGCCGTTGATCCGGATGCGTCCGCCGGTCGGCTCGATCAACCTGTTGATCATCTTGAGGGTCGTCGACTTACCGCAGCCGGGCGGCCCCACGAAGACGACCGTCTCGCCCGCCTCGATCTTCAGGGTGAGGTTGTCGACGGCCGGCTGCGGACTGCCGGGATACCTCTTGGTCAGGCCCGCCAGCTCGATGGACGCACCTGAGGTGCCGGACGTCTCAGACACGGATCCCCCTCGGAATCGTCAGCCGTCCGATCAGCACGTACGCGGCGTCGAACAGCAGGGCGAGGACGATGATCCCGAGTGTGCCGGCGAGCACCTGGTTGAGCGCGTTCCTGCTGCCCAGGGAGGCGATACCGCGGAAGATCTCGTTGCCGAGGCCGGGCCCGGAGGCGTAGGCGGCGATCGCCGCGATGCCCATCAGCATCTGCGTCGAGACCCGGATCCCGGTCAGGATCGGCGGCCAGGCGAGCGGCAGCTCGACCCGCACCAGGCGCATCGCCCGGGACATCCCGATGCCTGTCGCCACGTCCACCAGGGACGGGTCGACCCCGCGCAGTCCGACGATCGCGTTACGGACGACCGGCAGCAGCCCGTACAGCGTCAGGGCGATCACCGTGGGCGGAACGCCGAGACCCACGAGGGGGACGAGCAGGCCGATCATGGCGAGCGACGGGACGGTCAGGATCGTCGAGGTGGCCGTCGTGGCGAGGCTGCCCGCCCACGCGCTGCGACAGGTCACGACCCCGATCAGCACCCCGATCACCGTCGCCACGACCATGCACTGGAAGACGACGCTCGCGTGCTGGCAGGCGTCCGCGAGGAGCTGCTGGTGGCGGTTGCCGAGGTACTCCCAGAAGTTCACACCGCCTCCTCCCACGCCGGCCACGTCACGTCACGTCCCGTGCGCCTCCTGAAGGCTCGCCTGCTCCACCAGCGGGATGATCCGCAGCGGAACGGGGTTCTCCATGACGATCGCGGTGGCGGCCCGGACGATCCCATCGAAACCGACAACCCGGTCGATCACACGTTGGAGATCGGCGTTGGAGCGGGCCACGAGGCGGCACAGCATGTCCCCGCTGCCGGTGGTGGTGTGCAGCTCCAGCACCTCCGGCACGGTCGCCAAGTGCGCCCGTACGTCGGCCCCTTGACCCTGCCGGATCTGGAGCGTGGCGAACGCGGTCACCGGGTAGCCGAGCGCCGCCGGATCGACCTGCGGACCGAACCCCCGGATGACTCCGTTCGACTGAAGCCGGTCGAGCCGCGCCTGCACGGTCCCCCGGGCCACCCCCAGCCGCCGTGACATCTCAAGGACCCCGATCCGCGGCTCCCGTGCGAGGAGCACGATGATCCGCCCGTCCAGCTCGTCGATCCCCACGGCAGCCTCCCGCAACGATGGTCATCCTGTACAGAAAGGCCGCCGATACGGCCGTATCGCTGAACGTATTGTCCAGTGGATACGCAAACTATTGCGCACCTTGCGGAGCGGAGCCACGCTTCGGGCATGACGCAGACCACACACCACACTCCCGACACACGGCAGGCCGACCCCTTCCCGGTCAAGGGGATGGACGCGGTCGTCTTCGCGGTCGGCAACGCCAAGCAGGCGGCGCACTACTACTCGACCGCCTTCGGCATGCGGCTGGTGGCCTACTCCGGACCGGAGAACGGCAGCCGCGAGACCGCGAGCTATGTGCTGGAGAACGGCTCCGCCCGTTTCGTGTTCACCTCCGTCATCAAGCCCGCCACCCCCTGGGGCCACTTCCTCGCCCAGCACGTGGCCGAGCACGGCGACGGCGTGATCGACCTGGCCATCGAGGTCCCGGACGTCCGTCGCGCGTACGCCTACGCCGTGGAACACGGCGCCCGCTCGGTGGCCGAGCCGTACGAGCTGAAGGACGAGCACGGCACGGTCGTCCTCGCCGCGATCGCCACCTACGGCGAGACCCGCCACACCCTGGTCGAGCGCACCGGCTACGACGGCCCGTACCTGCCCGGGTTCGCCGCGGCCGCCCCGATCGTCGAACCCCCCGCCCACCGCACCTTCCAGGCCGTCGACCACTGCGTCGGCAACGTCGAGCTCGGCCGGATGAACGAGTGGGTCGGCTTCTACAACAAGGTCATGGGCTTCACGAACATGAAGGAGTTCGTGGGCGACGACATCGCCACCGAGTACAGCGCGCTGATGTCGAAGGTGGTGGCCGACGGCACCCTCAAGGTGAAGTTCCCGATCAACGAGCCCGCCATCGCCAAGAAGAAGTCCCAGATCGACGAGTACCTGGAGTTCTACGGCGGCGCGGGCGTCCAGCACATCGCGCTCAACACCAACGACATCGTGCAGACCGTGCGGACCATGCGCGCGTCCGGGGTCCAGTTCCTCGACACCCCGGACTCCTACTACGACACCCTCGGCGAGTGGGTCGGCGACACCCGGGTACCGGTCGACACCCTCCGCGAGCTGAAGATCCTCGCCGACCGCGACGAGGACGGCTATCTCCTGCAGATCTTCACCAAGCCGGTCCAGGACAAGCCGACCGTGTTCTTCGAAATCATCGAACGCCACGGCTCGATGGGCTTCGGGAAGGGCAACTTCAAGGCACTGTTCGAGGCCATCGAACGGGAGCAGGAGAAGCGGGGCAACCTCTAGCCGGGTAGGTCGTAGGCTGACCCCATGGCCAGGATCAACGACGTGGGCGGCACGCAGGGATTCGGCGCGATCGACACCACCGACGACACCGAGCCCTTCCACGCGGACTGGGAGGCACGCGTCGTCGGCCTCTTCAACACCCTGCGCGCGCAAGGGGTCTTCAACACGAACGAGTTCCGGGACGCGATCGAGTCGATGCCGCCGGCGGAGTACCTGGCGGCGTCGTACTACGAGCGCTGGTTCACCGCGATCTGCGCCCTGCTCGAACGCAAGGGCGTGATCGGGCCGGGCGAGCTCGATGACTGACACGCCACCCGACCGCTTCCCGCCCGGCACCCGGGTCCGCACCTACCGTCACGACCCGCCGCACCACACCCGCCTGCCCCGGTACGCGCGCGGCAAGCGGGGCGTGGTCGTCGAGCCGGAGGGCCCGGACGAACTGCCCGACGTCAGCGCGCGGGGGTGGGGGGACGCGCCCCTCGAGCAGATCTACGCGGTCCGCTTCGAGGCCCGTGACCTGTGGGGCGAGGGCGACCACCACGTCGTACTGGACCTGTGGGAGAGCTACCTGGAGGAGGACCCCGATGACGAGCGGTGACCACCACACCGACGCCACGATCGCCCGGCGGGTACGGCGCCTGGAGACCCTCCTGGAGGAGAAGGGGCTGATCACCGGCGAACGGCTGGACGAGGCGATCGACGCGTTCCTCGCGGAGTCCTCGCCGGCGAACGGGGCGCGGGTCGTGGCCCGCGCCTGGACCGACGACGCCTACCGGGCCCGGCTGCTCGCGGACGGCACGGCCGCCGTTCAGGAACTCGGCTGCATGGAGGGCTCGTTCCAGCGGCTGCGGGTCGTGGAGAACACCGAGTCGCTCCACAACGTCATCGTCTGCACCCTCTGCTCCTGCTACCCGCTCCGCCTCCTCGGCCCGTCCCCCAGCTGGTACAAGTCCGAGGCCTACCGCTCCCGCGTGGTCCGCGAACCCAGAGAGGTGCTCAGGGAGTTCGGCCTCACCCTTCCCGACTCCGTGGACATCACGGTGTGGGACTCCAGCGCCGAGACCCGCTACATGGTCCTGCCCCGCAGGCCGCAGGGCACGGAAGGGCTCACGGAGGAGGAGCTGGCGGCACTGGTGACGAGGAACGCCCTCATCGGTACGGCCGCGGTGTGACCCCCTTCGCGTCCAGCACCGGCACGCCCTCCTCCGGCACGTCCCCCAGCGCGGCCAACGCCTGCCGCGCCGTCCGCACCCGTGAGGGCGAGAAGTAGGGGTTGATCCGCAGAGCCTCCTGGAGATGCCGGCGCGCGGGGGCGTACTGCTCCGACTCCCGCTCGATCATGCCCAGGTGGTACGCGTACAGCGCGCTGCGCACCCCGCCCCCGTGCACCTTGTCCGTCGCGATCCGCGCGTACCGCAGGGCCTCCCGGTCCTGGCCCGCCCGGTGCAGCGCCCACCCCAGCGCGTCGGCCACCGCGATCCCCGGCTGCCGCAGCCACTCGGCCCGCAACCGCCGTACGGCAGCCGCCGGGTCACCGTGGTCCGCCTCGAACTGCCCGAGCACCAGCTCCTCGTCGGCCCCGCCCGCCGCGGCGCGTTCCACCGTCGCCCGCAGCAGGTCGTACTGCACCCGGGCGGCCTGCCCCAGCCCCAGTGACTCGTACAACTCGCCCAGTTCCAGGGCGTATTGGGGCAGCGGCTGCTTCGCGAGGGCCATCCGGTAGGCGTTCAGGGCCTCCGTCGTGCGGCCCAGTGCCGCAAGGGCCCGCCCCTGCCCGGCCTGCGCGGCCCGCTGGTCCGGGTCGATCCGGACCGCCTCCTGGAAGTGCCGCAGCGCGTCCTCACGGTCGCCGCGCTCCCAGGCGAGCTGCCCGGCCCGCTCCAGATACGCGGCCCGCTCGGCCGGTGCCTCCGCCCCCGCCGCCGCGTCGGCCAGCTGGGCCGCCGCGTCCTCGCGCCAGCCCCGGTCCCGGTACACGGCCGCCGCCCGGGCCCGCACCGCCGGCCCCGACCGCAGCTCCGTCAGCCGCTCCAGCGCCCC
Organism: Streptomyces sp. NPDC005402; assembly: GCF_040606575.1. Taxonomy (NCBI): domain Bacteria; kingdom Bacillati; phylum Actinomycetota; class Actinomycetes; order Kitasatosporales; family Streptomycetaceae; genus Streptomyces; species Streptomyces sp. NPDC005402. Next base: position 117,045 of record NZ_JBEXFB010000015.1, read on the forward strand.
ACGGGCCGCCTTGTAGTCGCCGAGCCCCGTGTACGCGTCGATCAGCTCCGGATACGTCGTCCACCGCTTCGGCTCCAGCTGCCGCGCCTCCTCACCCCAGGTCCGCGCGGTCCGGAAGTCCCGGCGCGCGTTCGCGAGGGCCGCCAGACCACCGAGGGCCGCCGCGCTCCTGCGCACCCTCAGGGACGTCCGCAGGCGGTCCTCGGCCCTCGCGTAGAACGTCGCGTCGGCCGTCCGCCGCCCCTGCTCGACGTACGCCGTCCCGAGCACCGCCCACGACTCGGCGTCCTCCGGATGCCTGCGCAGATGACCCTCCCGCTCATCGATCAGGGCCGCCAGGTCGGGCAGCGCGGCCGGCGCCCCGGCGGCGACCGCCGTCAGCGCCTGGGCCCCCGGGGCGGGGGCGGGAGCGCGGGTCACCGTCCGCTGCGGGGGCAGCAGCATCAGCGCCGTACCGAGCACCGCGCAGCCCGCGACCGCGGCGATCACCAGACGCCCGTGCAGCCGGGCCCGCCGCTCCGCCCGCCGCCCCTCCGGCCGGTTCTCCGTCGCTTGGTTCTCCATGGCGCTCACTGTGCGTCAGCCGGACGACCACGCCCCGGCATACGGCGGCTGCCCCTGGTGGGGTTCACACCGATGGCCCCCGGTGCGACGCTGTGATCATGAGCCGTATCGAAGCCCGTCGCGATGAAGACACAGCGGTCACCGGCAACCTGGTGGACCGGCTGCTCAGCGGTCTGCCGGCCGAAGCCGTTCTCACCGACCCGGACGTCACGGTCTCCTACGCCAACGACATGGCGAGCTTCTGCCCGGCCGGCACCCCCGCCGTGGTCGTCCTGCCGCGCACGGTCGAGCAGGTCCAGCACGTCATGCGGATCGCCACCGAACTGCGCGTCCCGGTCGTCCCCCAGGGCGCCCGCACGGGCCTGTCGGGCGCGGCCAACGCCTCCGACGGCTGCATCGTGCTGTCCCTGACGAAGATGGACCGGATCCTGGAGATCAACCCGGTCGACCGCATCGCCGTCGTCGAACCCGGCGTCGTCAACGCGACCCTGTCCCGCGCGGTGAACGAACTCGGCCTCTACTACCCGCCGGACCCCTCCAGCTGGGAGATGTGCACGATCGGCGGCAACATCGGCACCGCGTCCGGCGGGCTGTGCTGCGTCAAGTACGGGGTCACGGCGGAGTACGTCCTCGGACTGGACGTCGTCCTCGCCGACGGGCGGCTCATGTCCACCGGCCGCCGTACGGCCAAGGGGGTCGCCGGATACGACCTGACCCGTCTCTTCGTCGGCTCCGAGGGCTCGCTCGGCATCGTCGTCCAGGCGGTCCTGGGCCTTCGGCCGAAGCCGCCCGAGCAGCTGGTGCTGGCCGCCGAGTTCTCCTCCGGGACCGCCGCCTGCGACGCGGTGTGCCGGATCATGGAGGGCGGGCACGTGCCGTCCCTCCTCGAACTCATGGACCGTACGACCGTCAAAGCCGTCAACGACCTGGCGCACATGGGACTCCCGGAGACCACCGAGGCCCTGCTCCTCGCGGCCTTCGACACCACGGACCCGGCCGCCGACCTCGCCGCCCTCGGCGCCCTGTGCGAGGCCGCCGGCGCCACGCAGGTCGTCCCGGCGGAGGACGCGGCCGAGTCGGAACTGCTGCTCCAGGCGCGCAGGCTCTCCCTCACCGCGCTCGAAGCCGTCAAGGGCACCACGATGATCGACGACGTGTGCGTGCCCCGCTCCCGGCTCGGCGAACTGCTCGAGGGGACCGAGCGGATCGCCGAGAAGCACCGGCTCACCATCGGTGTCGTCGCCCACGCGGGTGACGGCAACACCCACCCCACGGTCTGCTTCGACGCCGCCGACCCGGACGAGTCCCGGCGCGCCCGCGAGTCCTTCGACGAGATCATGGCCCTCGGCCTGGAGCTCGGCGGCACGATCACCGGGGAGCACGGCGTCGGCGTCCTGAAGAAGGAGTGGCTGGCGCGCGAGATCGGACCGGTGGGGGTGGAGATGCAGCGGGCGGTGAAGGGGGTCTTCGACCCGCTGGGCATCCTGAACCCGGGCAAGCTGTTCTGACGTCCCCTACGGGCGCTCACTCCCCGTCCGCAGACTCGTCGCTCGGCCAGGGGTCGCGCAGCCAGAGATCGTCGGCCGGAGTGGGGGCCAGCAGCTCGGCGAGGCCGTCGTCGATACCGAGCTGCTCCGCCTCGGAGCCCGGCGGGACCGCCCTCAGCGTGCGCTCCAGCCAGGCCGACACCTGCGCGGCCGGGGCCTCCAGGAGGGCGTCGCCGTCGGGGGAGCTCAGCGCCATCAGCACGACACCGCGCCCCGCGACCTTCGTCGGCCACACCCGCACGTCCCCGTGCCCGCACGGGCGGAACACCCCCTCCACGAGGAGTTCGCGGGCGAAGGTCCAGTGGACGGGATGGTCCGAGCCGATGTGGAAGGTGACGTGGACGGCGAAGGGGTCGTCGCTGCGGTAGCCCAGCAGGGCCGGGACCGGGATGCTGCGCTCGGGCGACAGGATGAGTCTGAGCTCCAGTTCGCGCTCTACCACCGTGTGGGGCATGTCGTTCTTCCTCTCTCGACTCTCGGCTCTCGTCCGGGTCCCGCGGTGGGCCCGTACGAGTGGAGAGGGGGGAGGGGGCGGGATCATTACGCGGGTTCGGCGAACTTTTTTCCGCCGGTACCGCGGTCGATATCACGGCCGGTGTCACGGCCGGTCTCAGGTCGTGCTCAAAAGGGGTGGGTCCGGTGGGACTGGCGGTGGGTCTTGCGCCGGTCTGATAGATGTGGAGCCCCCTCCATTGACCCCCGAGCAGATACGGGACGACGGACATGAGCGCCCCAACCCCGGCACCCGGTGACGACAGGCCCCGCGAGGGCTACTACCCGGACCCGTCCATTCCTGGATATGTCCGTTACTGGAACGGTGCCTCCTGGGTGCCGGGCACCAGCCGTCCCGCCCCGGCGGCCGGCGACCCGCTCGCGTCGCCGCCCGGCGCGGGCTCCGAGCCGTCCCCGTCCCAGGTGGAGGAGACCGGCCCGCACTTCTTCGACGAGGACCCGGCAGAAGCACCCCCGCACCCCGACACCCAGCACGGCAGCCGCCCCGAACCCGCGTCCGCGTGGGCGGCCGACCGGGCCCACCAGGCGGGCTTCGGCGGCGACCAGGACCGCCGGGTGTCGTGGGGGTCCCCGCAGGCGGCCGCGCAGGCTCAGCAGGGGGCGTCTCAGCAGATTCCGCACCAGGGGGCTCAGCAGGGCCCGCAGGGAGCTCAGCCCGGCGTACCGCGGACTCCGCAGGGCGCCGATCCCCGGGTGCCCGGTCCGGGGCGGCCCGCCGACGCCTCCTCCCCGGCGCAGCCGGACGGTCACGCGGCCCGTACCGACGGCTCGGCGACCATCCCGCCCGCCGAGCCGGACGAGGACGGCGGCACACGGGTCTTCCGCAGGCCCACGGCCGGGTCCGCGGGAGCGGCGGCCGCCCAGCAGTCCGACGACGGCACGATGAAGTTCCGCGCGCTCTCCCCGCGCACGGCGCAGCAGGACGCGGCTCCCGGGGCGCAGAACGGAAGCACGCCCGGACCCGCGTATTCCGGGCCCACCGCGCAGCCCCCCGCCCCCGAGGCCCCGGGTTTCGGGGCCGGCAAGGCCGCCGCCGAGCGTGCCGCGACGGGCGGTGCCGCGGGCCCCCAGGGCCCCGCCTCCGCCGCTGCCACAGCCCTCTCCGGCCCCCAGCAGGCCGCCCCTGCCCCCGGCCCGCAGACGGCCCCTCCGGGCGCGCCGCAGCAGGGCCTGCCGCACCAGGCCGTGCCCCAGCAGGCCGCCGGGGTCCAGGCCGCCGCAACTCCCATGAGCCCGGGCCCCGGTGGCGGTCAGCCCTCCTGGGCCCAGCAGGTGCACCGGCTCGCCGGACCCGACGAGGAGCAGCCCGCCCCCTGGAAGCCGCCGGTCGAGGACATCTTCCAGGCGGCCGCCCGTCGCCAGGCCTCGGCCAGGCCCGCGGGCCTCGGCAAGCGCCTGGCCGCACGTCTCCTCGACACCCTCGTCGTCGGCGCGGTGACCGCCGTGGCCGCGGTTCCCCTCGGTGCCAAGGCGGCCGACCACATCAACGAGAAGGTCGACGCGGCCAAGCTCTCCGGCGAGACCGTGACGGTCTGGCTGCTGGACGGCACCACCTCGGTGTACCTCGGCATCGTGGTCGCCGTACTCCTCGTCGCCGGAGTCCTGTACGAGGCGCTGCCCACCGCCAAGTGGGGCCGCACCCTCGGCAAGAAGCTGTTCGGCCTGGAGGTGCGGGACATCGAGGCGCATGAGCCGCCGTCCTTCGGCGGGGCCGTGCGCCGCTGGCTGGTCTACAGCGTCCCCGGCCTGCTCGGCATCGGCCTCCTGGGCGTCGCCTGGTGCCTGTTCGACCGGCCGTGGCGCCAGTGCTGGCACGACAAGGCGGCGCATACGTTCGTGGCGGGCTGAGCGGGTCCCACGAACGGCGTACGGGATTCGGTACTCCGGACGGCCGCTCGCCGGATGCGGAGCCGGGGGGTTCGCGGTCCACTCGGGCCATGAGCAGTGAACCGCCTCCCGGTTCCGGCGGGCAGCCGCCGGACGACGACCCGTTCAGGAAGCAGCCCCCGCCCGCCGAGGGCTCGGGATCGCCGTACAGCACGCCGCCGCCCCACGGCGGCTCTCCGCCCGGCGGTGACCCGTACGGCGGCGGCTCCTACCCCACCGACCCGCTCGCCGGCATGCCCCCGCTCGCGCCCAGCGGGAGGCGCACCCTCGCCCGCATCATCGACCTGATCCTGGTGGGCATCGTCGTCTGGCTGATCACCTGGGGCTTCGGGGTGAGCGAGTACGACGTGAACGGCGACGACATGCAGTACGGCAAGTCGCTCGCGCAGTCGCTCCTCGCGGCCGTGCTCTACATCGCCTACGACACCGTCCTGATCTCCCGGTCCGGGCAGACGCTCGGCAAGAAGTGGCTCGGCATGCGGGTGGCGAACCTCGACAACGGCTCCACGCCCTCCGTGCAGACCACGCTGATCCGCTCGGCCGTCCTGTGGATCCCGTTCGCGTTCTGTTGCGCCTGCATCTGGACCGCGATCTCGGGCGGCTGGAGCTACTTCGACAAGCCCTACAAGCAGGGCCTGCACGACAAGGCGGCGAAAACGGTGGTGGTCAGCACCGACTGACCCGAGCGACCCCGGTCGACCTCCTGAGCGGCCGCGGTCGACGTGGCCGGGGCACGGTCTGTGGTTTCGGGGTCGGCGGGTCTGGTGTCCTGGCGGTCCGGGGGCGGCGGGGTCGGACGTACGGGCCTTTGGGGTTGTTGAGGCCGGCTGTATCGGCTGCCCGGGGTCGTGGGTTCGGGCGTGGGCCCGTCCGGGGCCGGTCGTCGTATCGACCGGCGACGGGGTCACGTGGCCGAGTGTGAGGGCCCGTTCGGGGCCGGCGGGGTCGGGCGCATCGTCCAGTCACGGGGTCACGGGGTCACGGGGTCACGGGGTCGAGTGTGAGGGCCCGTTCGGAGTCCGTGAGGCAGCGCGGGCCGGTCCCGGGTCGGTGACACCAGGCGTATTGGCCGTCCGGGTTGGCAGAGCTGGGCGTGTGGGCCGTCCGGGATCGGTGAGGCCAGGTGTGCGGGCCCGTCCCGGGTCGGTGGGGCCGGGCGTATCGGAACCCAGGGTCGGTGGACCCGGGTGTGCGGGCCGTCCGGGGGCGGTTGTACCGGGTCCACCGACTGCCTTGGTCGGCGGAGCCGGGCGTGTCTGCGCGTCCGAGGTTGGTGAAGGGTCGTGTCACCGGTCACCGGGCCACGGGGCCGGGTGTGTGGGCCCGTGGCGGGAGTCAGTGAGGCCGGGTGTGTGGGCCGTCCCAGGTCGGTGGAGCCGGGCGTATGGCGGTCCAGGGTTGGCGGACCCGGGTGGGCGGGCCCGCCCGGGGACGGCGGGGCCAGGCGTGTTGGGCCCGTCCCTGTCGGCGAGACCGGGCGTATCCGCGGCCGGGGTCGGGGTCGGCGGAGCCGGACGTGTGGGCCCTGGGGTCGGTGAGGCCAAGCGTGTGGCCCGTCCCAGGTCGGTGAGGCCAGGCGTATCGGCGGCCTGGGTCCGTGAGGTCAGGCGTGGGCCGTCCCGGGTCGGTGAGGCCAGGCGTATCCGCGGTCCCGGTCGGTGAAGACAGGTGTGTTCGCCGGGGGCAACCCGTGGCGGCACGACCGCGTGCCCGGCTCGACCTGAGGTGCACGGAGGGCGAACCGGAGCCCGCGGTACAGGCAACGCGGTGTTCAGGCGGCGGTCTTGGAGCGGGAGACCACGGCAGGTACCGGCTCTTCCGCCGGGCGCTGCACGGGCCTGCTCAGCGCGACGACGCGGGACTTCGGCTGCGGCACCGTCATGGCGACCAGCAGGCCGAGGGCGAGCGCCGAGACCGCGATGACCGCGGTCCCCACGGCCGAACTCGTCTGTGACAGCAGCAGCATGGCGAGCGTCGAGAAGATGACGGTGATCGAACCGTAGGCGATCTGTGCGGCGGTCGGACGAGGCATGGCAATCGTGTCCTCGGATATGGGGGTCCACGGGGGGCGTCGGCCTGGCATTCCGCCGACATCCGGGCGTTCCGCCAATCGACTCTAATCGCCTGTGTGCCCGAGTGGAACGAACAGTAAGCGTGACCTAACCAACAGTGCCGGAGCACAGGGGGCGCACGGAGTCATGGCGTCCATCAAGTGGACGGCTGCGCGCGCCCGTCGGGTCGCCGTCACCCGTCCGCAATGCGAACACCGACTCCCAATAATGCACTTGTCGGGTCCAAGTCAAGACCTGTCTTTTCTCCTCAAACTTTAGTCAAATACCGGTCACTTGCCTGATAGGGGAGAGGTACAAGTGACTGACAGATCCTGGACGTTCAGGACGGCAGCGACGGTCGTGGCGATAGCCGCGGCCTCGGCCACGTTCTCCACGTTCGCCGTGGCGCAGGCCGCGGACAACTCCGCGGGGACCTCCGCGGTCGACCGGCAGGACCCGCAGCCGGCGAAGGCCAGGGAGCACGACTTCGACGGCCCGCTGACCAAGACCCGGCAGGCGCAGCGAAAGGAGGCGCTCGACCAGGTCATATCCGGCGACGCCGCGGTGAAGAACCGCGACGGCTCCAAGGTGGTCGAGCTCAAGAGCCGCAAGGGCGACAGCAAGTACGTCGAACTCGGCCGCGAGAAGACCGACAAGATCTTCACCATCCTGGTGGAGTTCGGCGACCAGGTCGACCCCCGCTACGGCGGCACGGTGGGCCCGCTGCACAACCAGATCGCCAAGCCGGACCGCAAGACGAACAACAGCACGGCCTGGCAGGCGGACTACAACCAGGCGCACTTCCAGGACCTCTACTTCGGCACCGGCAAGAAGACCGAGTCGCTGAAGAAGTACTACGAGAAGCAGTCCTCGGGCCGCTACTCGGTCGACGGCGAGGTCACCGACTGGGTCAAGGTCCCCTACAACGAGGCCCGTTACGGCTCCAACGACGCCCCGACCGGCGCCTGGTACGCGGTCCAGGACGGCGTCAACGCCTGGGTCGCCCAGCGCGAGGCCGCCGGTGACACGGCCGCCGAGATCAGCGCGGAACTGGCCGAGTTCGACCAGTGGGACCGCTACGACTTCGACGGCGACGGCAACTTCAACGAGCCCGACGGCTACATCGACCACTTCCAGATCGTGCACGCCGGCGAGGACGAGTCCGCGGGCGGCGGCGCCCAGGGCGAGGACGCCATCTGGGCCCACCGCTGGTACGCCTTCGCCAGCGACTCCGGCGCGACCGGCCCGGCCGGCAACAAGCTCGGCGGCACCCAGATCGGCGACACCGGCGTCTGGGTCGGCGACTACACCATCCAGCCGGAGAACGGCGGCCTGGGCGTCTTCGCCCACGAGTACGGCCACGACCTCGGCCTGCCCGACGAGTACGACACCTCCGGCGGCGGCGAGAACTCCACCGGCTTCTGGACGCTGATGTCCTCCGGCTCCTGGCTCGGCACCGGCAAGGACTCCATCGGTGACCTGCCCGGCGACATGAACGCCTGGGACAAGCTCCAACTGGGCTGGCTCGACTACGACGTGGCCACGGCCGGCAAGCGGTCGACCCACAAGCTGGGCGTCGCGGAGTACAACACCAAGAACGCGCAGGCGCTCGTGGTCCAGCTGCCGCGGAAGACGGTCACCACCCCGGTGGTCGCTCCGGCGCAGGGCGCGACCCAGTGGTGGAGCGGCAGCGGCAACGACCTGCGCAACACCCTGACCCGCCCGGTCGACCTGACCGGCAAGTCCGCGGCGGCGCTGACCCTCGACGGCTGGTGGGACATCGAGCAGGACTTCGACTACCTCTACACCGAGGTCTCCACCGACGGCGCCAACTGGACGCCCGTCGACGGCACCCTGGCCGACGGCACCGCCATCCCGAAGGACGGCAGCGGCAAGCCCGCCCTCACCGGCTCGGTCGACGCCTACCAGAAGCTGACCTTCCCGCTGAACGCCTACGCGGGCCAGAAGATCCAGCTGCGCTTCCGCTACCAGACCGACGGCGGGGCCGCCCTGAAGGGCTTCGCGGCCGACGAGATCACGGTGACCGCCGACGGCGCGACCCTGTTCTCCGACAACGCCGAGACGGCGGACGCCGCCTGGACCGCGAACGGCTTCTCGCGCATCGGCGCCTCGATCACGGACGACTACGCGCAGTACTACCTCGCCGAGAACCGCCAATACGTGTCCTACGACAAGGTGTTGAAGGTCGGTCCGTACAACTACGGCTTCTCGAAGACCCGTCCGGACTGGGTGGAGCACTACGCCTACCAGAACGGCCTGTTGATCTGGAAGTGGGACACCTCCCAGGCGGATGACAACACCAGCCAGCACCCGGGCGCGGGTCTGATCCTCCCGGTCGACTCCCACCCGACCGCGCTGAAGTGGTCCGACGGCACGCTGATGCGCAACCGCATCCAGGCCTACGACTCCACCTTCAGCTGGTACCCGACGGACTCGATCACGCTGCACAACGCCGATGTCCCGACGAAGATCAAGTCCAAGCCGGGCGTCCCGGTCTTCGACGACGGCACGTCGAGCTACTACGACGCGTCGAACCCGTTCGCCGGGGTCAACATCACTGACACCGACACCCGGATCAAGATCGTCAAGGAGCCCCTGAACGGCTCGACGATCACGCTCCAGGTCGGACCTTCGGCCAAGAAGAAGTAAAACCGCAGGTCAGAAGCGTATCGGCGGCAACCCCTGGCGGGTTGCCGCCGATCGTGTTTAGGTGCGTCCTGTGGCTTCCTTATTGACACCGACGCACACGGGGGTATGACCGCATGGCCGCAGGAGGTTTCTGCAAGCTGCCGAACGGCAGGGTGGTGGTGGCGCTGAACCTGCCCCGTCCGCCCGCCGACGGCTACGGCAGCGTGCGGGTACTCGTCCACGCCCAGAACAGGGCGCGCGCCCTGACCAGGCTGCGCAACCTGGGCCTGCGCGCGGTGTACCTGCGCGGCAACGGCGCGCCCCCGACCCCGGACGAGATCACGGCCGTACTCCACCACCCGGACGGCCTGATATGGCGTACCGCCCCTGACAACGCTGTCCTGGGCGGGCCCGAGCTGGTCCAGGAGCTGTGGCATCCGATCAGGTCACTGCTGAGGAGGCCGGCGGCGTCGGCCTGAGGCCGCGCCTGTTCCTAGACGACCGGCTTCCCGGAAAGCTCCACGCCCGCCCCCCGCAGCTCCTCGATCGCCCGCTCGGTCGTCGCCTCGGCGACTCCCGCGGTGAGGTCGAGGAGGACCTGCGTGCGGAAGCCCTCCCGGGCCGCGTCCAGCGCGGTGGCCCGTACGCAGTGGTCCGTGGCGATCCCGACCACGTCCACCTCCGTGACCTCCCGGGCCCGCAGCCAGTCGGCCAGCGTCACGCCGTTCTCGTCGGCGCCCTCGAACCCGCTGTACGCCGCCGCGTACGCCCCCTTGTCGAAGACCGCGTCGATCGCGCCGGAGGCGACGGCCGGCGCGAAGTTCGGGTGGAACCCCACCCCCTCGGTCCCGGCGACGCAGTGCGCGGGCCAGGAGTGCACGAAGTCGGGGTTGTCGGCGAAGTGGCCGCCGGGTGCGATGTGGTGGTCCCGGGTGGCCACCACGTGCTGGTAGCCGGAGCCCGCCGCCTGCCCGATCAGCTCGGTGACGGCGGCGGCCACATCGGCCCCTCCGGCCACCGCGAGGCTGCCTCCCTCGCAGAAGTCGTTCTGCACGTCGACGACGATCAAGGCGCGGCGCATGGTGGGTGTCCTTCGACTAAGAGTGAACTTACGAGCCTAGAGACTTCGGGGACCGTGCGGGAGGGGGCATGGACGGGCGCGTTCGGGACGACAGCCGCTAGCTACCCGTGCGCCCGTCGACATACTCCGTCGGAATGACCGGCTCCCCGCGTGAGAGCTGGGTCGCCGACAGCGGCAGGTTGGCCCGGGCGGCGGCATGCCGGTCCCGTACGACGTCCAGCGGCTCGCGTGCGACGACCTCGCCGCCCTTGACCAGCTCCACCAGCAGCTGCCGGCCCGTGAGCTCCGCCGGGACGGGCCCGGTGCCCACCACCTCCGCCTCCGCGATGCCCTCCGCGTCCAGCCGCCGGGCCGCCCACTTGCGGCCGCCGACCGAGCTCTTGCCCCCGGACGACTTCTTCGCGACCGGGATCAGCGGCGCCTTCGGGTCGTCGGACTCGGCGCGCGCGACCAGTTTGTAGACCATCGAGGCGGTCGGATGCCCGGAACCGGTGACCAGCTGGGTGCCGACGCCGTACGCGTCCACCGGGGCCACGGCCAGTGAGGCGATGGCGTACTCGTCGAGGTCGGAGGTGACGATGATCCGGCACCCCTTGGCGCCCAGCTCGTCCAGCTGCTGCCGCACCCGGTGGGCGACGAGGAGCAGGTCGCCGGAGTCGATGCGCACGGCCCCCAGCTCGGGCCCGGCGACCTCGACGGCCGTACGGACGGCCTCGGTGACGTCGTAGGTGTCCACCAGCAGGGTGGTGTTCCGGCCCAGCGAGTCCACCTGGGCCTGGAAGGCGTCCCGCTCCTGGTCGTGCAGCAGGGTGAAGGCGTGGGCGGAGGTGCCCACCGTCGGGATGCCGTAGCGGAAACCGGCCGCGAGGTCGGAGGTGGTGGCGAAGCCGCCGACGTAGGCGGCGCGGGCGGCGGCCACGGCGGACAGCTCGTGGGTGCGGCGGGCACCCATCTCGATCAGCGGCCGGTCACCGGCGGCCGAGGACATCCGGGAGGCGGCCGCGGCTATCGCGGAGTCGTGGTTGAGGATCGACAGGATCACGGTCTCCAGCAGCACGCACTCGGCGAAGGAGCCCTCCACCCGCATGATCGGCGAGCCCGGGAAGTACACCTCGCCCTCCGGGTAGCCCCAGATGTCGCCGGAGAAGCGGTAGGAGGCGAGCCAGTCCAGGGTCTCCTCGTCGACGATGGAGCGCTCGCGCAGGAAGCCGAGGACGCCCCCGTCGAAGCGGAAGTTCTCCACCGCGTCCAGGACCCGGCCGGTGCCCGCGACGACGCCGTAGCGCCGCCCGTCGGGCAGCCGCCGGGTGAAGACCTCGAACACGCTGCGCCGTTCGGCGGTACCCGCCTTCAGCGCGGCCTGCAGCATCGTCAGCTCGTACTGGTCCGTGAAGAGTGCCGTCGAGGGAACATCCACCGGCAGCCCAAGGTCCGCTGTGTTCATAACAACGGATGCTACCCCACTTCGCGTCAGTGTGACGATTTGTGGGGTGCGTGGCAGCATGGGCCGTGTGACGTCACCCGCTCCCGTAGAGATCGAACGCACCGAGTCGGCGGAAGAGGTCTTCGCCGTACCCGAGCCGGACGTCCCCTGGGTCACGATCGTCCACAACGACCCGGTCAACCTCATGAGCTATGTGACCTACGTCTTCCAGACGTACTTCGGCTACTCGAAGGACAAGGCCACCAAGCTGATGATGGACGTCCACCACAAGGGCCGGGCGGTCGTCTCCAGCGGCTCCCGCGAGGAGATGGAACGCGACGTGCAGGCCATGCACGGCTACGGCCTGTGGGCCACCCTCCAGCAGGACCGGAAATGACCCGACCCCGTCCGCAGGACCGGAAGTAGCGACAATCCCTGATGCCAGGAACCTTCGAACCGCTCCCCGGCGGCGGCGCGGCCGTCGCCCTCGACGACGTCGAGATCTCCATCATCCGGTCGCTGGCCGTCCAGCTCCTGGAACTCATCGGCCCGGGACCCGCCGAGGACGCCTCCGACGACCCGCTCGCCGAGCTCTTCGCGGACGGCCCGAGCGAGCCGCCGTCCGACCCGGTGCTCAAGCGGCTCTTCCCGGACGCCTACAGCGACCCCGAGGGCACTCCCCAGGCCGAGCAGGCCGAGGAGCAGCGGGCGTACTCCTCGGAGTTCCGCCGCTACACCGAGAACGACCTGCGCACCGGCAAGCGCGAGAACGCCCTCGCGGTGGTCCGCTCCCTTGACGCGCTGCACTCCGGCGGCGACGGCGGGGCGGTCCTCAAGCTGTCGACGGCCGAGTCCCAGCAGTGGCTCGGCGCCCTCAACGACCTGCGGCTCGCGATCGGCTCCCGCCTCGACATCACCGACGAGGAGGACACCGACCTCCTCTACCGGCTCCCGGACGAGGACCCCCGTAAGCCGATGGTGATGGCCTATCTGTGGCTGGGCGGGCTCCAGGAGACCCTCGTGACCACCCTTATGCCATGAGATGTGACGGTTCTGTGTTCGCTCAGAGGACGCTCAAATCCGGATAACGATCACGTCACCGTGATGGCCGTGTATGCCCATCGTGCGTGCTCTTTGTCCGCTTCTCCCTGTGGCCCGCGCCACACTTCGCCCCCGTGATCACTGGTGCGGCCGTGATAAATCTTCACGACCGCCCGGCGAACACCACCCGTATGTTCGGCCGGGTGCGCCACCGAGCCGGCAACCGCCGGCCAGGCACCACTCCATCAATCCGGGGGGATCGAGATCCGGTCCGCGGCCGACGAAGGCCGGGGTCGGTATGGAGAAAGGCGCACCACAGACATGACCTCCGCTCAGGTCGACAAAGGCACAGGCTCAGGCTCGGAGAAGCCCTCCGAAGAGGGGTACGAGCGCGGACTCGGCAGCCGCCAGGTCCAGATGATCGCGATCGGCGGCGCCATCGGCGTCGGCCTCTTCCTCAACGCCGGGGCGAACATCGCCAAGGCCGGTCCGAGCCTCATCCTGATGTACGCCGTCGCCGGCGTGATCATCTTCTTCATCATGCGGGCCCTCGGCGAGCTGCTGCTCTACCGCCCGGTCTCGGGCTCCTTCGCGGAGTACTCCCGCGAGTTCCTCGGCCCGTTCTTCGGCTACTTCACCGGCTGGACGTACTGGCTGCTGTGGGTCGTCACCGGCATGGCGGAACTCACCGCCGCCGCGATCTACGTCAACTACTGGTTCCCCGCCGTCCCGCAATGGGTGACGGCCCTGGTCTTCCTGGTCGTCCTGTTCGTGGCGAACCTGATCTCGGTGAAGCTCTTCGGCGAGATCGAGTTCTGGTTCTCGATGATCAAGGTCACCGCCCTCATCGGCATGATCATGATCGGCCTCGGCGTCCTGACCTTCGGCTTCAGCGCGGCCGGCGACACCGCCGCGGTCTCCAACCTCTGGGCCTTCGACGGCTTCTTCCCCAAGGGCGTCGGCTCGTCCCTGATGACCCTTCAGGGCGTGATGTTCGCCTACCTCGCCGTCGAGCTGGTCGGCGTCACCGCCGGTGAGTCCGAGAACCCCGAGAAGACCCTCCCCAAGGCGATCAACACCCTGCCCTGGCGCATCGGCCTCTTCTACGTCGGCGCCCTCACCGTCATCCTGTGCGTGGTCAAGTGGACCGAGTTCGCGAAAGGCGTCAGCCCCTTCGTGAAGGCCTTCGCCGTGATCGGCATCCCGGCCGGCGCCGGCATCGTCAACTTCGTCGTCCTCACCGCGGCCCTGTCCTCCTGCAACTCCGGCATGTACTCCACGGGCCGCATGCTGCGCACCCTGGCCGACAGCGGAGAGGCCCCGCAGGCCTTCAACAAGCTCTCCGTCACCCGCACCCCGGCGCTGGCCATCACCGTCTCCGTGCTCTTCATGGGCATCGGCGTGGTGCTGAACTACGTCGTGCCGGAGAAGGCCTTCGGATACGTCGTCTCGGTCGCGACCGCCGCGGGCATCTGGACCTGGCTGATGATCCTGGTCAGCCATGTGCGCTACCGCCGCGAGGTCGTGGCAGGCCGCCTGCCCGCCTCGTCCTTCCCGGCACCGGGCGGCTCGGTCGGCAGCTGGATCGCGATCGTGTTCCTGCTCTTCGTGACCTGCCTGATCGCGTACGACGCCGAGTCCCGCGTCTGTCTGTACGTGATGGCCGGATGGGCCGCCGCGCTGGGGATCGGCTGGGCCGTCCTGAAGGCCCGCGACCCCGAGATCGCGGACCGGCAGAAGCCGGAGTTCGAGAAGATCGGCGGCTAGGGCGTCCGGCATGTGGGCCGCTGCGTACCGACCCTCGGTACGGAGCGGCCCTCTGCTTATCCTTTCGGCATGCTGACCATCACCCAGGCCCTCGTCGACCAGATCGTCGCGCACGCGCGCAAGGACCACCCCGACGAGGCGTGCGGAGTCGTCGCGGGACCGGCCGGGTCCGACCGCCCCGAGCGCTTCATCCCCATGCTCAACGCGGCGATGTCGCCCACGTTCTACGAGTTCGACTCCGGTGACCTGCTCAAGCTGTACCGCGAGATGGACGACCGCGACGAGGAGCCGGTGGTCATCTACCACTCCCACACCGCGACCGAGGCCTACCCGTCCCGCACGGACATCTCCTACGCCAACGAGCCCGGCGCCCACTACGTCCTGGTCTCCACCGCCGACACCGACGGCCTCGGCGACTTCCAGTTCCGCTCGTACCGGATCGTGGAGGGCGAGGTCACGGAGGAGGAGGTCACGGTCGTAACGGCCTACTGATCTCACAGTCCGGCCAGAAATCATCCAGCATGCGAGATCACACTCCGGAACCCTGACCGGGAATCGATACGATGAGCCCATGGTTCTGAATGACGTGAGCGAGAAGGCGCCGGGCATCCTGCTCGTGGCGCGGCTGCACGTCGACCTGTGCAGGCTGAACAGCGCCATCTGTTGACGTTCCCTGCCGCCGTACGGCCGTGAGCCGCGGCGCGCGTCGTCGTGCGCCCACCGACCAGAACACTTCCCGACAGGAGCCCGCAACCATGGCCATCGAGGTCCGCATCCCGACCATCCTCCGCACCTACACCGACGGCCAGAAGGCGGTGGAGGGCAACGGGAACACCCTCGCCGAGCTCTTCGCCGACCTCGAGACCCGGCATACGGGCGTCCAGGCCCGCATCGTGGACGGCGGTGAGCTGCGCCGGTTCGTCAACGTCTACCTGAACGACGAGGACGTCCGCTTCCTCGACGGCATCAACACCAAGCTCACCGACGGCGACAACGTCACGATCCTGCCGGCCGTGGCCGGCGGCATGGCCTGATCGTCGATGCGTTACGACTCCCCGCTGGCCGCGGTGGGCAACACCCCTCTGGTGCGCCTGCCGCGGCTCTCGCCGTCCGCCGACGTGCGCATCTGGGCGAAGCTCGAGGACCGCAACCCGACCGGCTCGGTCAAGGACCGTCCCGCCCTGCACATGATCGAGCAGGCGGAGAAGGACGGCCGCCTGACACCCGGCTGCACCATCCTGGAGCCCACCTCCGGCAACACCGGCATCTCCCTCGCGATGGCCGCCAAGCTCAAGGGCTACCGCATGGTGTGCGTAATGCCGGAGAACACCTCGCAGGAACGCCGCGAACTGCTTGCCATGTGGGGCGCCGAGATCATCCCGTCCCCCGCCGCGGGCGGCTCCAACACCGCCGTACGGGTCGCCAAGGAACTGTCCGCCGAGCACCCCGACTGGGTGATGCTCTACCAGTACGGCAACCCCGACAACGCGGGCGCCCACTACGCGGGCACCGGCCCGGAGATCCTCGCCGACCTGCCCTCGGTCACTCACTTCGTCGCCGGCCTCGGCACCACCGGCACCCTGATGGGCGTCGGCCGCTACCTGCGCGAGCACAAGCCGGACGTGAAGATCGTCGCCGCCGAACCGCGCTACGACGACCTGGTGTACGGGCTCAGGAACCTGGACGAGGGCTTCGTACCGGAGCTCTACGACGCGTCGGTGCTGACCACGCGCTTCTCGGTCGGTTCCGCCGACGCGGTCACCCGCACCCGCGAGCTCCTCCAGCAGGAGGGCATCTTCGCGGGCGTCTCCACCGGCGCCGCCCTGCACGCGGCGATCGGCGTCGGCAACAAGGCGCTGAAGGCGGGGGAGTCCGCCGACATCGTCTTCGTCGTGGCCGACGGCGGCTGGAAGTACCTGTCCACCGGCGTCTACACCGCGGCCACGACAGAGGAAGCGATCGAGACACTGCAGGGCCAGCTCTGGGCCTGACCTTGCCCTAGGTCGCCAGGTGACGGACCTGGTCCCACAGGACCGGGTCCACCACCCCCGCCCTCCGCCGGAAGTCCCCCACCGGCACCTGGCGCAGCTCGTCCGTCTCCAGGAAGCTCGCGCGCCCCTGAGCGTCGCCCACCGAGCCCGGAGGCAACGGGATCACCCCGGTCCGCTCGTCGTGGTACTTGCTGGTGATCTTCGCGACCGTGGCCCGCTTGCCGCGTACCGCCAGCACGAGACACGGCCGGTCCTTGGCCCCCGGCCCGTCCTCGTACGGCACCTGTGCCCACCAGATCTCGGCGGGCCGCGGCCGCACCCCCGTCGTACGCCCGGACGGCCGAGTCGTACGGTCCGCACGTCGCCGCGGCCGGCGCCCCCGCCCCCAGCCGTCCACGAGCGTCGCGACCAGCGCGAGCAGTACCACCGCCGCGACCGCGAGCCACCAGGACGTGTCCATGAGGACGACGTTACCGGCGCGCGAACTGCCCCGCGCGCCCTCTGTTGAACCCGTGATCCCTCTCTCACTCCCCACGCGCCTCCGGTCCAGCCGAACCGGTGACACCACAGGTGAGTTCGCCCACAACAGCCCTTGGCGGAGGAGCGACCGGAGGTTTTGCGCCTTACGCTCGACGCACCGCACGACCCCCGTCTCTTTCCCAGAAAAGTTCCCGCCAGCGGAGGTTTCTGCTTTATGAAGCTCACCGTCGTCGGCTGCTCGGGGTCGTTCCCGTCCGCGGAATCGGCCTGCTCGAGCTACCTCGTCGAGGCCGACGGCTTCCGGCTGCTTCTCGACATGGGCAACGGTGCCCTTGGCGAGTTGCAGCGCCACTGCGGTCTCTACGACCTCGACGCGATCTTCCTCAGCCATCTGCACGCCGACCACTGCATCGACATGTGCGCGTACTTCGTCGCGCGCTACTACCGCCACGACGGCGGCCGCTGCGACCCCATCCCGGTCTACGGCCCCGAAGGCACCGAACACCGTCTGACCACGGCCTACGCCGACACCCCCACCGCCTCCTCCATGAGCGAGGTCTTCGACTTCCACACGGTCAAGCCGTCCACCTTCGACATCGGCCCGTTCACGGTCCACACCGAGCGCGTGGCGCACCCGGTCGAGGCGTACGGCATCCGGGTCGAGCACGGCGGCAGTTCGCTGACCTACTCCGGCGACACGGGTCTGAGCCCCGCCCTGACCGAACTCGCCCGCGACACCGACCTGTTCCTGTGCGAGGCCGCCTTCACGCACGGCAAGGAAAACATCCCCGACCTGCACCTCAACGGCCGCGAGGCGGGTGAGACCGCGACCCGGGCAGGCGCCCGCCGCCTTGTCCTCACCCACATCCCCCCGTGGACCGACCCCCAGGTCAACCTCGCCGACGCGCGCGCGGTGTTCGACGGCCCGGTGTCCCTGGCGACGCCGAGGCAGTCGTACGAGATCTAGCACCTCGGGCACGACGAAGGCCCCCGGAGAGGTTCAGGTCTCCGGGGGCCTCGTCGTGCGTCAGCCTGCTGTCACGCCTTGGTGAGGTCCTCGACCTCTTCCTCGGGCTCGCGGCCGGGGGTGGGGAGGTTGAACTTGACGATGGCGAAGCGGAAGACGGCGTAGTAGATCGCGCCGAAGACCAGACCGATCGGGATGATCAGCCAGGGTTTCGTGGCCAGGTTCCAGTTCAGCCCGTAGTCGATGGCGCCTGCGGAGAAGGTGAAGCCCGCGTGGACGCCCAGCGCCCAGGTCACGGCCATGGATATGGCGGTCAGGACCGCGTGGATCGCGTAGAGCACCGGCGCGATGAACATGAACGAGAACTCGATCGGCTCGGTCACACCCGTCACGAAGGAGGTCAGCGCGAGCGAGATCATCATGCCCATCACGGCCTTGCGGCGCTCGGGGCGGGCGGAGTGGGCGATCGCGATCGCGGCGGCCGGCAGACCGAACATCATGATCGGGAAGAAGCCGGACATGAACTGACCGGCCGTCGGGTCGCCGGCGAAGAAGCGGGTCAGGTCGCCGTGGACGACGGCGCCCGAGGCGTTCTTGAAGTCGCCGATCTGGAACCAGGCGACGGAGTTCACGAACTGGTGCATGCCGATGGGGATCAGCGCGCGGTTGATCAGACCGAACAGCCCCGCGCCGAAGGCGCCGAGACCGGTCATCCACTCACCGAAGTTGGAGATGACCTCACCGATCGGCTCCCAGACCAGACCGAAGAAGACGCCCATGAGGGTGCCGACGAAGGCCATGATGATCGGCACCAGGCGGCGGCCGTTGAAGAAGCCCAGCCAGTCCACCAGCTTGGTGCGGTGGAAGCGCTGCCACAGCACGGCCGACAGCAGCCCCATCAGAATGCCGCCGAGGACACCAGGGTTGTTGTAGGTCGCGGCTATGTCCGCGCCGGCCTGGACCTTCGCCTCGGTGACCGGGAACGCCTTGAGGACGTTGCTGTACACCAGGAAACCGACCACGGCGGCCAGCGCGGTGGAGCCGTCGGACTTCTTGGCGAAGCCGATCGCGACACCGATGCAGAACAGCAGCGGCAGGTTGTCGAAGATCGCGCCACCGGCGGTGGCGAACACGGACGCGACCTTGTCCCAGCCGAAGCCGTCCTTGCCGAACACATCGGGCTGGCCGAACCGGAGCAGCAGCCCCGCCGCCGGCAACACGGCGATCGGGAGCTGCAGGCTGCGGCCGACCTTCTGCAGGCCCTGGATAAGACCGGATCCCCGCCTCTTCGCGGGGGCCGCCGTCTCGGTGGCGGTGCTCATAACGCTTCCTCCATCGGGTGGTGGTCTACACCACTCAGTGGTGTAGACCTGTTGTACACGATGGGGGCGTTATAAGGAACCCGTCAGTTCTGCAACCGGAGGACTACACCTTGGTGACGTCCTCGACCTCCTCCTCCGGCTCCCGGCCCGGTGTCTTGAGGTCGAACTTCGTGATCGCGAACCGGAAGATCACGTAGTAGAGGGCCGCGAAACACAGGCCGATCGGGATGATGGCCCAAGGCTTCGTCGCCAGGTTCCAGTTGATGATGTAGTCGATGAGACCGGCCGAGAAGCTGAACCCGTCATGGACGCCCAGACCCCACGTCACCGCCATCGACACACCCGTCAGCACCGCGTGCACCGCATACAGCAGGGGCGCGACGAACAGGAACGAGTACTCGATCGGCTCGGTGATGCCCGTCACGAACGAGGTCAGGGCCACGGACAGCATCAGGCCGCCGACCTCCTTGCGCCGCGCCGGCTTCGCGCAGTGCGTGATCGCCAGCGCCGCCGCCGGCAGCGCGAACATCATGATCGGGAAGAACCCCGAGGTGAACTGCCCCGCGTTCGGATCACCCGCCAGGAACATGTTGATGTCACCGTGCACCACGGTCCCGTCCGGCTTGGTGTACGTCCCGAACTGGAACCAGATGGGCACGTTCAGGAACTGGTGCAGTCCGATCACCAGCAACGCCCGGTTCGCCACACCGAACAGCCCCGCACCCCAGGCCCCCGCGTCCTTCAGCCAGTCGCTGAAGCTCTCCAGCCCGTCACCGATCGGCGGCCACACCCACAGACACAACGCGGCGAACACGATCGCCACGAACGCCATGATGATCGGCACGAGCCGGCGCCCGTTGAAGAACCCGAGCCAGTCCACCAGCTTCGTGCGGTGGTACCGCTGCCAGAAGAACGCCGTCAGCAGCCCCATCACGATGCCGCCGAACACCCCCGGGTTCTGGTAGGTGAACGCCACCACCGTGTGGTCCACCGTCGCCTGGCACCCGATGCCCTGCACGGCCTTCGCCCCGCTCGGACAATCCTCAGGGAACTGCCTCAGCACCGAAAAGTAGACGAGGAATCCGGCCACCGCCGCCAACGCCGTCGACCCGTCCGACTTCTTCGCCATCCCGATGGCCACACCCACGCAGAACAGCAGCGGCAGCCCCAGCTGACCGTCGAGCAACGCCCCGCCCGCACCCGCCATCACCTTGGAGACGTTCGTCCAGCCAAGACCGTCATCCCCGAACACGTCCGGCTGGCCGAGCCGGTTGAGGATGCCCGCGGCCGGCAGTACGGCGATGGGCAGTTGCAGACTCCGGCCCATCTTCTGCAGTCCCTGGAACGCCGCATGCCACCGCCGACGCGCGGGAGAGATCCCGGTCTCGGCACTCGAAGGCCGGCTCATGAGTTGGCGACCGCCTGTCAGGTGGTGTAGACCAGTCACGGACGATTGGGTTGCTGTGACGTCATCTTTCGGTACGTACGGCGCAATCGCTCGCGAAGTTGGGCCAACTGTGCGTGAGGAGACCGACATGGCCACCAAGGCTGAGAAGATCGTCGCCGGACTCGGCGGCATCGACAACATCGAAGAGGTCGAGGGCTGCATCACCCGCCTGCGCACCGAGGTCGTCGACGCGGGCAAGGTCGACGAAGCCGCCCTCAAGGCCGCCGGAGCCCACGGCGTCGTCAAGATGGGCACCGCCATCCAGGTCGTCATCGGCACCGACGCCGACCCGATCGCCGCGGAGATCGAAGACATGATGTGACCCACCGGTTCACTTGAAAGGGCCCCTTTCCCCCGCGGGAGGGGCCCTTCGCGCTGGTGCCGATAGGCTCGGCGCCATGTCTCGAATCGACGGCCGCACCCCCGAACAACTCCGCCCGGTCACCATCGAACGCGGCTGGAGCAAGCACGCCGAGGGCTCCGTCCTCGTCTCCTTCGGCGACACGAAGGTCTTCTGCACCGCCTCCGTCACCGAAGGCGTCCCCCGCTGGCGCAAGGGCAGCGGCGAGGGCTGGGTGACCGCCGAATACTCCATGCTGCCCCGCGCCACCAACACCCGCGGCGACCGCGAATCCGTCCGCGGCAAGATCGGCGGCCGCACCCACGAGATCAGCCGCCTCATCGGCCGCTCCCTGCGCGCGGTCATCGACTACAAGGCACTCGGCGAGAACACCATCGTCCTCGACTGCGACGTCCTCCAGGCCGACGGCGGCACTCGCACCGCCGCGATCACCGGCGCCTACGTCGCCCTCGCCGACGCCGTCACCTGGGCCCAGGGCAAGAAACTGATCAAGGCCGGACGCCAGCCCCTGACCGGAACCGTGAGCGCCGTCTCCGTCGGCATCGTCGCAGGCGTCCCCCTCCTCGACCTCCGCTACGAGGAGGACGTGAAGGCCGACACCGACATGAACGTCGTCTGCACCGGCGACGGCCGCTTCGTCGAGGTCCAGGGCACCGCCGAGGCCGAGCCCTTCGCCCGCGACGAACTCAACTCCCTCCTCGACCTCGCCGTCCTGGGCTGCTCCGAACTCGCCGTCCTGCAGAGCAAGGCGCTCGATACGGTCCTCGAAAGGTAAAGGGACCGCCAAGAACGGTGGCCGGCGCGCGCAACCCGACCGACCGCCCCGGCGTCTTCGGGAGTACGGGCGCCCGCTGTGCACAACGGGCGCCCGGCCAGTCAACGGGGGCCTCCTGAGGCCTGCCACAGGGAGGGAACAGATCCATGGCCGCGAGCCGACGCCGCCGTAGTCGCCGTATCACCATCGCCGCCGCGGTGGCCGCCGTAGGACTCACGGTCGGCCTCACCACCGGCTGCGACGCCGTCAGCAAGGCACTGGACTGCGTCCAGACCGCCGAGGCCGTCGCCGACAGCGTCACCGACCTCCAGCAGGCCGTGGAGAACGCGTCGAACGACCCGACCCAGATCGACGAGGCCCTCGCCTCCATCGACCAGAACCTCGACGAGATCGGCGACAAGACCGACAACACCGACGTCAACCAGGCGGTCGACCACCTCAGCGAGGCCGTGACCAACGTCCGTACGGCCGTCAAGAACGGCGACGAGACCCCGGACCTGAGCCCCATCACCGACGCGGCCGGCGAACTGACCAAGGTCTGCACGCCGTAATACTGGTGGGCATGACCCGCCTGATCCTCGCCACCCGCAACGCCGGCAAAATCACCGAGCTCCACGCGATCCTCGCCGACGCAGGTCTGCCGTTCGACCTCGTCGGCGCGGACGCGTACCCCGACATCCCCGACGTCAAGGAAACCGGCGTCACCTTCGCGGAGAACGCCCTCCTCAAGGCCCACGCCCTGGCCCAGGCGACGGGACTGCCCGCCGTGGCCGACGACTCGGGCCTCTGCGTGGACGTCCTCAACGGCGCCCCCGGCATCTTCTCGGCCCGCTGGTCCGGCACCCACGGAGACGACAAGGCCAACCTGGACCTGCTCCTCGCCCAACTCTCGGACATCGCCGACGAACACCGGGGCGCCCACTTCGCCTGCGCGGCGGCCCTGGCCCTGCCGGACGGCACGGAGCGGGTGGTCGAGGGCCAGTTGCGGGGTGTCCTCCGCCACACCCCCGTCGGCACGAACGGCTTCGGCTACGACCCGATCCTCCAGCCGGAGGGCGAGACGCGGACGTGTGCGGAGCTCTCTGCGGAGGAGAAGAACGCGATCAGCCACCGGGGGGAGGCGTTCCGGGCGCTGGTGCCGGTGGTGCGGGAGCTGTTGGGGTGAGAAGTGCTTACCGGCAAGGTCCGGCTCGAGGAATTCGCCATCCGGACCTTGTAAATGAAGGTGAGTGCGGCCTGAGGGATTCGAACCCTCACGGGATTGCTCCCATCGCGCCCTAAACGCGAGGCGTCTGCCGTTCCGCCAAGGCCGCCAGGCGCCCGTCGTCGAGCGTGACGGGCGCCTGCCAGTGTACGGGGGTCCGCCGCTGTACGGCGAGCGACCTTCTGTCTTTCTGTCGGCACCAGGTCTCTGTCAGCGCATGACGGTTGGGGCACAGGTATCGCAGATTCTCGCGTGGAGTTGAGCCCTGTTGGTCCGGCCCGCGTGATCGGGGAGTACAACGAGAACTCGGTGAGCGGTGGGTGCGAGCGCTGGACGTTCCGGACGCCCCCATGCCCTGCGTGTGAAGTGGCTCGTGTCGAGGTCGAGTCGAGCAGCCGCTCGCCCCACCCGTCGGTGATTCGTGTCGTTGACGTCCAGGCCGAGTACACGCATCACATCGGCGTAGCTGGTGGATTGTTGTACGGCGCCGCGGACATGTCCGATTTCGTCGGAGGCGTGCCGAGTCCCGACGGGAGCTTTCGGAGTGAGCGGTTGGAGGCTGCTTTCACTGACTCCGGCGACTGGGCGCCGTATGTGATCGGTCTCGGCGATCGGCCCGTCGGGTTCGTTTTCGTGCGCGGACTCACCGGGCCCACCCGCGTGCTCAACAGCTTCTTCGTCGTGCGGGGTGTGCGGCGTGCCGGGGTCGGGGTGTGGGCCGTGCGGGAGGTGGTGGCGCGGCATCCGGGGGCGTGGGAGGGCGGTGCGGTTCTGGCGGCGGGTCGCAGAGGAGCTCGCGCCCGGAGCCTGGGCCGAGGAGCGCAGGCCGGTGCCCGAGCGGCCCGACCTGGCTCCTGACTGCTGGATCTCGTTCAGATGCCCAGGTCCTTGATGATCTTCGCTACGTGGCCCGTCGCGCGGACGTTGTAGAGGGCGCGTTCGACCTTGCCCTCCTCGTCCACGACGATCGTGGAGCGGATGACGCCCATGTAGGTCTTGCCGTAGTTCTTCTTCTCGCCGTAGGCCGCGTAGGCCTCGGTCACGGTCTTCTCCGGATCGGCGAGAAGCGTGATCTTCAGGGATTCCTTCTCGCGGAACTTCGCCAGCTTCTCCGGGCTGTCCGGGGAGATGCCGATGACGTCGTAGCCCGCGCCGGCCAGCACCTCCAGGTTGTCGGTGAAGTCGCAGGCCTGCTTCGTGCAGCCGGGGGTCAGGGCGGCCGGGTAGAAGTAGACGATGACCTTGCGGCCCTTGTGGTCCGACAGGGACACGTCGTTGCCGTCGGCGTCGGGCAGGGTGAAGGCGGGGGCCACGTCCCCGGGCTGGAGTCGCTCGCTCATTGGGTCAGCGTAACCGGGGGTCCTGACAGTGCGGTGGCGGGCGGAACTGACAGACTGTCCAGGACAAGCAGAAGCGACCCCGGAGGCTCTACCGTGGCGGACCCGTCGGACATCAGAACCCCGGCGCAGATCGAGGCGGACATCAAGCGCCGCCGCGACGTGCTGGCCGAGACGCTCGACGAGATCGGGGTGCGGGTGCACCCGAAGACGATCGTCGGCGACGCGAAGGCCAAAGTCGTCTCCAACATCGACCACACGCTCGGGCGGGCGTACGTCGCCGTGAACAAGGCCGTCACGGACGTGAAGGCCCAGTTCGTGGACGAGGAGGGGGCTCCTCGTCTGGAGCGTGTCGTGCCCGTCGCCCTCGTCGCCGTGGGACTCGTGGGGCTGCTGGCCCTGGGCACCCGGCGCCGCAAGGGCTGACCCGGGCGCGTACACGGGCGCCGAAGACAGGTAGGTTCAGTGGCGTGAGCGCGAAGAGAAACGACACCCCGCACGACAAGCTGCCCATCCGGATGCTGCACGACCGCGTACTCGTGCGGCAGGAGAACGGTGAGGGTGAGCGTCGCTCGGGCGGCGGCATCCTCATTCCCGCCACCGCGGCCGTCGGGCGCCGGCTGGCCTGGGCCGAGGTCGTCGCCGTGGGGCAGAACGTACGGACCGTGGAGCCGGGGGACCGGGTGCTGTACGACCCGGAGGACCGGGCGGAGGTCGAGGTGCGCGGCACCGGTTACGTCCTCATGCGTGAGCGTGATCTGCACGCCGTGGCGGCGGACCGGTTCGAGGGTTCCGAGGACTCGACGGGCCTGTACCTGTAGACAGCGGTCCGAAAGGGGCCGGTGACCGACGTCACCGGCCCCTTTCGGCGTGTCGCGGGACGGTCAGTCCCATCGGGACGTGCTCACCAGGCCCGCGCCCTCCGTCGTCGCCCCGCCGCTCGGCGTGTCTCCGGTGGTTCCCCCGGTCGTGTCGCCCGTCGTGCCGCCGTCGGTCGTGCCGCCTCCGGTGGAGGTGTCCCCGGTGGTTCCGCCGGTCGTCGTGCCGCCTCCGGTGGAGGTGTCCCCGGTGGTTCCGCCGGTCGTCGTGTCGCCCCCGGTGGTGGTGCCGCCGTTGTCCTGGCCCTGAGTCTGTCCCTGGGTCTGGCCCTCGGTCTGCCCCTGGGTCTGGCCCTCGGTGTCCTGGCCGCCGGTGGTGTCGCCGGTGGTGCCGCCGTCCTGGCCGCCCGTGGTCGGGTCGACGGGGGCCTGGCTGCTCGGGGCCCGGGTCTCGGCGCCCGGCTGGAGTTCGAGGTCGAAGTCGCTGACCGGCTTCCCCTTGAGGGCGGTCTTGGTGTACTGCGCCCAGATCTCGGCGGGCGGTCCGCCGCCGTTGACGCGCTCCAGGCCCATCGCGCCGTACAGCGACTTGTGGGCGGCGGTCACCGGGTCCTGGCCCATGACGGAGACGACCGTGGCGAGGTCGGGGGTGTAGCCGGCGAACCAGGCCGCGGTGTCCTCCTCGGCGGTGCCGGTCTTGCCCGCGGCGGGGCGGTCGGCGCCCTGGGCGGCGGTGGCGGTGCCGTTCTCGACGACGCTCTGGAGGATGGAGGTGGTGGTGTCGGCGGCCTCGCGGCTGATGGCCTGGCTCGACTTCTGCTCGGGCAGCTGCACGGTCTCCGCGCCGTCCTTGGTGATCTTGTCGATCATCGTGTACGTGCCGTGCCGGCCGTGGTTGGCGAGCGTCGCGTAGGCCTCCGCCATGTCGAGGACGCTCGCGGTGTTCACGCCGAGCGCGATGGACGGGGACGCCGTCAGGTCCGGGGTGTCGGAGGGGATGCCGAGGTCGATCGCGGTCTGCTTGACCTTGTCGGAGCCGACGTCGACGGCCATCTGCGCGTACACCGAGTTGACGGACTTGTCGGTGGCCTCGCGGACGGTGATCTCGCCGTAGGAGCCCTGGTCCTCGTTCTCGGGGGCGTAGCTGCCGCCGCTCCAGCCCACGACGGGGCGCTTGTTGGTGCCGTCGTAGTAGGTGTTCGGGGTGATGGTCTGGCCGTCCTGCGTCTCGGAGTCGTTCTGGACGGCCGAGGCGAACACGATGGGCTTGAAGATGGAGCCGACCTGGAAGTCGCCGCGGGTCGCGCCGTTCGTGTACTGCTTGACGTAGTCGATGCCGCCGTACATCGCGACGACCTTGCCGGTCTTCGGGTCGACGGAGGCGCCGCCGGCGCGGACGTAGTTGTCGACCTTGTTGTTCTTCTTGTCGAGCTTCTTCATCACCTGGTCGTTGACGGCCTTCACGAAGGCGTCCTGCTTGCTCTTGTCCAGAGTGGTCGTGATGCGGTAGCCGCCCGCCTCCAGCTGCTCCGCGGTGACGATCTTGTTGCTGGTGAGGTAGTCCTTGATCGCCTGCACGATGTAGCCGCGCTGCCCGGACAGGCCGGTGGAGACGGTCTGCTCCTTGGGCATCGGGAACTTCAGGCCGGTGCGCTCGGACTGGGCCAGCCAGCCCTTCTTGACCATGCCGTCCAGGACGTAGTTCCAGCGGGCCTCGGCCGCCGCCTTGTTCCCGGGGTGGGCGACGACGTCGTACTCGCTGGGCGCGTTGACCAGCGCGGCGAGGTAGGCGGCGTGGGCCGGGTCGAGGTCGTCGGCGTCGACGCCGTAGTAGGCCTGGGCGGCGGACTGGATGCCGTAGGCGTTGCGGCCGAAGTAGCTGGTGTTGAGGTAGCCCTCGAGGATCCGGTCCTTGGACTGGGTGCGGTCCAGCTTGATCGAGATGAAGAACTCCCGGGCCTTGCGGGTGACGGTCTGCTCCTGGGCCAGGTAGTAGTTCTTCACGTACTGCTGGGTGATCGTCGAGCCGGACTGCTTGCCCTTGCCGGTGGCGGTGTTCCAGCCGGCGCGCAGCATGGCCTTCGGGTCGATCGCGGACTCCGAGTAGAAGTCGCGGTCCTCGGCGGCCAGTACGGCGTGCTGGGCGGCCTTGGAGATCTGTGCGAGGGAGACGTTCTCGCGGTTGACCTCGCCGTCGCGGGCGAGCTGGCTGCCGTCGGCGTAGAGGAAGACGTTGGACTGCTTCATGGCGAGCGCGTTGGCCGGCGGGATCTTGACCATGGAGTAGCCGAGGAAGAACAGGCCGGCCAGGGCGATCAGTCCGAGGAGGAAGGTGCCCAGCACCATGCGCCAGGTCGGGATCAGCCGTCGCCAGCCGGTGCGCCTGGGCCGCTTGGCCTTCTTCTTCCCGTCGGGCTCTTCAGCCGCTTGTGGGGCTGTCGGTGCCCAGCCCTCGGTCGGCTGCTGCGGCTGGTCGCTCATCTCGTGCACGGACTCCTGTTTCGCGTCGTACGTTCCCGTACGACCTCGTACGCCTTCTGCGTCCCCTGTTGAAGACTCTCGCACCCCGCGTTCCGTTCCCGGATATGGCGCGCGTCTCGCCCGGAAAATGGGTGGCCCGCCCCGTCACCTGCGCACTAGGCTCCTGCGCTTTGGTGCCGGCGGGCCGAGGAGGGCTGTGGATGTGGGTTCCTGGCGGTTGTACGCGGCCGTCGCGGCAGGGGGATTCCGACGATACGCGACATATCGCGCGGCCACGTTCGCGGGGGTGTTCACCAACACCGTCTTCGGTGTGATTCTCGTCTACACGTATCTCGCGCTGTGGGACGAGAAGCCCCATCTGGGGGGCTACGACCAGGCGCAGGCGGTCACCTACGTGTGGCTGGGGCAGTGCCTCTACTCGACGCTGGCCATCCAGGGCGGCGGCGCGGAGAAGGACGTGATCGAGCGGATCCGCACGGGTGAGATCGCGGTGGATCTGTACCGGCCGGCCGACCTGCAACTGTGGTGGCTGGCGAGCGACTTGGGGCGTTCGCTGTTCCAGCTGATCGGACGCGGGGTGATCCCCTTCGTCTTCGGCGCGCTGTTCTTCCCGATGGCGCTGCCCACCGACGTCACGTCCTGGGCGGCCCTGTTCGTGGCGCTGCTGCTCGCGATGGTGGTCAGCTTCGGGATCCGCTATCTCGCGGCGCTGAGCGTGTTCTGGCTGATGGACGGCATGGGCATCATGCAGGGCGTGATGATCACGGGCGTCTTCTGCTCGGGCATAGTGTTCCCGCTCAACGCCTTCCCCGGCGCGCTGGGCGACATCGTGCGGGCGCTGCCGTGGGCGGCGCAGCTCCAGATGCCGGCGGACGTGCTGATGGGGGAGACCGACCCGCTCGGGGCGTACGCCTTCCAGGCGACATGGGCCGTGGTGTTGCTGGCGGCGGGGCGGCTGCTGCAGTCGGCGGCGACGCGGCGGGTGGTGGTGCAGGGTGGTTGAGACGTCCCGCCTGGGCGAGGGTGCGCGGGCCTACTGGCTGATCGCGGGCATGTGGATCCGGTCCGCCATGACCTACCGCACCTCCTTCGTCGTCACGATGTGCGCCAACCTGGTGATGACCGGCCTGGACTTCGTCGGGATCCTGCTGATGTTCTCGCAGGTCGACTCGCTGGGCGGCTGGGGGTTGCCCGAGATCGCCTTCCTCTACGGCCTGTCGGTGACCGCGTTCGGGATCGCCGACCTGGTGCTCGGCTCGATGGACGTGCTGGGTTCGCGGATCCGGGACGGCTCCTTCGACATCCTGCTGGTGCGGCCGGCGCCGGTGCTCGCGCAGATCGGCGCGGACCGTTTCGCGGTGCGCCGCCTGGGCCGGATCACCCAGGGCACGGTGGTGCTGGTCTGGGCGCTGGCCTCGGTGGACGTCGACTGGAGCGCGGCGAAGGTGCTGCTGGTGCCGGTGATGGTGGTCAGTGGCGCGGTGATCTTCTGCGCGGTGTTCGTGGCGGGCGCGGCCTTCCAGATCTTCGCGCAGGACGCGAGTGAGGTGCAGAACGCGTTCACGTACGGCGGTACGACCCTGCTGCAGTACCCGCCGACGGTGTTCGGGAAGGACTTCGTGCGCGGGGTGACGTTCATGCTGCCCCTCGCCTTCGTCAACTGGGTTCCGGCCTCCTATGTGTTGGGCAGGCCGTACCCGCTGGATCTGCCGCGGTGGGCGGCCTTCACGTCACCGCTGGTGGCGGTGGTGTGCTGTGCGCTGGCCGGGCTCGCGTGGCGGGCGGGGCTCGGGTCGTATCGGAGTACGGGGAGTTAGTGGTGGACATGGCGATGGACATGGCGATGGACGCCTTCATCGAACTCGACCGCGTCGAGAAGGTCTTCGACGTGCGCAAGAAGACCGGTTTCCTGAAACGGGAGCGGCGCCAGGTACGGGCGGTCGACTCGATCTCCTTCACGGTGGCGCGCGGCGAGATGGTCGGGTACATCGGCCCGAACGGCGCCGGCAAGTCGACGACGATCAAGATGCTGACGGGCATCCTGACGCCGAGCGGCGGCCGCCTGCGGGTGGCCGGCATCGACCCGTCCCGGGAGAGGACGAAGCTCGCCCACCGCATCGGCGTGGTCTTCGGCCAGCGCACGACCCTGTGGTGGGACCTCCCGCTGATCGACTCGTACAAGCTGATGCACCGCATGTACCGCATCCCGGACGCCCGTTACCGCGAGAACCTGGACCGCTGCGTCGAACTCCTCGAACTGGCCGACCTGTTGGACGTCCCGGTACGCCAGCTGTCCCTGGGCCAGCGGATGCGGGGCGACATCGCGGCGGCACTGCTGCACGACCCCGAGGTGCTGTACCTGGACGAGCCGACCATCGGACTCGACGTCATCTCCAAGGCCAAGGTGCGTGGTTTCCTGCGGGAGTTGAACACCGAGCGCGGCACGACGGTCCTGCTGACCACCCACGACCTCCAGGACATCGAGCAGCTCTGCAAACGTGTGATGGTCATCGACCACGGGCGTCTGATGTACGACGGTGCCCTCGCCGGCCTCCACGAGGTGGGCGAGAGCGAGCGCACCCTGGTGGTGGACCTGGAGCGGGAGGTGCCGCCGATCGAGGCGGCGCCCGCGCGCGTGGTGAAGGTGGAAGGGCCGCGCCAGTGGCTGGCGTTCCCGGCGTCCGAGTCGGCGGCGGCGCTGGTGGCCCGGGTCGCGGCGGAGTACCCGCTGGTCGATCTGTCGGTGCGGGAGCCGGACATCGAGGCCGTGATCGCGAAAATGTACGCCGGGGAAGCGGAGAAAGCGGTGTCGTAGCCGTGGGGAGGGGTTGCTCGTAGGCTGCTGTGCATGACCGACGAACTCCCGGAACTCCGGGCATCCGACGCCGATCGTGAGCGAGTCGCCGAGGTCCTGCGGGACGCCCTCGCGGAGGGGCGGCTCGACATGGAGGAGTTCGAGGAGCGGCTGGACGCGACGTACAAGGCGCGGACCTACGGGGAACTCGCGCCGATCACCCGGGACCTGCCGGTCGGCCAGGTGGCCGCCCCCAAGGTCGACATGCTGAAGCGGCCCGAAGCGGACGGGAGTTGGGCGTCCCGGATCGTCGGCGGCGAGGGCTCCTCCGCGTGGGCCGTCGCCGTGATGTCCGGGTTCCAGCGCAAGGGGCGGTGGACCGTGCCCCGGCGGTTCAACTGCTTCGCCTTCTGGGGCGGTGGGGAGATCGACCTGCGGGAGGCGAACTTCGCCGCCGGCGAGGTCGAGATCAACTGTGTCGCGATCATGGGCGGGATGCAGGTGGTCGTGCCGCCGGGGGTCGAGGTCGTGGTGCGCGGGATCGGGATCATGGGCGGGTTCGACCACAACGAGGAGGGGGTCCCGGGGGAGCCGGGCGCTCCCCGGGTGGTCGTGACCGGGTTCGCGTTCTGGGGCGGGGTCGGCGTCGAACGCAAGGTGACGAGGGCCGAGCGGCAGCGGATCCGTGAGGAGCGGCGGCAGGAGAAGCTGGACCGTCGGGAGGCCGCGCGTGAGCTGCGACGGGGGAGGCACTGAGCGATCCGGGGGCAGGTACGGGACAGGTGGGTGCAGCCAGACATGCATGCACTGCACCCACCCAGGGGCGCGGGGAACTGCGCGACCAGCCCCCGCCCGGCCGGCAGCTAAAGACGTGCCGCCGCGGAACCCTTCAGGTACTCCAGATCGAAGGAAGCCGCCATCCGCTCGTACCCCCGGTCATTGGGGTGGATTCGGTCCCCTGAGTCGTACATCGAGGCGAGCCTGCGCGGTGCGTACGGATCCCGCAGCGCCCTGTCGAAGTCGATCACCGCGTCGTAGACCGTGCCCGACCGGATCGCCGCGTTGATGGTCTGCCGGACACCCTCCCGGGCCTCGGTCCAGGTGGCGCGGTGGGCGACCGGCATCAGCGTGCCGCCGACGACCTTGATGCCGCGGGCGTGGGCCTGGCCGACGAGGTCGCGCAGGCCGGTGAGGACCTTGCCGGGGTCGACGGTACCCGGGGTGCGGAGGATGTCGTTGATGCCGAGGTCGATGACGACGATCTTGACGTTGGGGCGGTCGAGCACGTCCCGCCGGAAGCGGCGGACGCCGGCCTGGTTCTCCCGGCGGCCCCGGGCGTCCGCGAGGACCCGGTTGCCGCCGATCCCCGCGTTGACGACGCTGTAGCGGGGCAGATCCCGGCCGGCGGCGAGCGAGGTGCGCAGGCGCCGGTTCAGGTAGTCGGGCCAGCGGGCGTTCGCGTTCACGGTGGAGTTCTTGCCGTCGGTCAGCGAGTCGCCGAAGGCGACCACCGTGCCGTCGGCCTCGTCGCTGAGCACGTCCAGCGCGGTGAGATACCGCCAGCGGTCGACCTGCTCCGTGTACCCCGTCCCGGTCTCGTCCCCGGTGAGGTCGCCCGGGCCGGCGTACGACGTCTGGCGGGCCGTGGGGTGGTAGGTGACCGGGCCGGACAGGGTGGGGGAGTAGGTGGTGACGAGGACGTCGCCGCCCGCGGGGACGGCCAGGGCGACGGCGTCGCTGAGCACCTGCGCGCCCGCCGGGATGACGACCGTGGTGCTGCCCGCGAACGTGAGCCGCCGCGTGGTCCCCACCTCGGCCGCCGGGGTTCCCGTGCCGGCGGCGAGGGCGAGGGACGCGTGCGTGATGGTCAGCGCGGTCCGGCCGTAGAGATTGGACAGCGTGATACGGGCACTCGTACCGCCGACGCTGGTGTGGACGACGTTGCGGACGGAGCGGCCGGTCATGCCCTCGGTCTCGGTGCCAGGCTCGGCGCCGACCGGCGAGGCGGACCAGGTGCCGACCCAGACGCCGGCGGAGGCGGGCGCGGCGGAGGGGCGTGCGGGCCCGGAGCCGGACAGCGAGGTCCGGTCCGAGGTGCCGTTGTCGGCCGCCACTGAGACGTAGATAGCGGTGGACAGGGCCACGATCGCGGCGACGATCGCGGCGAGCAGGGCGTAACCATGACGCCGAGTCATGCGGTGTTGTTCTCCTAGGGCGATGGGAGCCCGAGGCTCCGATCTGATGAACCCATGATGAGGCATGAACCCGGGGAGAAGAGACAAGACCCCCCTCCGGGTCCCCCGTCCGGACCGGCACCGGGAACTCTTGTTCTGCTCCGGGAGTCCGTCAGGAAGGGACAATGTGTGAGGGATCACCGAACGGGTGGAGCGGATGGAACGCACGAAACCTGAGGAAACGGGACCGTCCGACGCCGGACCGTCCGACGCCGAGCAGCAGGCCCGGGGGGACGGGGCCGTGACGTCCGCGAGCCGTGCCGTCCCCGCTTCGGCCGTACGCGCGATGAACACCTTCAGCGCCGCGGACCAGGAGAAACAGCGCGGGGTGCGGCAGATGAAGCTCACCGCGACCGGGCTGCTGCTGTTCGTGGCGGTGGTGTACGTGCTCGCCAAGTGGGCGCTCAACTCCGGGGCCGGTCCCTGGGCCGGCTATGTCGCCGCGGCCGCCGAGGCCGGCATGGTCGGCGCGCTCGCCGACTGGTTCGCGGTCACCGCCCTCTTCCGCCATCCGCTCGGCCTGCCCATCCCGCACACCGCGATCATCCCCACCAAGAAGGACCAGCTGGGGGTGTCGCTCGGCGAGTTCGTCGGCGAGAACTTCCTCTCGGAGGACGTCGTACGACAGCGGCTGCGTGCCGTGGGGATCGGCAGCCGGCTCGGGACCTGGCTGGCCGACCCCGAGCACGCCGACCGGGTCACGGCGGAGCTGTCGGCCGCGCTCCGGGGCGCCCTGACCGTCCTGCGGGACTCCGACGTCCAGGCCGTGGTCGGCGAGGCGATCACCCGGCGGGCCGACGCCCAGGAGATCGCGCCCGGCATCGGGAAGATGCTGGACAAGGTCGTCGCCGACGGCGGCCACCGGCGGGTCGTCGACCTGGTGGTGGCCCGGGCCCACGACTGGCTGGTGCTCCATGACGAGCAGGTCATGGACGCGGTGCAGGGGGGCGCGCCCGGCTGGACCCCGCGGTTCGTCGACAAGAAGGTCGGCGAGCGGGTCTACAAGGAGCTGCTGCGGTTCGTGACCGAGATGCGGGACATGCCGTCCCATCCGGCGCGCGGGGCGCTGGACCGGTTCCTGACGGACTTCGCCTCCGACCTCCAGTCCGACACGGACACGCGCGCGCGTGTCGAGCGGCTCAAGGGCGAGGTGCTGGGGCGCGGCGAGGTCCAGGACCTGATCGCGTCCGCCTGGACCGCCGTACGGTCGATGATCGTCTCCGCCGCCGAGGACGAGCGCAGTGAGCTGCGGCTGCGGGTGCGGGCGTCGCTGCTGTCGCTGGGGGCGCGGATGGCCGTCGACCCGAAGGTGCAGGCGAAGGTCGACGGGTGGGTGGAAGGGGCCGCGGTGTACGTGGTCACCACCTACCGGCGGGAGATCACCTCCCTGATCACGGACACGGTGGCCGGGTGGGACGCCGAGCACACGACGCGCAAGATCGAGGCGAACATCGGCCGCGACCTGCAGTTCATCCGGATCAACGGCACGGTCGTGGGATCGCTCGCCGGGTTGTTGATCTATACGGTGTCGCGGGCGCTGGGGGCGTGAGCGGGGCGTGAGCGGGTGGTAAGTGGGGCGTAACCGGGCTGGTCGGGGGCACCCGGGTGGGGTTCGTTCGAGTGAGTCGCTCGACGAGGAGGGAGCCCGTCCGTGACCACCGCCCAGGCCGATACCGGCCGCACCGTGACGACCAACATCCCCGCCAGACTCGACCGGCTTCCCTGGTCCCGCTGGCACTGGACGATCGTCATCGGGCTCGGCACCGTGTGGATCCTCGACGGCCTGGAGGTCACGGTCGTCGGCAACATCGCGAGCCGGCTCTCGGAGCCCGGCAGCGGACTGTCCATCTCCTCCGGGCAGGTCACCGGTATCGCGGCCGCGCTGTATGTGGCCGGGGCGTGTCTGGGGGCGCTGTTCTGGGGGCGGCTGACGGACAAGTGGGGCCGCAAGAAGCTGTTCATGATCACCCTGGTGGTGTATCTGGCGGCCACGGCGCTGACGGCGGTGTCCTTCGACTCCTGGTGGTTCTTCCTGTTCCGGTTCCTGACCGGGTTCGGGATCGGTGGTGAGTACGCGGCGATCAACTCCGCGATCGACGAGCTGATCCCGGCGCAGTACCGGGGCCGGGTCGACCTGATGATCAACGGAAGCTTCTGGCTGGGGGCGGTGGGGGGTTCGCTGCTGTCGATCGTCGCGCTGAACACGGACATCTTCGCGAAGGACGTGGGGTGGCGGCTGACGTTCGCGCTGGGCGCCGTGCTGGCCTTCGTGATCCTTCTCGTACGGCGACATGTGCCGGAGAGTCCGCGGTGGCTGCTGATCCACGGGCGGGACGAGGAGGCCGAGCGGATCGTCTCGTCGATCGAGGAACAGGTGGAGGCGGAACGGGGCTCCGCCCTGCCGCGGCCCGAGGGTGAGATCACCATCCGTCAGCGGCGCAGCGTGACGTTCGTGGAGATCGCGCGGACCGTGTTCTCGGACTACCGGCGCCGTTCGGTGCTGGGGTTCTCGTTGTTCATAGGCCAGGCCTTCCTCTACAACGCGATCACGTTCGGGTTCGGCGCGATCCTCACGACGTTCTTCGATGTGCCGACCGGGAACACCGGGTACTACTTCGCGGTCATCGCGGTCGGTAACTTCTTCGGGCCGCTGCTGCTGGGGAAGCTGTTCGACACGGTCGGGCGGCGGGTGATGATCTCCTCCACCTACCTGCTCTCGGGACTGCTGCTGTTCGCGACGGCGTGGCTGTTCGACCGGGGGTCGTTGAGCGCGAACACGATGACGGCCTGCTGGTGTGCGGTGCTGTTCTTCGCGTCGGCGGGCGCGTCGAGCGCCTACCTCACGGTGTCCGAGGTGTTCCCGATGGAGACGCGGGCGATGTCGATCGCCTTCTTCTACGCCCTCGGTACGGCCGCGGGCGGCATCAGCGGACCGCTGCTGTTCGCCGACCTGACGAGCACGGGGAAGGTCGGCGACACGGTGCTGGCCTTCCAGATCGGGGCGGGTCTGATGTGCGCGGCCGGTCTGGTGGCGGCGTTCCTCGCGGTGCGGGCGGAGCGGCGGTCGCTGGAGGACATCGCGAAGCCGCTCACGGCTACGTGATGCCGGTGCCTCCGGCGGTTGGGCGGGGTTTGGTTGTCGTGTGTCTGCGGGCCGGTGGGGGCGGGCGTTCTGCGCAGTTCCCCGCGCCCCTGATGCCTGCGGCGCAAGCGCGTGCGGGTTGTGGGTGGGTCGGGGCCGGGGTGGGGGGTATCCGTCCTCGGTCCGGCGGCTCGGCTGCTCCAGTTGTGCTCGGTACCGGACGCCGGCCGCTGCGGGCGGACACCCCCCACCCCGTCCCCTGCCCGCCGTACGCGGCGAACGGTCCGTCCTGGCGCCCCAGGGGCGCGGGGAACTGCGCGATCAGCCACATCGGACCCGCACCCGCCCGACGTCCCGCCCCGGCAGCTCCTGATGCGGCCTGGTCCGACTGTCGTGGCGAGCGGTCCGCTTGGCGCAGGTGAGTGCAACTCCCCAGGGGCGCGGGGAACTGCGCGATCAGCC
>NZ_JBEXFB010000015.1:153420-246157 GCF_040606575.1 Streptomyces sp. NPDC005402
CCCCATCGGGTCCGCACCCGCCCGGTGTCCCGCCCCGGCAGCTCCTGATGCGGCCTGGTCCGACTGTCGTGGCGCGCGGTCCGCTTGGCGCAGGTGACTGGAACTCCCCAGGGGCGCGGGGAACTGCGCGGCCAGCCCCATCGGGTCCGCACCCGCCCGGTGTCCCGCCCCGGCAGCTCCTGATGCGGCCTGGTCCGACTGTCGTGGCGCGCGGTCCGCTTGGCGCAGGTGGCTGCAGCTCCCCGGGGGCGCGGGGAACTGCGCGACCGGCCACATCGGGTCCGCACCCGCCCGACCCCAGCGAGGCACCCCCTACTCGGCACCCCCACGCCGCCCCCGATCCCGGCGCCGCAGCAGAAGCAGGCCGCCCGCCACCGCCGTGATCCCCGCGGCCGCGGACCAGCCGATGATGTCGTCGGAACCGGTGGCCGCGAGGTCCTGGGCGCCGGTGGCGGGGGACGCCGTACCCCCGGTCCGGGGTCGCGCACCGGAGTCCGAGGGAGCGCTCGCACCCGCCGCCGGGACAGGAGAGGCCCCCGTGTCCGCCACCCGGTCCCGCGTGAACGCCAGTGTGCCGAAGCCCAGTTGGTCGTAGCCCCCGCTGTTGGGGCCGTAGTCCCCACCGCCCCCCTCCGGCGAGGACTTGGCCGCGATCCGGGTGACGTACGACGCCGGGAGCCCCCGGCGTTTCGTGTAGTGGTTGGCGATCATCGCCCAGACGGGGCGGGTCATCACGGGGTCGACGCCGGCCGCCGCGGACGCCGTCTCCCTCCCGGACCAGCCCCCGATCGCACCCTTCGCGCGGGTGTTCGCGGTGTAGGAGACCTCCCCTCCCATGCTCCACTTCGCCACGTACTGGGCCCCCTTGAGGAACCGGCTGTCGTCGTAGCCGTACAGGTCGTACCCCTGGTTCCACGCCATCTCGCAGAACGTGCCCATCAGCCCGACGCCGAGGAGCGCGTGCCCCTGGTCACGGCCGGCCTCCAGCCATTCGGCGAGGCCGTCGCCGGACACGACGGGGATGGCGTGCCTGATCGCGCCGAGGCCGTCGCCGTGCTTGAAGTAGTCGACCGCGCGGGCGACTTGGGCCTTGTCGTCGCAGAAGATGCCGGTGGCCAGGACGCACGCCATGGCGCACAGGTCCCAGTTGGTCCAGTAGTTGGTGACGACGGCACCGTTGTGCCGGACCAGGAAGTCGTCGCTGAGCGGGGCGAAGACCTTGGTGAGCATGTCCTGGAAGCGGGAGAGGTCGAAGTCGGGGTGGTCGCGGACGAGTTCGGCGGCGTTGGCGAACTGGTAGCCGTAGAGTCCCGCGGCGAGGAAACGGTCCGCGGTGCCCTCGACGGAAGTCAGCTTCCCCGACCAGGCGTTGAGGATCGCCACGGCTGTGTCGGCGTGCGCGCTGTCACCGCTGACGTGGTACCGGAGGGCGTTCTGGTAGGCGGCGTGGATGTCGTTGTAGAGGGTCGCGTAGTTCTGCGGACTGCCCGCACCCCGGTACACCGTCGCCTGCGGTTTGGGCGTCCAGCCGCTCTGCGCATGGCGGTTGGCGGTCAGCTTGGCGAAACCGGCCGTGTAGGGCGCGGCGCCCGCCTTCACCTTGGCGGCCATCCGGGCGAGGTCGGCCCCGGTGTGCAGCAGGCCCGGGTGCGCGAAGGCGGAGTCGGCGGCGACGGCGGTGGCCGGCAGGGCCGTCGCGGCGGTCACCGCGACACCCGCGGCTCCCGTCGCCTTGAGCATGCTGCGGCGGCTGATCTGAGAAGTCACGAACGTCATTCCTCGCGTGCCGGTGGCTGGGGACGCTCAGGAGACGCGAGGGTGGAGGCGGCGATAACAGAAAAGGCACCGATGACAGCAGCGATGACAGCAGAGGAGCCCTGCCCATGAGCATCCGCAGGATCATGCCCGACATCCACGTCGAGTCGGGGGAGGCCCTGACCGCCAACCGTGACTTCTACGGCCTGCTCGGCTTCGAGGAGGTCATGGACATGGGGTGGGTCGTGACGCTGGCGTCGCCCGCCAACCCGACTGCCCAGATCAGCTTCCTCACCGAGGAGCGCACCGCGCCCGTCGTCCCCGACCTGAGCGTGGAGGTCGAGGACGTCGACGCCGTGTACGCGCAGGTCGTGGCGTCGGGCGCGGAGGTCGTACGGGAGCTGCGGGACGAGGAGTGGGGCGTACGGCGCTTCTTCGTACGGGATCCGAACGGCCGGGTGGTGAACGTACTGACCCACCGGGCCGGGGCAGGGGGAGCTCGGTGACCGCTCAGGCGTTGCGGTCCGCCACCGCCCAGGACGCCAGGGCCACCGCGCCCGCCACGCCGAACACCGCGGGCCACGCGCCCACCTTCTTGGCCAGCGGGTGGGATCCGGCGAAGGCGGCCACGTACGCGGCCGACAGTGCCCCGGCGGCCTTCCCACCGGCCAGCTCCCGCCACTGCTGGGCCGCCGCGGCCCCGGCGACGGCCAGCACCGCCCCGCCCAGCTGCCGCTTCTTCGTCCAGCGGGCCACGCCGTACCCGCCGACGAGCCCGCCCGCCGCGACCAGCGCGCTGGGAACCTTCGCCATGTCTGCCTCCTGACGTCATGATCGGCGCGGTCGGGATCGACCCCGCCGACGGTCCGAGGCTAACTCCGCGCCGGTGCCGACAACCGAACCTGAGTCGGGGCTTGTCAAGTTTCCTGGCTTCGAGCTATATAAGAAGGCGTAGGGCATCGCACCGCAGAGTCTGTGGAAAGGAGATGGACTGTGATGCTCATGCGTACCGACCCCTTCCGTGAGTTCGACCGGCTCGCGCAGCAGGTTCTCGGTTCCACCGCTCGTCCCGCCGCGATGGCGATGGACGCGTACCGGTCGGGGGACGACTTCGTCGTCCACTTCGACCTCCCCGGTGTCGACCCCGAGACGATCGACCTGGACGTCGAACGCAACGTCCTGAACATCCGCGCCGAGCGCCGCGTCCCCGCCCCCGAGGGCGCGGAGATGATCGTCGCCGAGCGCCCCACGGGCTCCTTCACCCGTCAGCTCTTCCTCGGCGACACCCTCGACACGGAACGCATCGACGCCTCGTACGACGCCGGTGTCCTCACCCTGCGCATCCCCGTGGCCGAGCAGGCCAAGCCGCGCCGCATCCAGATCACCGGCGGCGACAGCGGCCGCAGGCAGATCAGCCGCTGACCCCGCCGGTCCCAAGAACGCACAACGCACACAAGGCTCAGGAACGTACAACTCAGTCGCGCCCCGCGAGCCGGCACGTCCGCCCGTGGGGCGCAATGAACGACCCAGGAGAACCCGTACATGAGCGCACTCAGCGCGGAACGAGCGACCGGCACGACACGGTGGAGCGACCTCGTCGACGCCGTGCGGGATGCCGGACAGTACGCGACCACGGCGGAGGCGGAACAGGTCGTCCGCGTCGTCCTGCCCGCGCTCGGCGGCCACGTCACGGGCGACGAACGTGTCGACCTCGCCCGGGCCCTGCCCGAGGAGGCCGCCAGGCTTGTCGCCTCCCGGATTCCGCTCACCAGGCCCCTGACGGCACCGGAGTTCGTGGACGCGGTGGCCGGCCGTATCGAGGGCGCGACCCCGGCGACGGCCCGCTGGCACGTCAGCTCGGTCCTGAGCGTGCTGCCGGAGCTGGTGGGCGACGAGCTCGTGGACCGAGTTCTGGCCCAACTGCCGTCCGGTTACGCCCTGTTGTTCGGCAAGGCGGAACTGGTCCCCGCGGGCTGACCGCCCGCAGTACCCGTAGTACCCGCCGTACCTAGGGGGCCTCGCCCTCGCGTGCCCCGGCGCGCAGCCGCAGCTCCGTCACATACGCGGAGGCGACGGCACAGCCGACTGCGGCGAGGGCGGAGCCCACGGCGACGGGATTGACGTACCCGGGGATCCTCCCGGCCGATAGCTGCCGCCGCCCGTCATCTCGCAGTCGAAGGAGAGCGGGAGGAAACTCACCGAGTAGTCGATGACCTGGATGACCTGCTGGTTCCCACGGCATGGGGGCAGCGGCGCGGAGTTCGCGCCGCCGTCCTCCGCCTCCAGGACCGCGCCGATGAGATGCAGCAGCCCCCATGTGTACACGGCGAGCGCCACGAGCCCCGCCAGCGTGGCGAACACCCGCAGCGGCCGAATCAGCGACGACATCCCGGCCCCCTGACCGCTCGTTCCCGGTCCGCCGAGTTCAGCAGTACGGAAGGCGAACTGCTGTGGCGGAGCCCACAGTTCCGGCAACAGGGCTGTCACAGAGGCCACTTCAGAGGCCGCCCCAGAGGCCGTCCTGGACCGGGCGCGGAAAACGGCTGGCGCCGACGGCGCGGGCGGGCGAGTCTTCCCTCACGTACGCAACCGAAGCGAGGGGGCAGGGAAGGTGAAGCGCCTCACCACCGGCGACGGCACCCGCGTCGCCTACCGCGACCGTCCCGGCTCCGTCTCCGCCACCGGCCCGGAACCTCGCCCGTCCGTGCTGCTCCTGCACGGCCTCGCGGGCCACCTGGGCGAATGGGACGACCTGGCGGGGCGGTTGCAGTCGGCCGGACACCGCGTGGTGGCGTTCGACGCCCGCGGTCACGGTGAGAGCACCCGTCGCCCGGCGTCGGTGACCCGTGCCGCCCATGTCGAGGACGCCGTGACCCTGCTGCGGGAACTCGATCTCGCCCCCGCGATCCTCGTCGGCCAGTCCCTGGGCGGCCATACGGCCCTGCTGCTCGCGGCGGACCACCCCGAACTGGTGCGATCGCTCGTCCTGGTCGAGGCGGGCCCGGCCCGCCCGAACCCGGAGCTGCCCCGCGAGATCGCGGGCTGGCTGGACAGCTGGCCGGTCCCCTTCGCGTCCCTGGAGGAGGCACGGGCCTTCCTCGGACACGAGGCATGGGCGCGGGGGCTGGAGAAGCGGCCGGACGGCCTTCGTCCACGCTTCGACCGTGACACCCTGGTCAGGACGATGACGGAACTGGCCGCCGCGGACGGCTACTGGTCTCACTGGTCGCGGGTACGCTGCCCCACCCTCCTCGTGCGCGGCGCGTCCGGCACCATGCGCGCCGACGAGGCGGCCGAGATGTCGGCCAGGCGCCCGGACACCCGTACGGCCGTCGTCCCGGGCGCCGGGCACGACGTACACCTGGACCGGCCGGAGCTGCTCCACACGGAGATCGAGCAGTTCCTGGCCGACGAGCCGACGCGTGATGAGCCGACGAGCCGATGACCCGACGAGCGCGATGAGCCGACGAGCGTGATGAGGAGGGGCCGGTGACATACGTCTTCCTGGAGACCGGACGGCTGGGGTTGCGGGCGTTCACCGAGGCCGACGCCGGGCATCTCGTGGCCCTGGACGGCGACCCCGAGGTCATGCGCTTCCTCACCGGCGGGGTGCCGACACCCCCCGAGACCATCCGCACCCGCACCCTGCCCCGCCTCCTCCACGACCACCCGGGCCTCGGCACCCGCGGCTACTGGGCGGCCGAGGAGAGGCCCACCGGCACCTTCCTCGGCTGGTTCGAGTTCCGCCCCCTCGACGACGACGGCCCGGCCGTCGTCGAACTGGGCTACCGCCTGAACCGGGCCGCCTGGGGCCGGGGTTACGCCACGGAGGGCTCCCGCGCCCTCGTCGACAAGGGCTTCACCGACCTCGGCGTCGAACGCGTCACCGCCACCACCATGACCGTCAACCAGCGCTCGCGCCGCGTGATGGAGAAGTCCGGCCTGACCTTCCTCCGCACCTTCCACGGTGACTGGCCGGAGCCGGTCGAGGGCTCCGAGCAGGGAGAGGTGGAGTACGAACTCACCCGGGCGGACTGGGAACGACGCCGACGCGAGCAGCCATGAGCACCGGCCGCCCGCTCCTCTACCTCGACGTCGACGGCCCGCTCAACCCGTACGCCGCCAAGCCGCATCGCCGCCCCGAGGGTTACACCACCCACCGTATGAAGCCCGAGGGGTGGATCGCCCAGCACCCCGGCCTGCCCCGGTCCGCCGTCAGGCCCCTGCGGGTCTGGCTCAACCCCGATCACGGGCGCGCACTGCTGGCCCTGGCGGACCGCTTCGACCTCGTCTGGGCGACCACGTGGCGCCACGAGGCGAACACCTGCATCGCCCCCGTCCTGGGCCTCCCGGTCCTCCCCGTCGTCGACTGGCCCGCGACCCTCACCCCCGGCCCGAACGGCACCTTCTGGAAGACCCGCCACCTCGTCACCCACGCCGCCGGGCGCCCCTTCGTCTGGCTGGACGACGAACTCGACGACAGGGACCGGCAATTCGTCGCCGACCACCATGACGGCCGGGCTCTCCTGCGTCGGGTCGATCCCCGAGTCGGCCTGCGCGCCCCCGATTTCGACGCGGTCGCGGAGTTCGCCAGCGACCTGTGACGGCGAGTTCATGACGTAGCTGATGGTGCAGGAGACCTTGGCCGGAGTCGATCCCGACCACTCGTAACAGGTCTTCACATGGTCGGCTCCATGGATTCGTCGACGGGCCACTCAATTCGACAACGACCGCTGCCCTCCACAGGGCGGAAGCGAGCCCCTGCCGGAGCGCCCCCTCACACCTCGTCGAGCAGTGACGCGAGGCCGTGGTCGAGGTCCGGGCCCAGGTCCTCGGCGCCCGGCTCGACGACGTCGTACGAGCGCAGCAGGAAGCGGCGGAGGGTGGCCGTGCCGAAGCGGATCACGGCGAGGCCCAGCGGGGAGCGGAACTCGATGACGGTCCGGGCCCATCCGTACGGCCGGATCCGTACGTCCCCCTCCCCGGCGGGCGCCCCGAGCCCCTCCTCCAGCAGTGCCCGTCCGAACATCCACGTCACGCCCTCGCCGTCGGCCGAGACATGCGCGGGGAAGTCGATGTGCACGGCGAACGGCTCGGCGGAGCTGTAGCGCAGCGTGGGCCGCACCAGGAGTTCCGGGTGGTCGGCGGTGATCAGGCGGGCGCGGACGGTCTGTCTCAGGGTGGTGGGGTGCATGAGCGGGGGTCTCCGTCTCTGGTGTCTATATGGGTCGCTTGCCCTGTCGAGCCGCGGAAGTGCCCACTGATTACGCCGGGGCGGAGTTCGCGCCTGTGATCTGAATCACGGCCGGAACTGAATGATTGAAAGTTTTGTCATCTACGCTGACAAACCCTTCCGCGCCCCGCCCGCCGGGAACTGGAGCGTTCCTGCATGACAGACCGACCGGCCAGAGTGCCCGCTCAGGCGTCCCCTTCCACGACCGCCGCGTACGTGCGGATCTACGAGGAGGAGCAGCCGCGCCTCGTCGCGTACGCCCGCTCGCTCACCCGCAACACCTGGGCGGCCGAGGACCTCGTCGCCGAGGCGCACTTCCGCGTGTGGCGGCGGTTGTCCGCGGGGCACGAGATCGACAACGTCCCGGCGTACCTGATGACGACCGTCCGGCACCTCGCGTCCTCCGTCGCGAGCGCCACGCACGAGACCCCGCGGGATCCGCAGGTCCCGGAGCAGGCGTCCGCCGGGCAGGTGGCCGACCCGGCCGAACAGGTCTCCGCCACCGACCTGTTGGTGCGGGTCCTCGGCGAACTCCCCGAACGCTGGGTGCGGGCCCTGTGGCTCGCCGACGCCGAGGGCCAGCCGCTGGAGACGGTCGGCCGGCAGATCGGCGCCAAGCAGGGCGCGACGGCCGTACTGCTGCACCGCGCGCGCGAAGGCATG
The DNA here is from genome assembly GCF_040606575.1 of Streptomyces sp. NPDC005402. Taxonomy (NCBI): domain Bacteria; kingdom Bacillati; phylum Actinomycetota; class Actinomycetes; order Kitasatosporales; family Streptomycetaceae; genus Streptomyces; species Streptomyces sp. NPDC005402. The sequence continues at coordinate 161,072 of NZ_JBEXFB010000015.1, forward strand.
CGCCAGGCGTTCCTGCGCTCGCAGACCGCGGCCCCCGACGATCCCGCGTGCGAGGTCCACTGGGTCCGCATGCCGGCCTACGTCCGCGGCAACGCGACCCCCCGCCAGTCCGAACGCCTCCTCGCCCACGTCGACGCCTGCGACGAGTGCCGCGGGCGCCTCGCCGTCCTGGTCCGCGCCAACAACCGACTGCCCGCGCTCGCGGGGCCCGCGCTGCTGGTGTTCGCGGTGGGGGGCGGCGGCACGGGGAAGTTCTTGGCGTCGCTCGTGGCGGGGTCCGCGGGGTCCGCGGGATCCGTTCCGGTGACCGCGCCGGGTCTTCTCCGTACGGCCCGTGCGGCGGGCCCGAAGACCAAGGCCGCCGTCGCCTCGGGTACGGCGGTTGCGGCGGCGGTCGCGGTCGTGCTGGTGCTCGGCGTGAACCAGTCTCCCGCGACGGTGACTTCACCGGGGAGGGCGCCGGTGGCGCGGGGGCCGGTGGCGGCGCCGTCCGCGGGGGCGGTGGGGGACGTGCCGGGAGGTTCCCGGCCGGTTGACGTCGAGGCTGAGCGGGGTCGGGCTCGCGGCGGGGCGGGCGCTGGTGCGGGGGGTGGACAGCCGGCGCTGCGTGTTCAGGACGCCGGGGGGTCTGGAGGTTCTGCCGACTCCACTGTTTCCGGCACCAGTCCGGGGGGTTCGAGCGGGTCGGACGGCTCGGACAGCGGGGACGGCTCGGGCGGCGGGGATGTCGTGGGCACCCCGGAGACACCGGAGCCACGGGAGCAGCCTGCGCCGGAGGTGCCGGAGCCGGGCCCGAGCCCTGTGGAGCCTGCGCCGGAGGTGCCGGAGCCGGGCCCGAGCCCTGTGGAGCCTGCGCCGGAGGTGCCGGAGCCGGGCCCGAGCCCGGTGGAGCCTGCGCCGGAGGTGCCGGAGCCGGGCCCGAGCCCTGTGGAGCCTGCGCCGGGGGGCGAGGAGCCGGAACCGCCCGCGGAACCGCCCTCCGAGCCGGAGCCCGCGCCGAAGCCGCCGACTCCGCCGAAGGAGCATCAGCCCGAGCCCAAGCCCGAGAAGCCGAAGCCCGGCGCACCGGGGAAGGACACGCCCGTACCGGAGCCCGGGACCCCCACCCCCGCCGATCCCCCGCCCGCCGATCCCGCACCTGTTGAGGAGACACCGGCCCCGCCGACGTACTCGGAGCCCCCGGCGGCACCCGACCCCCCGGCGGCACCCGACCCCCCGGCCGCACCCCCTGAGACCCCGGAACCCCCTGTCACGCCACCGCCTCCCACCACGGGCGACGACTGCGGACACCACGGCTCCGAACCGCTCGACCCGGGCACGGCCCAGGTCCCGTCCCGGCGCCCGGACACACCCCCGCGGCCCCGCTCCGAGGAGACCGGCTCCTACGCCGGGGCGGCCCGCGGGATCAGCTGAGAGCTCAGTGCTGGTACGGCTGCTGCGGGGCCTGGCCGCCGTACACCTGTCCGCCCTGCCCACCGGCGGCGGCCTGCGCCTGCAACCGCTCCGCGTCCTCCGCGCTCACCTTGTTCTCCGCACCGCAGAAGGTGCACTGCGTCGCGTACTTGGTGGAGATCGGGAACAGCGGCACGAAGAACAGCGTGAACTTCGTGACGCGCTTGCGCAGGGTGTGCGCGGCCGGGTTCCCGCAGGCCCCGCACACCAGGGTGAGTATCGCGAGCTGGTACAGGTACCCCTTGGTGCCGAAGAGGATGAACATGGTGCCGCCTTCCGGGATCGGTGCTTGAGAGGCAGTATCCCCGCACCGGGCGCCCGCACCCAGCGGTGATGTGTGCCCAGCCGTCCGCGCTCCGCTGCGCGGTCGGTGTCGAATGAGCGGGCTCCCGATCGACGCGAGAGTGAAGGAAGCACACCCAGGCCCCCAGGAGCACCCCGTCATGACCGTAACCGCGGATCTGGCCATCTCCCTCGACGGCTGCATCGCCGGCACCGACGTCACCCTCGACAATCCCGGCGGCAACGGCGCCGAACCCCTCTTCGAGTGGATCCACAACCTGGCGAGCTGGCGCGAACGCCAGGGCATGACCGGCGGCGAGGAGAACCGCGACTCCGAGCTGATGCGGGAGTGGTTCGACGCGACCGGGGCGGTGGTGATGGGCCGCACGATGTACGACACGGGCGAGTCCTTCTGGGGCGAGAACCCACCCTTCCGCACCCCCGTCTTCGTCCTGACCCACCGACCTCGCCCCACCCTGGTCAAGCAGGGCGGGACGACCTTCACCTTCGTCACCGAGGGCATCCACAGCGCACTCGCCCAGGCCCGGGAGGCGGCAGGCGACGGGAACGTGGACATCGCGGGCGGGGCGAGGACGGTACGGCAGTACCTGCGGGAGGGCCTCATCGACGAGCTGCAGCTGCATGTGGTGCCGGCGTTGCTGGGCGGCGGGCTGCGGCTGTTCGAGGGTGCGGGCGCGCGGCGCCTCGCGCAGATCAGAGTCGTGGACACACCGCTGGCCACCCACCTGAAGTACCGCCTCGGGAAGTGACCTGCCCGGACCAGGGCTCGATTCAGGACTCCAGGCGGCGCAGCGACTCCATGGCCTCACGTTCGATACGTGACAACTCACCGAGGACGGCGCCCGCCCGTACGAGGAACTGCTCGTCCCCCGACTCACCGGCCTCGGTGATCAGCGCCGCGACCTCCGTCCACAGGGCGGCCGCCTCGGCGTACAGCCGGTGTCCGGAGCGCAGGTGATCACTGTCGACGAACTCGCCGCACTCCGCGAGGAAGTCCCGGTAGAGGTTGCGGAACAGGGCGCCGCCCGTACCGGCCTTCTCCATCAGCAGGGCGGCCTGCGGCAGGTCCCGCCGCGGATCGTCGCTCCGCCGCAACCAGGTGGGCACCAACTTGCCGCTCTTCTCGATGCCACGGTGACCCAGGTTGGCGATGGGCGGATTGAGAAAGACGTCCGCGCACCCGGTGATGGCGGGAACGATCCTGTCGTGAACGGCGCGCAGGTCCTGGGGAGCGGTGAGGGTGAAGGACCGATGCCTGGCGGTCATGGGCCCACGCGCGGCCCGAGCCTCGGCAAGGCTGCCCAGACCGGTGGTCACCGCCCCACCCTGCTGCTCGGTGTCGACGAGGTGGGCGAGCCGGTCGTCGTACCCGTACATCGCGACGACATGACCACCGAAGTGCACCTTCGACCCGAAGTAGTCCAGGTGATAACTGTCGAGCTGCAGCCCCACGGGCCGCCCGGCATCAATGACCTCCACCACGTTCGCCCAGCCCTTGCGGGGCGAGGCGGTCTCCCGCACGTCGAGCTCCAGCCCCAGCGTGTCGGCCAAATTCCTGGTGAGCTCGAACGGCTTGACCCGCCCCCCGAGGAAGGGAAACCCCATGCTCTTGCTGTCCCAGTAAACGAAGGACAGGCCCCGGCCCAGGCCGAAGAGCATGGGTTCGGAGAGATCGAGTCCTTGGTGGCGCAGGAGTACGCCGAGGGTCGTGGTCTCGCAGTGCTGCATCCCGCGGGCGTCGATGCCGCTTACGGTGGTCACGCCATGCCTTCCTGGTCGGAGGTGGTCGGCCGGGCCATGATTCCTCTGTGCGTGCTGGGACATGACTACTACGCCCAGGGAGGCCCTCCGTGCCCCACCCGGACAGCCAGCTCCCCTACTGGAACGCCGCCGCAGGGACGAAGACGTTCACCCACCCACTCCACCTGCCCTGGCTCACCGACCTCGACAGGCACGCAGCGATCCTGGACTACGGGTGCGGATACGGCCGCGTCATGGCTGACCTCGCACAGTACGGCTTCGGCAATCTCACAGGCGTGGACACGTCCCCGGCGATGATCATCCGAGCCCGGCGCCAACACCCCACCATGGCCTTCGCGACCCTCTCCACTCCACCGGCAACACCCCACCCCGACGCATCCTTCGACGCGGCCTTGCTCTTCGCCGTTCTGACCTGCATCCCCGATGCCACAGCCCAACACCGCCTGATCGCCGAGCTGCACCGCGTCCTGAAACCGGGCGGCACCCTTTACCTCAGCGACCTCCTGCTCCAGCCCGACGAACGCAACCGTCTCCGCTACGAGCGGGATGCCGACGTGTACGGCGTCTACGGAGTGTTCAAGACGAGCGACGGGGCGATCTGCCGCCACCACTCCCGCGAATGGCTCTCGACCCTGCTCGCCGACTTCGAGATCACCGACAGCCGGGACATCACGGTGCCGACCATGAACGGGCATCCTGCGACAGGGATCCAGATCAAGGCGCGCAAGCCGTTGGCGGCATGATTACCCCTTGCGTCGAAGCAGCCAGAAACTTGAGCCATGACTCGGCCGAGACCGTGACCAGTGGGCCTTCGGGCTGCTTGGAATCGCGTACCAGAACGCCGACGGGTATGAAGGCGGTCTCGACGCACTCGGTGGCGTTTCCGCCGCTGTACGACGACTTGAACCAGGCAAGCCCGGAGGCGGATTGAGGGCGGACGGACATTCACAGCTCCCTGCGGGCGCGATGGATCATGGCGGAGGAGGCCTCCATGTCCAACGCTTGTGCGCGAAGGTACTCGAACGCAAGTCTGTATCGGTCCAGTTCTTCGTCCTTCTCCAAGAAGAGGGACCCGCTGTGGAAGTCGACGTACACGACGTCGAGGCCTGGCTCGGCGCCGCCGATGATGACGAAGCTTCCCAGAGCAGCAGCGTGTGCTCCTTTGGAGAAGGGCAGAACCTGGAGCGTGATGTGAGGCGACTCGTTGGCTTCGAGCAACCGGTCGAGCTGCTCCCTCATGGTCGCCGGCGACCCGACAAGACGGCGGATCACGGACTCGTCGAGGATGGCCCATAGGCGGGGAGGCTTCGGCCGGGAGAGGATCTGCTGCCGCTGCATTCGGATGTCGACGAGCCGCTCGATCTCCGCTGGTTCCAGCGGTACTTCGTTGGCCTTCTGCAGTGCGGTGCTGTAGGCGCGGGTCTGGAGGAGACCAGGGACGTAAACGCACGCGAAGTGGCTCTCGTGCACCGCCTCGTCTTCCAGGGTGAGCAGCAGGTTCATGCTCTCCGGGATGGAGTCGGCGAAGGAGCTCCACCAGCCTTGCTGCTTCGCATCCTTGGCTAGTCTCACAACCGCCGTACGCTCGGCCTCAGTTGCTCCGTACTCACGGCAAAGCGCGTCGATGACGATCCACTTGACGGGTCCGGCCTGGGTTTCGTACCTGCTCACGGTCGCTTTCGACACGCCGACGAGCTTTCCGGCCTCCTCAAGCGTCAGGCCCTTGCGGGCACGCAACTTGCGCATTGTCGCGCCCAGTTGACGACGCCGGGTTGTGGTGCGTTCGGGCATGCGGCTCCTCCGCCAAGTACCGGGTCGTCAGGCCCGGAGATTCTCATCAGGCTAGGCAGGGAGGAGCCGGACCCACCATGAGATTCACCCGATGGATTCTCGTGAGAAGTTACATGGTGAGACTTCTCTGTGCCATGCTCCCTTTCAGGCCGCTACACAGTGCAGTCGTACGAACACGACAGGTGCAGGATCTGTGTGGCTTGGGAGGGAGGAATGGCCATGCCTGGCTATGAGAGGTCCGAGCCCCATCTCCGCTGTGTCCTGCCGTTCGAGGCAGTGCCGTCGGAAGTGCGCCTTCTTCGGCAAGCCGCCGCCAAGCAGCTGAGCCGTTGGGGCGTGTCCGCAGCGACAGACGAGACAGAGCTGCTTGTCACAGAGCTGGCGACGAATGTCGTCAAACATGTCGGTGAAGGTGCAACGGCAACGCTGATTCTGGAGTGGAGAGGGGAGCGGCTGCGACTCGAAGTCCATGACAAGAGTCAGGCGGCACCCTCCGTCAGGTCGGTGGAGTGTGACGAGGAGTGTGGACGCGGCCTGCATCTGCTCTCGGCGCTGGCACTCGACTGGGGAACGGTGCTTACCGCAGCAGGCAAGGCTGTTTGGTGCGAGATTCCGATCAGTCCGGGACGTGCCTGTCGGCGTATCGAGCGAGCTGTGGAGGCGCTTGAGACGTATCAGGCGACCCGAGGCCAGGGAGCTGCTTTTGGCAGAGGATCGAGTGCGGGCCTGGACGAGTCAGCGGTAGAGCTGATTGCTGACCTGCTTCACTGGACCGCTGCTAGAGGCCATGATCCTGACGACGTTCTCGACCGAGCGCAGATGCACTACGAAGCCGAAGCGGCCGCAGCCTAGCCGTCGCACACCGCTCCCCGGGGCCGTAGGGAATGCTCCTCTTGGGGAGCATCCCTCTCTACGCGATCTCATCTGCTTCTCGCTTCGCACCTGTGCCAGGATGATCTCAGACTGTGATCAAGCGAGTTCAGGGGGAGCGAACATGGAGGATCCGGCACTGCTTAGGCGGTTCCACGCTTGGCTGCAGCCCGTGCCATCTCCGCAGGACACCGCTCGTCTCGTCTTCTTCCAGGACGCTCTGATCGTTCTGGACACCAATGTGTTGCTCAGCCTCTACGAGTACACGGCAGAGTCACGAGAGGAAGTTCTCGCAGCCTTGAGCCAGGTCTCGGGGCGCCTGTGGATGCCGTACCAAGTGGGCCTTGAATTTGTGCGTGGTCGGCGCAGTGTACTGGAGTCGCGTAAGCGGGTCCTCGGCGACGCTTCGAAGTCGGTCAACGCCAAGCTAACGGCCGCGTGCCAGGCGGTCATCGCGGCCAAGAACACCGTACGGGCTCAGCTGGAGAAATACGCGAGAGTTCCGGGTGAGATAGAGGCCCTGGAACAGTTGGTGAGCGAGGCGGCTGTCAGGGACCATCTCGCCGTGTACCACGATGCGTTCAAGGCCCATTTGGACATGCTGAAGAACGGGCACGACCTCACCCCAGTCAACGTCGATACAGCTGATCCGATCCTGCCTAGGGTGGCGGACCTCTACGGTGATCGCGTCGGTCATCAGCCTGATGATCAGCTACTCCAGCAACGACTGGATGAGGCTGTGGCGTTCCGGTTTCCCAACCAGATCCCACCGGGCTTCAAAGACTTCGGGAAGGCAACTCCGCTGAACGCAGCTGGTGACTTCCTGATATGGGAGGAAGTGATCGAGCAAGCTGCGCTTCTCCCGGATGGAAACCGCCGAGTTCTCTTCGTGTCCAACGACGTCAAGGAGGACTGGTACGACACTAGTAATGGTAAGCAGCGCCCTTGGCCTGCACTGTTGGACGAGATTCAGCGCCGGGCCGGCGCCGAGCTGCGACTTGAGACTCCGCCAGACTTCTACGCGGGCGTCGGTGAGTACCTGCACGCCGAGCTTGCCGAAGACACTTACGCAGAGATTCGGCGAGTATCCGAGACGTTCACCCCACCTGCACTAGACGACGGCACCGTGGTCTTAGCAAGGACGGCTGCGAAGCTTGCGCCACCTGGCGGCTTGCCGATCACTGCTTATCGGTCTGCTGGGCTAACCTCTCCGATTCTACGCAGCACGATGGAGTCGCTGGCGCCAGAGGATCGCCTAGCCCAGTGGTGGCTCATTGGCGTAACGGCACAGTTGCAGCGACGGGAAGTAACCGAGGGGGAGCCTCTGGTAGACATCGCTGCCGCCGTACGTGGCGGCGAGATGCCAGCACCAGACTGGAAGCCTGGCACGGTGTTGCCATCCGGGGAATGGATCCATCGGGAGTCGTCATGGATCGCGCCGTGGTTTCTCGATCTTCTGGGGTCTTCGCCGTCAGCCGATCGCGGCATTTTGAGCGCGCTGGCCTCCGAGCAAGCTGCTGAGAATCAACGCCCCACCACCTGACCGATCTTGCGGGATGGAGTCCCGCGACTGTTTGCGGGCGGACTGGATCGGCGTGGGGGCTTGTCGCCGCCCCCGCCCCCATGACAAGGAAGGGATTGCCATGCCTGCAGCGAACGATGAACAGCACCAGGTTTGGAAGAGCCTCAAGCCGAGTTCGGCCTATGCGGTGCGAGAGCTGAGGTCTGCCTTCGAGAGTGAGGACTCCACGCCGGACGACCTCATTGATGCCTACCTCTTCGCGAAGCGTCAACTTGCGCAGTCCATGCAGGCGTTGCTGCTCTCGCAACTGCCCGCAGAGTGCCCTGAGTTCGCGGAGCTGCGGACTCGCATCGAGGCGGAGATGAAGAACCGTTACGCCGACAGAATCCCAGAGCGTTTTCTCAAGGTCCCTTACGGCAGCAGTGTGCATGAACTCCTATTCATGCTCCTTCTGCAGGCTCTCGGGAAGCCAGTGGACAGTGACAGGCTCCGCATTGTGACAGGGGACAAGACTCACTCAGAGCGCCGTGCGAGGGAACTCCGCGAGCTGGGCTTCAACGTCACAACGTCTGTGGAGGATGGCACTCAGTTCTACACCCTGGCAGACCTGGAGATCGACTACACGAAAGTGCCGGAGCTCATAGCGAAAGTCATCCACAAATCGCAGGCTCTTGGGCAGGCTGAAAAGGACAAGCTGACGGCCAAGCTTTTCGAGTAACCCTTCAACTGCGGGACGGCTTCCTCGTTTAGTGACACCGCCCTGCGGCTAGCTGATTTTAGCCCGGTGAAGGGTGAACAGATCATGCCGCTGGTGATCGTCCTGGCCGATGAACGCCTTGAACTCGCCCAGGCTGTATGCGATGGCTCCGCTGGAACGAGGCGTCATCGCCACCGCGAAGTCGTGAGAGAGATGGTTCAGGCGTCGCTCGACATCCGGTTGCTCCAGGAGGGTGCCCTTCTTGGCGAGCTTCTCAATGATCTGGTCGACAGTGAGCGGGCGATCAAGGCCGCGGAGCAGCTTGTACACGGGGTCCAAGACTCGGTCAGTGTTCTCTACGAGGGTTTTACGCTCGCCCTCTTGGAGGATGGCCTTTCGGATGGCCACCCCGAGTGCCTTGGCAACTGGCGGGGGGAAGGCGTTGCCGATCTGTCGGTACACGGAGGTCTTACGTCCGTGGAACCGCCAGCGGAACTCGCCATGTGAGGCTGAGCCAATTCCTGTCGCCGGTTCGATGTCGTGCCAGCCCTGGATTCGAGCAACCATGGCGGTGGTGAGCTTGGGCCCTGGGACACCGTCCGGAGCGCGCCACCCCTTCTCGGGAGGGAAGTTGGCGACACCCATGGCATCTACGCCGAGGGCCGCCCACGCCCGCTTGGCCCGCGTGGGACCCAGGTCAGCACCACCGTGCTTTTTGGAGCCACCGACGATTGTCGGCGCGATGTCGTTGGCCTTCTTGACCCACTCGGCTACTTGATCTTTCTCCCAACCGTTGCTCGCCATAAGGTCTTCGAGAAGCTCCCCTACGCTGGGCGGCCCTTCCTCGTGGGGTGTCGGCCACTCAAAGTACTCCGCGAACTCCCGCTTCAGTGCAACCAATACAAAACGAGGCCGGAGCTGCGAGACACCAAATTCGTTAGCGTGGAGAAGCTTCCAGTCGCCGATATAACCGTACTCGTGCAGCCGGTCCAAGACATGCTGCCGGTAGGCAGTAAAGCGATTGGCGCTGAGGCCCCGCACATTTTCCAGTAGGAGCGCCTTCGGCTGGATTTCGCCGCAGAGTTCAACCGCCCATGCAAACAGATCGCGCTCATCGTTGGCGCCCAGCTGCTTACCCGCGATACTGAACGGCGGGCACGGCACACCGCCAGCGAGCAGATCGATTTCCTTGTGCTCCGTGGGCTTCCATGTGCTGGGGTCGGCAACGTCTCCAACAGCTACGGCGTCAGCTGCCTCCTCCTTGCTGTAGCCGAGGACTTCGTGCAGATTGCGGCGCAGCGTGATCGCGGCGTTCTCGTCGAGCTCTACTGCGACGCGGTGGCGAAATCCCGCCCGCTCCAAGCCGAGGGTCTGTCCTCCTGCACCTGCGCAGATCTCGACGACCTCGAGCTGCCTGTCGAGCTCCGACGCCGCCATTCGATCTCCTTTCAGGCGCGCCGACTAAGCCAGCGCGGTGCCGAGTTCTTGCGCTCGGCTCACTATCACAACAGGCTCCCGCTTGAACACAGATCCAGCAGCAGCACCCTAGTCGCCGGTCTCCGGAGACGTCACCTGATTGGGACGGCGTGCCAGGGACGGGCCTGTGAAGTCTACGGTGGCTCGCTGGTGCCCTTCGAACCCCATGCCCCCGTACGTTTCCCGGCTGCGGGGTGATCAGCCTCCGAACGCTGCCCGTACCTCGTCGCGGGCATCAGCTGGGAGTCGCCGATAGGCATTCCATGCCCGGTCCAGTGGCGTGGAACCCCGCCGCCCGCGCTCCATCCAACGCAGCAGCCGCTTCTGTTCGCCTGGGTCGAGAGCGCGAATATCAGCCATCGTTTCATCGGCTCGGGCGGGGCTGTCGTCACTGCCTGCTCGGCAGCGCTTGCATTCCGTGATGAGCAGGATCTGTTCCCTGCCATCTGGTAGCACGGTCTCGCGCCGGGTGACGGAAAGGACGGCCGTCTGGTTCGAGTCGTCCAGGTAGGCTTCGCCGCCCGAGATGCCGCAGATGCTGCACATGTAGTGATCGCGGGCCATGACTGCTTGCTTTTCCCTGTTGGAGATGGCCTTCTGCGGTGCAGCCGCGCGGCGGGCCGCGGGATCCCAGACAGGGACTCCTGCCTTGACGAAGCGCTGGTCCTCAGCCATCAGCCTTGCGTCGTCGGAGTTCGTGAAGAGGACCCAGCCGTAGTCGCGGAGATCGCGTATGCGCCGGTCAACTTGTGAGATCCCCGGGAAGGCCTCGCGGAGTTGCTCCTTGGTGAAGGTGTTCCCTTCGCCGATCACTTGGACGAGCCAGAGCGCTCCGCGAACCATGGTCCCTGCCTTGAGGTCAGGGTCGTTCCAGGCGGGCAGCGTCACCTTGTGCTCCGTTCTCCACGTGATCGAGACATCGATTGTGGGTCACGGGCACGCCTGCTGTCAGCTGGTGCTGCCATGATGCTGGGACACACTGCGTCTGGTCCTTGGAGGCTCTGGTTATGGCTGTGAAGTTCGGCGTGCCACCCGAGGGTGAGAAGATTCGCTCGCTGGTGGACGAGCGGCTGAAGCAGGCTATGGCCGAGGACGGTGCGAAGATCACCGTGGAGTGGCGCGGCGAGCAGAAGCATCTGCATGTGATCTCCATGCCAGTCGACGTGCTCTACTTCAACCCCGACACACACCGCATCCGCGCACAGCGCACGCTGCAGCCGGAACGTAACCGGGTCCTGGAGGAAGAGCCGTGGAGTGAAGCTGGGCAAACGTATCTGCATGACCTGCTGCGTTGTCGGCCCTCAAATCCGAACCAGACTGACCCGGACTACTTGGCTCTTCAGGATGAGCTCGACGACGTAGGGCAGCGGGAGCCCGGAATCATCAGTCCGGACGGCATTCTCGTTGACGGAAACACCCGCTGTGCCGCGCTGAAGGACCTCGGCATCAGGGACATCCGGGTGGGGGTGCTCCCCGCGGACACGTCACGTCGCGATATCAACAGCGTTGAGCTCGCTCTGCAACTGCGACGTGATAAGCGGCGTGAGTACTCGTATATCAACCGTCTCATCGCGATTGAAGACGAGCTTGCTGACGGCCGTCGTGAAGAAGATGTGGCCCGAGACTTCAACATCAAGAAGACGACTCTCCAACAGGACCGCTGGGTCTACCAGTTGATCAATGACGCCATCGACCGTAGTCGGACGACGAACGGCGCCGTTCTCAGGCTCGTTGACTTCGAGGACCATCAGGAAAAGCTCCGCGAACTACACCGCGACTACACCAAGCTTGCTAAGACTGACCGCGACGCTGCCGAACAGCTGAAGGAATCACGTCTGGCGATGGTCGTTCTGAACTACGCCAAGACGACGGTGCGTCTCGCAGAGGCTGACTTCCACAGCCGCTACCTGGACAAGCGACTGCCTGATGAACTGAGGCCCGCAGCCCAGGAATCCGCAGCCGTGTCGATTCCAGGCCTGACTGGGGTGGCGATTCCAGATGCCACCGCAACTGTGAAGACCACCCGTGCTCTTACGGACTCGTTGCTCCAGGCGAAGGCGGCTGCCCAGGCCGGCGACATGCTGGATGCAGCGACCGTGACGAAGGCAGATGGACTCATCAAGTCGGCGCGCAAGACCTTCGACGCAGCTGTGAAATTGGCCGGGGCGAACGCAGAACTGCAGAAGCGGCAGGTGGCTGTTCCCGACCGCCTGACGGACGCGGCTGACTACGTGAATCAGTGTGCCGCTGAGTTCGCTGAAGCCAAGGCCAAGCGCGCGCTGGACGAGGACGCTTTTGACGACGCCCTCCTTACTCTGAAGGCCAGTCTCGCCCGGCTTGCGAAACAGGCTGGGCGTACCTTCAGCTCCCCCGGCAACGGCGTGGAATGGCTTCTCGACTCAACGCGGGAGAACTGATGGCGGAGCAGTCTCCTGCGCCCAGTCTGGAGATCGGCTTCGGTGAAGGTGTGACCCGGGCGCGACTCCGGGCCGGCACTGGCTACGAGGGCGAGCTTCGGCGGCTTGCCCTTCGGTTTCAGAGTAGTGTGCAGCGCTCCCCCGGGACTTTGGAGGTCGAGATCGACGACCTTCTGACGAACCTGGTGGCGCTTGCCACTTGGCCTGAGCCCAGCAGCGTCTCCTGGGATCCTCAGTTGGCCGCTTTGGCCACAGACTCCGCAGTAGACGCGCAGACCGTCGCTAAACGGCTTGACCCGACAGCCGGTCCGGACGGTGAGGTCGGTGCCGATGAGGTCCGTGGCCTGCTCGGTCCCGACTGGGTAGCGGATCTCACCGGGTTCCAGCGTCGGGACATCGCCAAACTGCTTTCCCTGCGCCACGGAGCGAACTTCTCCGTACCTGGGGCTGGGAAGACTCGCGTAGGCATGGCTGTTTTCCATGCGCTTCGACGCACCAAGGGCATCGAACGGCTTCTGGTGGTCGGGCCGAAGTCCTGCTACGAGTCCTGGAAATATGAGAACCGTCAGTGCCTGAACGATCCCTTGCGCATGGATGTGTTCTCCAAGGACGCTGATCCGGCCGCTGACGCACTGATCGTCAACTACGAGCGGTTGCGCCAAGACGGGGTCGTAAACGAACTCGGCCGATGGTTGGCAGCGCGGCCGTCCATGCTCCTGCTTGATGAAGCCCACCGGATGAAGCGCGGAGCGGACGGGACGGATGGTGCCGCGTGCCTCGCGCTCGGGCCACGCAGCAGGCACCGGCTGATCCTTACTGGTACGCCAGCTCCCAACGGCGTCAAGGATCTGGAGAACCTCTTCGGGTTCGTGTGGCCAGGCCATGGTCGTCAGAAGGTTATTCAAGCTGTTGCCGGGGGAGACCTCGCCAAGGCGAGCCAGGTTCTGCGCCCGTTGTTCACTCGTACTACCAAAGGCGAGCTCGGGCTGCCGCCGGTGTCCACGAATTTGCGGACCGTTCCTATGCCACCTCTTCACCAAGAGGTATACGAGGCCCTTGTTGGCCGGTTCACTGCTCGTGCTGCAGGGTCCGAGAATGATTTTCTCGCTCTTGGCAAGATCATTGTTTACATGCTGATGGCGGCGACCAGTCCTGCGCTGCTCGCTGTCGGAACCACGCGGTATGAGCCGCTGTCGTATCGAGTACCGCCTCTCTCCGTGCCTGAGGGAACGCCGCTCTTCGATTTGATGCGAGATCTTCCGAGTTACGAGATGTCACCCAAGTACCGTGAGGTTCTCGACATTGTGAGCAAGAACGCGGCCCGCGGACGGAAGACACTTGTCTGGTCTACCTTCGTGCGGAGTCTCAATACACTGGAGCACATGCTCAGCGAGTTTTCCCCGGCTCTGGTTTATGGCGGGTTGGGCGACGCTGATCGCGAGGAGGCGATCAAGCGCTTCCGGTACGACCGGGACTGCATGGTTCTGTTGTCCAACCCGGGGACTCTGGGCGAGGGAATCAGCCTTCACCATCACTGCCACGACGCGGTTTACGTAGACCGCGACTTCGCGGCTGGCCGCTTCCTGCAGAGTCTGGACCGCATTCACCGGCTTGGCCTCGCACCTGAGACAGAGACACGAATTACGGTGCTTGCCTCAGAAGGCACGATCGATGAAATCGTTGATCAACGGCTCAGCGACAAGCTGCATTTTATGGGGAGTATCCTTGATGACCCGGCTGTGCGGCAGCTGGCCGATCTTGAGGAAGAGTCACCCCAGGGCGGTGGCCTAGACCACCGAGATCTCCAGGCTCTGATGGGTCATCTCCGTGCCCGTGCCGCCTGAGCCTGTCTTGCGTGCGGCTGTCCGCTGGCTGGAGAAGCTTCCAGCCAGCGGTGTTGCGCGTGTCCGGGCCCTGTTCACTACGCATAGCGACTTCAGTGACATTACCCCGACTCAGTATGACGCGGCATATACATGGATCAGGGAGACAGGGCTCCTTGAGGGGCCCCACAGCGGGGTACCCGTGCACTACAGGGTCTTTGACACTGCCATGGCTCATAGCGGAGTTCCCTGGTTTCAGGATGCTGATCTTCTCGTTCGCAGGCCGGACGAACTTCCTGAGGATGCCCTCCGCGCAGCAGAGACCCTAGGCCTTACCGATGACGAAGCTTATGCACAGGTAAATGCCCTATGGGGAAAAGTCAACACCGAAGAGCGTTCCCGGATCGGCTCAGCTGGTGAACTTGCGCTCCTTGAGCTGCTCTCCGAATCAGCTGAGGGCCGCGTCGAGCACGTCGCGGCGTGGTCGGATGGTTATGGCTACGATATTTTTGTCGATGCCCACCTGCATTCTGCTCATTTGGAGGTGAAGACCACGGTTCGTAGGGGCCGACTCACCATTTATATTTCACGCAATGAATACGAAACCATGCTGCGTGATCCGGCTTGGGAACTCGTGACAGTCCGCCTCACCCCTGAACTAAAGCTCACGGCGGTAGCCGCAGTTCCAAAGGAGTGGATTGCGGGTCACGTCCCCTCCGACCGTACGGTACGGGGTCGTTGGGAGTCATGTCGGCTCGATATACCCCCGGAGGTACCCGTGCCGGGTATTCCGAGTCTCGCGCCGATACTCGCCGACACCGCCTCTCAGCTGCTCAGGGGTGAGTCTGGGGCTTACGGGGAAGAGCAGCCAGGCGGATCTGCTAATGCGAGGATCTCAGGCGGTCTGGACTCCTGCGTCTGAGAGGAGGAACTCCTCAGGTTCGGCGGGCCATTGATCGTCGTTGGGCTCGGGGCAGTGCGCCAGGGGCCGTGCATCCTCAAATGCATCCTTAACAGCGGTACGCCATTGATCGAGCGAGCCCCGGATGATGAATGGTCCGAGGCCGAGAGTCATGCTGCCCTCATCGTCAATGCGCAACGGGGCTGGTTCTTCGCCGACGAGGACATCACTGGCGAGACCAGTGGCGGCAGCGTCGAGAGCTGCTTCGAACTCCGCTGGGTTAATCCACCCGACCCAACTCTGTCCGTTAAGTTCCGCCTCTGCCGCCAGTACGCTTCGGCCGGCTCCGGTGTACCCGGCGAGCACGAGCGACTGCGATGCAGCGCTCTCGGCTGCTGTGCCATCTTCGGTCAGGAAACTCGGACGGAACTGGTCGAGTAGTGTCGTGATCCGCTCTGCTAGCAGCATCCGGCGAGCGGCCAGGAAGTCACGGTATCCCTCGGATTCCAGAACAGCAGGGTCGTTCGGGATCGCGTGCGCGGCGCGGTCGCTGGGCCCCACACTCTGCATGTAGGCAGCTGGAGAACGGCTGCCGATGATGTTCTTCGACGTCTGCTCAGAGACGAACACGATGTTCGCGAGTTCGTTGATTTCCGCGGATGAGTACTTATTGCCATGGGTACGCAGTTTCGTCGCCGGATGTATGAGGCTGTACTGCGGCTTGCCAGATTTTTCGACACCCTCCGAGATGGGTCCGCCGTCCCACCAATCCGTCGCCCCTGCATGGGCGGCGGCCAGGTAACAGAACATCAGATATGGGCTCTGATGGTTGCGGCCGGACAGATCGCCAGCAGTTACCGAGAGGCGACGATCGCGGATTCCCAGGTTGGCGAGCAACGCTGCTACAGGATCTTCCGCGTCGAGCATCCTGATGTCCTGTGTCAGTGTGGTGTCCGTAGAGCCGCCGTACCGGTTGCGAGCTGTGGCAGCCAAGAACCAGTACAGAAGTCCACTCTCGACCTCCTTGGTGACCTTGGAGTCTCGGGGCTGTCGGCCGTAGTAGAGGATCAGTGGATGGAGCGCAGCAAGAGACGGAACCAGGGCTGTTGTCGGGATGAGGAGCCTCTCCGCGAGGAGAGGGACGACATGGGCAAGCCCTCGCTGGACCTTGTCCCACCCTGATTCGACCATTTCTCTGCTAGCGGCAGTCAGCTTCGCTACGGAAGCGAGTCGCGTGCCCGTCGTCGACAGGCTCAACGTCAGAGCCTTGATCAGGAAGTTGACGTCGAGAGCCCCGTACCCGTGCTCAGCCCAGTGAGCAGATTCCGCTTCCAACTGGCCCAGGAAGCCTGGTGTGCGTGCCGAGAGTGTCGCGAGTGCGAGGTCAGTGGTCTTGAGCGCTCGTCCGCCGCTGTTCACGCGGACGAAGATGTCCGCTACTTCCTCATATCCGAACTCGTGCAGCACTTCCATGTGGAAGTCCCGCTGGGTGATTTTCTGCAGTGCGCTCAGGCGGCGTCCGATCTCAGACTCGGGGATAGCAAGTCCAGCACCTTTCAGCTCGCCATGGATCGCGAACATGTCGGCGTCAGGGCCGACGACGTCGTAGACCTTGATCCACTTCCGGTTGCGCCGTGTAGCGGCACTCTGGTTTTGGAAGGCCTCTGTTTCGATGTTGAACACGACCTGGGCGTCCGGGTGGTCGGTCAGGACCCGAAACAGAGAGGTGAGTCGCTGCTGGCCGTCCAGTAGATACAGAGGCATGGTGTTTGGTACGGCTTGAGGCGCGCCGATCGCTGCCTGCCGGGTCTCTGCTAGCTGGCCGGTTTTCCAGAAGAGGAGGGAGCCGGCTGGGTATCCGCGATACAGCGACTCTATGAGCCTGGCGACCTGCGATGCCTTCCACACGTATCCACGCTGGATCTCCGGGAGCATGATCTCCCCAGCCGCGATCTGCGTGATGAGTGTCCGGACGTCGCGGTTTGTGCGCTCGACCGCCACTGTGCCCCCCAGCGTTCTATGCGGTGGCGGCTGAACAGCCAGCACCCGCCCTCTGCCTCGATGCGAGTTCAGTTGGACAGCCTCCCCGCCGCAGAAGCCACGTACGCCTGTACTCGCTGGAGAACAGCGTAGAGGGAGCGGGAAGGGCCTGTGGCCTGGACTCTTCCGCTGCCGTGGGAAACGCCAGTTACCCTCGGCTGCTGGTCCGGATGGAACGGCTGCTCAATGTGAGTGTTCACCTCGCTCCGCTCTTCTGGCGGAAACGGCTTGGCAGACCGTGAGTGAGCAAACCTCTGCGGGCTCGTGTTCCCAAAAGCGAAGGACTAGCCATCCTGCCTCCCTGAGCCGCTCATCGGTGTCGCGGTCGCGCTCCATGTTGCGCAGCACCTTCTCTGACCAGTAGCCGGGATTTGTCTTCGGCGGAACGTAGTGCTGGGGGCAGCCATGCCAGTAGCAGCCGTCAATGAAGACCGCTACCTTGACAGGCCGGAACACCATGTCGGCAGTTCGGCGTAGGTCTGGCAGGGGACGCGCGGCGACGCGGTATCGCAGCCCCTGTGCGTGCACTAGTCGCCGGATCAGCTTTTCGGGCTTTGTGTCACGGCTGCGGATCGCCTGCATGTTGCGGCGCCGGGCCGCGGAGGAAGCCCAGGAGCCCTCTGGCGCTTTCCATTCGAGATCTTCGGGCACATCGCTGAGCGTAGTACTGGTGGGAAGCGGCGGGAGATGGGCCCTG
The DNA here is from genome assembly GCF_040606575.1 of Streptomyces sp. NPDC005402. Classification (NCBI taxonomy): domain Bacteria; kingdom Bacillati; phylum Actinomycetota; class Actinomycetes; order Kitasatosporales; family Streptomycetaceae; genus Streptomyces; species Streptomyces sp. NPDC005402. Next base: position 178,822 of record NZ_JBEXFB010000015.1, read on the forward strand.
CATGGAGGCTCAAGCCACTGCTAGGGATGAGATGGGGCCCCGCCTGGTCGAGCCGGTCCGCCGACGTAGGCAGGCGGAGATTTCGTGAAAAGCCGGGTGTCGACTCTGTGACAAGCAGAGCATTTCGTGTGCGACCTGTCATGTGCCGGATCAGCGACATCTCACCATAGGAGTTGCAGATGAAGCGTTTACGGAGAACACAGCTGCTGGGCCTCGGCGTCATGGGGCTGATGCTCGGTCTGGTGGCCGCCCCGACCGCGCAGGCGGCACCGGCCGGGTCGGCAACTGCCGCGGCTCCCACGGCCGTTGAGTGCAGCGGGAGCTGGGACGGCAAGAACTACTGGGCGAAGAGCCCTTCAGGGAGCAGCGGGGGAGGCTACGCGCGCACCTACTGGAACTCCTCGACCAAGCGGAACTGTGCGAAGTTCTTCTCCAGCCCCTACGACGGTCTGGCGTCCAACATCACGCTGTACCTCCACGACGAGAGCGGTGACTACACCGCCGACCCGCCGCAGGAGCACCCGGCGAACTACCACTACTACGCCGGGCCGCTCTACACCTGGTTCGACGCGACCAATGAGTGCATCCACCTGAGCGGCTCGCTGGTCCGGGGCGGGGTGAAGTACACCCTCAGCACCCCGGACATCCGGTGCGGCTGATCCAGCGGCGTCGAACCGTACAGCGGCACCGCTCACTTCGTAGGTGCCGTCGGGCCGCCCGCTTCTTGGTCAGTGTCGTGCCTCCGCGGACCGCCTCAAGGGCGCTCCCTGAGGTCGTGTCGCATGCGACGATCGGCCTGCGGCCGACCCTTGACCCAGTCCGCTCCGGCACGGCGGAGAAGCGAGCGGGCGGCCCGGGGAAACGGGTGGCCCAGGTGGGTTGGGAGCGGGGTCGGCTGCCAGGTGGGCCGGGGTCGGGGAGTACGCAATCGCGTCTCGCATGCACGCCGGGTTGGTTCTGCGGCTTTCCGCCCACGGGTGGATTGTCAGTGGGCCTCGGCATGATGGCCCAGTGGATGATCTCGCTGTGTTGCGGCAGGAGTTCTCGGGGGACGAGGACGCGTTCATGGTGATCTTGATTAGGGATCACCGGTGGGACAAGGGGGCCTTTTCCCGGCTGGAGCGGGCGATGCGGGGTGTGTGTGAGGCGTTCGAGGAGCGTGGGCAGCAGGACTTGCCGCGGTGGCTGGTGGAAGGGTTCTGGATGTGTGCCGACTGGCTCCCGAGCCAGACGGATCATCCGCAGTTTCCCAGGCCTGAACCGCCGACTTACTACAAGGCGGCTGTCGCGAGGTTGCTGGATCTTCAGTACTGGCTGGTGACGGGGGAGTCGCCGTACCTGCCGGGCAGCCCGGTCGCAGATCTATAGGAGAGGGGCAGGCCCCCGGCGCCGACCAGCAGTGCCTCGGACCCGCCCCGCCGGGCGTTCGCTCACTCCCCGTGGCACTCCCCATAAACCCGTCCCGACCCGCACCAGCAAGCCGTCCCCCGCTGTGGCGGCCACTCCACCGCGCGGCCTCGGGCCGCCAGGGTCGTCGCGTACTGGGGGAGCAGCGCGGTCTCCGCCGGGGACATGCCCTCCGACGCCGCGAAGGCCTCGTACGACGGGACCGTGCCCGTCACGATGCCGAGGTTCGCCGTGCCGGAGGCGGACAGTTCGCGCAGGGAGGCCTCTATCGTCGCCAGGTGCTCCTCGTGGGAGGGGTATTCCGAGGACAACGAAGGGTACGCGCTCACCAGTTCCGTCAGTTCGGAAGCGGGCCAGTGCAGGACCGCCACCGGGAAGGGGCGGGACAACGCCTCCCGGAACGTGCCGAGTTCGGCGCGCAGGCGGGAAATCTCCGCCTCCAGTTCCGCCGGGTTCTCCGAGCCGAGGGACCAGACGCGCTTCGGGTCGTGCAGCTCGTCCAGGGAGACCGGGGAGGAGTTGACGAAGTCCGCCAGGACGTCCCAGTCGTCGTGGGCCAGCCCCAGCATGCGGCGGACGCGGTGGCGGCCGAACAACAGAGGGTGGGTGGAGTACGGGGGCTCTGGTACGTCCGTCAGGAGCACCTTCGCTCCCTGCGTGAACGTCTCCTGCGCCTGCTCCAGCTCGTCGTGGGACTCCAGGGCCTCCGCGACGATCACCCACGGGGCCGGGTCCCGGGGGGATGCCATGCGGACGCCCTCGATGATCGCGCGGGCCTCGGCCTCATGGCCGTACTCCCAGAGGTTCGCGGCCTTGAGGGCCCGTACCAGATGGGGGTTCTCCAAACCCTGGGACGAGGACAGCAACCGGTCGTAGAGGGAGGACGCGGCGGGGCGGTCGCCGGCCAGTTCCAGATGGGCCGCGGCCTGCAGGAGCAGGGCTTCGGCGTCCTCGGGATACCGGTCGGCGGTCCGCTCCAGGCGCGCCGCTTCGGCGTTGTGGTCGACGTTCTCGGCAGGCGTGTCGGGGCGCATGGGTGACACCGTACTGCCGATCAGTGGCAAAGAAGAGAGAGGTGCAGGCCAGGGGCCGCACAGGGCCCCGGCCCGCACCCACGCCTCAGATCGTCACGCCGTCGATCTGCAGCGTCTGCACCGCCTTCGCCGCGAACGGCACGGCCACCGACTTCCCGCTCAGGAAGGTGTTGGAGTACGACGCGTACTTGTCGCCGCCCGTCGTCACCGTGTTCCAGCGTGGGACCAGGCCGCCGGAGCCGCCCGTGACCGTCGTGAAGCGGGACAGGTCGAAGGTCAGGGTCTGGGCCGAGGTCGAGGTGTTCAGGGCCACGATGACAAGGCGCTTGGCCGAGGAGTCGTAGGCCGCGACCGCGTTGCTCACACCCGTGTCGATGATCTTCATGCCGGGGCGGATGTGACGGCTGAACTGGGCCAGCACGTAGTACTTCGTCTCGATCGCGCCGGCCTGAAGGGTGCTCTCGTCGTACTTGATCACTCCCCAGCCCGCCGTCGGGTCCATGACCTGCCAGTAGACCCAGGCCGTGGGGTGCAGCCAGCGGAAGTCGTAGAGGAGGTTGAAGGCCGTGGTGTAGCCGGTGCCGTCGCCGTCGCCGGTCTCGGAGTTCCACAGGGCCTTGCCGGCCGTGGTCACCACGTCCGTGTAGAGGAGGTCCCGGCGGCCGTTCGAGCCCTGGTAGCCGTGGACGTTGACCCGGTTCACGTACCCCTTCGTCGTGGAGCTGAAGGAGTTCCAGGTGGTGCGGGCGAGGTCGTAGCTCGTCTCGTCGGAGGCCGAGATCTTCACGCCGGTCAGGCCGCGGTTGTTCAACTCGCTGCGCAGGTACGGCAATACGGCCGACTGTACCGTCGCGTCCATGTGGCAGCCCTCCTGCGTGCCGGTCGCCGTCCACCAGGACGAGGAGGGCTCGTTGAAGGCGTCGACCGTCGCGAAGTTCACGCCCCAGTTGTTCTTGGCGTACAGGGCGGTCGCGGCGAGGTGGGAGGCGTGCTGGCGGTAGTTCCAGGTCTGGAGGTTGTTGCCGCCGCCCGAGGCGCCGGAGGGGTTGTGGTTGCTGCACATCCACCACATCGGGGAGTTCGCGAAGAGCTCCGAGGTCGCGCCCCGCGCCGTCGCCTTCACCAGCATGGCCCGCTGGTTCGCGTCCGCCGTCCAGTCCCATGCCGAGGACGTCGGGTCCTCGTTGTTCCAGTCCTGCCAGTAGCCCTCGATCTGCTTGAAGGCGGGGATGTTCGGCGAGGCGACCATCGACGAGCCGCTCACGGTGTTCCAGCTGCACGCGCCCAGGTTGTAGCGGGCGATGTTGAGGCCGAGGCCGGGGAGCGAAGTGCCGTTGTAGGAGGTCGACTTGGTGGTGAAGAAGATGTCGGCGAAGTCGTCCCGGGCGCCGAACACGTTCGCCCACCAGGCCAGGGAGGTGCCCCAGCCCTCCCAGGTGCCGTACGAGGTGCCCGGGCTGACGGCGATCGTGGCGTCCGCACGGGCGGTACCGGTGGCCAGCGCGCTGCCGAGGAGGGTGCCTCCTGCGGCTGTCAGCAGCGTTCTGCGTCGGATCATGGCTACTCCGAACTCCGATGGTCGACACTCCGATGGGTCGACACTTCGATGGATCGACGTGGTCTTCTGCCCCGCGTCGTGGCCTGCCCCGTTCATGCCACGACGAAGCATCGGGTGTGGCCAGTGGGGTTGTCGAGAGTTCTGACAGCCCTTCTTAAAACCGGTGGAGGAAGTTCGGTATATCGGACGCGTCCACGGTCGCTCCGGCTCTGCGAGGTCCTCGGCCTGGTGACTTGTGCGCCTGCCCCTTATCGTGCGGGCGGCCCCGTCCGAGGAGGCGCGAGACATGCGGCAGCGGATCATGCACCACGGAGTCCGGCGTCGGCGCGAGCGTCGCCGCCGCGCGGTGTGGACCGGCGGCGAACTGCTGGTCACCGTGGGCGTCGTCCTGCTGCTGCTCGTCGTGCACCAGCTGTGGTGGACCAACCGGGAGGCCAGGCAGGGTGCTCAGCGCAGGGTCGAGGCGCTGGAGCGCGAGTGGGGACAGGGCGGGGGAGCCGACTCCGGTACGGCCGCCGACTCCGGGTCCCCGTCCGCCGCGCCGAGACCTCCGGAGTCCCCGGAGTCTCCGGCCGAGCGGGACGCCCCCGCCACCGCCCGGGACACCGTCCCGACGCCGGACCCGTCCCAGGCGTACGCCGTCCTCAGCATCCCCCGGCTCCACCTCCGCGTCCCCGTCGCCGAGGGCGTCGGCAAGCGGAGCGTCCTCAACAAGGGGTACGTCGGCCACTACCCCGGCACCGGGCAGCCGGGCCGCGCCGGGAACTTCGCGGTCGCCGGGCACCGCAACACCCACGGCGAGCCCTTCCGGTACGTCAACCGGCTGGTGGCCGGGGACACCGTCCGGGTGGAGACGAGCAGCGCGGTCTACACGTACGCCGTGGACAGGACGCTGCGCCAGACCTCGGCCCGCGACTCGGGGGTGATCCGCCCGATCCCGCGCTCCACCGTCCACCCCGCCCACGGCTACACCGCGCCCGGTTACTACCTGACCCTCACCACGTGCACCCCGGAGTACACGTCCCGGTACCGGCTGGTGGTGTGGGGCAAGCTCGTGTCCATGCGGCCGCGTTGACGGCGTCACTGCTCCCGCAGTCCCAGCACGCTCGCGGCCGCCACCAGCGCCAGTCCCGCCGACACCAGCATCGCGATGTCCGCGCCGTGGGCGAGGCCGCCGCCGGAGGAGGTGGCGATCGCGATCGTCAGGGCGACTCCGGCGCAGGAACCGATGTAACGGAAGGTCTGCTGGGCACCCGAGCCCATCGCCGCGCGGGCGGCCGGCACGGACTCCACGGCGAGCAGCGGGAGCGCCGCGTTCAGCAGGCCGCTGCCGACGCCGGCGATCACCAGGCCCGGCAACAGCCGTACCCAGGAACCCGCTTCCAGCGAGCCCAGCATGGTCAGCACGCCCGCCGCGTGCAGCAGGAAGCCGATCGCGAGCTGCCAGCGCGGCGGCACCCGGCCCGCCAGGCGCCGGACCTGGAGGGCCACCGCGAAGGACAGGCCGGACCAGAGGAGGAAGAGCCAGGCCGTGGCCATCGCGGACAGGTCGACCGTCTGCTGGAGCAGGGCCGGCAGGAAGCTGAACAGGCCGATCACCGCGAGACCCGTGAACAGGCCGCTGGAGGAGGACGCGAGGAAACGGCGGTGACGCAGCAGCTCCAGGTCGATCATCGGGGTGGCCGAGCGGCGCTCCACTGCCGTGAACAGGGCGAGCAGGACCACGAACGCCAGTAGCAGCAGCGCGACAGGGGCCCGCAGCCAGCCGTCCCGGCCCAGGGTCAGCGCCGCCACCAGAGCGACCAGGGCGAGCCCGAAGGTCACGGCCCCGGCGAGGTCGGGGCGGCCGCCGCGCGGGGCCCGGGACTCCGACAGGAGCCGTGCGGACAGGACGGCCACGAGCACGGCGGCGGCGCCGAGAACGCCGTACGACACTCTCCAGTTCGGCATCGCGCCGCTCAGCAGGGGGCCGACCGCGATGCCGCCGCTCACGAACGCGCCCCACACGCCGGTCGCGTGCAGGCGGCCCCTGGGTGAGGGGAACGCGTGGACGATCAGACCCAGGCTGCTCGCGAGGAGCGCAGCGCTGGCCGCGCCCTGGGCGATCCTGGCCAGCGTGAACAGCCAGGTGGAGGAGGTCAGCGCGCCGAGGGCCGTGGTGAGGCCGAGGGCCAGGGTGCCCGCGACGAAGATCCGGCGGCGGCCGTAGTCGTCGGCGAGGCTGCCGGCGACCAGGAGGAGGGCGGCGAGGCCGAGCGGGGTGCCGTTCAGGAGCCAGGCCTGGGCGGACAGCGGGGTGTGCAGGTCGGTGGCGACGTCGGGGAGCGTGACCATCGGCGCGGTGTACGTCATGAGGGCAACGGCGGTGGCGGCGCTGGTCAGGGTGAGCGTGGCGGTGGGGTGCGCGGGAGACGCCTCGAGGGTCTCGGAGACCTTCACCTCAGTGAGAGTTCGTTCATTGAACCTAGCCATGGCGAAAACCGTAGCAGAGTGAGTTCGGTCATTGAACCCATGGCAGGAAAATGGTTACAGTGGGCGGCATGGCACTGGGCAAGGACTACGCGACACAGGAATGTTCGATCGCCCGCGCGCTGGAGATCGTCGGCGAGCGCTGGACCCTGCTCGTCGTCCGCGACGCCCTCTACGGCGTCCGGCGCTACAACGACTTCCTCGTTCACCTCGGCATCCCGCGCGCGGTCCTCGCCGCCCGCCTCCAGATGCTCACCGAGGAGGGGATTCTCGAGAAGCGCCGGTACCAGGAGTCCCCGCCGCGCGAGGAGTACGTCACCACCGACCGCGCCCTCGCGCTGTGGCCCATCCTGCGCGCCCTCGGCCGCTGGGGCCGCGAGCATCGCGGCGAGAGCGCGCTGCGCCTCTTCCAGCACGCCGAGTGCGGCACCGAACTCGGCTCCTACGGCGAATGCCCCGCCTGCGCGACCGTCGTACCGGTCGACGAGGTGCTGATGCTGCCGGGCCCCGGACTCGACCCGGACCCGGCGGATCCGGTCAGCCGCGCCCTGCTCAGGCCGAAGAGGCTCTTGCAGCCCGTCGCGGTCGATCAGGTATAACCGGGGGAGGAACGACTACGAGGAGGGGGAGCGCCGTGATCCGCAACTGGACGACCGTGCGCCCCGCCGCCGTTTTCGTGCTCCTCGTCCTCGACGTCGTCCTGCTGGACACCAGCAGCCTCTCCGCCGCCGTCGCGCTCGCCGCGACCGCCGCGGCCGGCTCCGCGTTCGCCGCCTGCTCGCTGATCGCCTCGCGCTGCGCGCCCGCCGTACCGCCCACCCGGGTCCGTACGGCCATCCGCGACCGCGCGCGCCGCACGGCCTTCCTCCCGCAACGCGACCCCGACGCCAAGGGCCGCCCCCGCCCCCGCGCCCCCGGTCACGCCCTCCCGGCGACCGCCGCGTAGGGGTTTCACTCCGTAAGGACCTGCAAGGACCTGTGAGGACCTGCAGGGATCTGTGAGGACACCCCGCGCGGGTCGTCATGCCGCCTCGCACCACTCCCGGCACGACGAGACCCCCGGAGGGCTCAACCCATGTCCGTCTTCGCTGATCTGGTCCAGCAACTCGCCGACCTGCTCCACCCCCTCTTCGGCGCCACCGCGGCCGCCGCCGCGATCGTCCTGTTCACCGCGTTCGTACGACTGCTCGTGCACCCCCTGTCCCGCGCCGCCGCCCGCGGCCAGAAGGCCCGCACCAAGCTCCAGCCGAAGATCGCCGAGCTGCGGAAGAAGCACAAGGACGACCCCGAGAAGCTCCAGAAGGCCGTGATGGCGCTGCACGCGGAGGAGAAGGTCTCACCGCTGTCCGGCTGTCTGCCCGGGCTGTTCCAGCTGCCCGCGTTCTTCCTGCTGTACCACCTCTTCTCCAACACCACGATCGGCGGGAAGGCGAACGAACTGCTCAGCCACGAGCTGTTCGCCGCGCCGCTCGGCGGACGCTGGGCGGACGCCCTCGGGGACGGCGGGGTGTTCGGGGGAGCGGGGCTCGTGTACGTCTCCCTGTTCGCGTTCGTGGTCGTGGTGGCGACCTTCAACTACCGCCGCACGAAGCGGATGATGGCCGCGAACCCGGTCATGCCGGTGACCGACGGGCAGCCGGTGCCCGGCGCGGGCGTGATGAGCAAGGCCATGCCCTTCATGTCCTTCTTCACGCTCTTCACCGTGGCGGTGGTGCCCTTGGCGGCCGCGCTGTATGTGGTGACCAGTTCGACGTGGGCCGCGCTGGAGAGGGCCGCCCTCTACCGCTGACCGGTCCAGTCCGTGAACCGGGTATTGCGGACGGGACGCCCAGCTTGGAGGATCGACCAGTCATCCGATGGCTGCACCCGTCGGCGGACGCCCCGCGATCTAGGGAGATTGTGATCATGAAGCTGCTGCGAGTCGGTACGGCGGGAACGGAGACGCCCGCGCTGCTCGACGCCGACGGGGTCCTGCGGGACCTGTCCGGTGTCGTGGACGACATCGACGGGACGCTGCTCGCCGACGACGCCGCACTCGGCCGCATCCGCGCGGTCGCGGAGGCCGGGGAGCTGCCGGCGCTGGACGCCACGGGGCTCCGCGTCGGACCGCCGGTCGCGCGGATCGGGAAGATCGTCTGCATCGGCCTGAACTACCACGACCACGCGCGCGAGACGGGGGCCGAGCCGCCCGCCGAGCCGGTGATCTTCTTCAAGGCCGCGGACACCGTGGTCGGGCCCTACGACACGGTCCTGGTGCCCCGGAAGTCGGTGAAGACCGACTGGGAGGTCGAGCTGGCGGTCGTGATGGGGCGTACGGCCCGGTATCTGTCGTCCACCGAGGAGGCGCTCGCCCATGTCGCCGGGTACGCGGTGGCGCACGACGTGTCCGAGCGGGAGTTCCAGATCGAGCGCGGGGGGACGTGGGACAAGGGGAAGAACTGCGAGACGTTCAATCCCCTGGGGCCGTGGCTGGTGACGGCTGACGAGGTTCCCGATCCGCAGAGCCTGTCGCTGAAGCTGTGGGTCAACGGCGAGTTGAAGCAGGACGGCACCACCGCCGAGCAGATCTTCTCCGTCGGTGAAGTGGTGCGGTACGTCAGCCAGTTCATGACGCTGTACCCGGGTGACGTGATCAACACGGGTACTCCGGCCGGGGTCGCGATGGGGGAGCCCGAGCCCAAGCCGTATCTGCGGTCCGGGGATGTGGTGGAGCTGGAGATCTCGGGGCTCGGGCGTCAGCGGCAGGAATTCAAGGATGCGTAGACGCTCCACTGGGAGAACCGGGGACCGCGCGTGGTCCGGCGCCTGCGGGCAGCCTGCGGCTTGTCGCGCCCGCCCGGCCGTAGCCGCGGACAGACACCGCCCCGCGCCCCTTGAAAGCCGCACCTCACCCAAGTAGCGATGCGAGCCTGCGCCAGGCCTCCCTCGGGAGGTCGTAGCGCGGGCCTCCGTCCACGACTTGCAGGGCCACGTGGTCCGCGCCCGCCTCGATGAACTCGTCGATGCGGGCGCGGATCTTCTCTTCCGTGCCCCAGGCGAAGACCGCGTCGACCAGGCGGTCGCTGCCGCCGTCCTTCAGGTCGTCCTCCGTGAAGCCGTTGCGGAGGAAGTTGTTGGTGTAGTTGGGCAGGCCCAGGTAGACGGCCAGGGATCCACGGGCCAGGGAGCGGGCCTTCGCGGGGTCGGATGCGAGGACGACCTTCAGTTCCGGGGCCAACAGGGGCTCCTCGCCCAGCAGCTCGCGGGACTGTGCCGTCTGGTCGGCGGTGATCAGGTACGGGATCGAGCCGGCCGCGCGGCCCCGGGCCAGGCCGATGGTCCTGGGGCCCAGCGCGGCCAGGACGCGGCCCTCGGCCGGGACTCCGGCCTCGTCCAGGGCGTCCAGGTAGGCCACCAGGGCCGAGTACGGCCGCTTGTACTGGTCCGCGAGCTTGGCGTGGCTGACACCCAGGCCCAGGGTGAAGCGCCCGGCATGGGCGGCGTTCAGGTCGGTGAAGCTCGCGGCGGCGGCCCCGGGTTCGTGGTCCCAGATGCTCTGGATGCTGGTGCCGACGACGATCCGCGAGGTGGCATCGAGGAGCGGGGCCGCGTTGGCTGCGGAGCTGCTGCCACCCAGCCAGATCGCGCCGAACCCGAGTTCCTCCAACTCGGCGGCGGCCTCGGCGCGTTCGCCCCGCAGGGACGGGTCCTCCGCACGCAGGCCGCCGCCGTTCCAGATGCCGTACTTTCCGATGCTCTGCTTCATGGCAGGTGCCAACGAGCTGGAGCCCGGTGTCATTCCGGCCCCCTTTACCGCGCCTTGCTCAGGAACTCCTCCAGCGCCTCTACGACGAAGCGGTGGTCCTGGAGCTGGGGCAGCCCCGAGACCGTCACCGTGCCGACTACGCCCACGCCCTCCACCGTGATCGGGAAGGAGCCGCCGTGGGCCGCGTACTCGTCCGGGTCCAGACGCGAGGACTCCTCGAAGGTGCTGCCCTTGGCGCGGAAGCGGGCGCCGACCAGGTAGGAGGCGGAGCCGTAGCGCTCCACGACCCGGCGCTTGCGGTCGATCCAGGCGTCGTTGTCCGGGGTGGAGCCCGGCAGGGCCGCGTGGAAGAGCTGCTGGCCGCCGCGGCGGATGTCGACCGCCACCGGCGCCTGCCGCTCCCTGGCCATGTCCACCAGCAGGGAGCCCAGCGCCCACGCGTCCTCGTACGTGAACTGCCGGAAGACCAGGCGGCGTTCCTGCGCCTCCAGCTCCTCCAGGGGCGGGGTGAGTTCCGGCTGGAACTTCGGGGTCAGCCCGGTGTTGTGCGTCACAGCTGCACCGCCACTCCGTCGTGGGCCGAACGGCGCGCCGCCTCCAGTACGTCGAGGGCGGCGGCCGCCTCCAGCGCGGTCACCGGGTTGGTGCCGCCGCCGGTAAGGGCCCTGGCCACGGCCGCATAGTAAGCCGGGTAGTCGCCGGGGAGGGTGGGGACGGGGCTGCCGCCACCCGTCACGGGGGACTCGCCCGAGCCGAGCCGGCCCCACAGCGACTCGGGCTCCTCGCCCCAGCCGGCCGCCGTACCGGGGCGCTCGCCCTCCCGCAGCGCCGCCTCCTGCGGGTCCAGGCCGTACTTCACATAGCCCGCCTTGGAGCCCAGCACCCGGAAACGAGGACCGAGTTGGGCGGTGGTGGCGGAGACGTAGAGGTGGGAGCGGACGCCGCTCGCGTGCGTGATCGCGAGGAACGTGTCGTCGTCGATCTCGGCGCCCGCGCGGCGCACGTCCGCCTCGGCGTACACGGAGGCGGCGGGCCCGAAGAGGGTCAGGGCCTGGTCGACGACATGGCTGCCGAGGTCGTACAGGAGACCTCCGATCTCTGCGGGGTCGCCGGACTCGCGCCAGCCGCCCTTGGGCTGCGGCCGCCACCGCTCGAAACGGGACTCGAAGCGCCATACATCGCCCAGTTCGCCCTCGTCGAGGAGGCGTCGGAGGGTCAGGAAGTCGTTGTCCCAGCGGCGGTTCTGGAAGACGGAGAGGAGCAGGCCGCGGTCCTCGGCGCGGGCGGCCAGCTCACGCGCCTCGGCCGCCGTGCCGGCGATCGGCTTGTCGACGACGACCGGCAGGCCCGCCTCCAGGGCGGTGGTGGCGAGCGGGACGTGCGTCTTGTTCGGGGACGCGATGACGATCAGGTCCAGTTCGGCGGCTCGGGCGAACAGCTCGTCGGCGCCCGCGACCGTACGGACGTCCGGGAACTCGGCGCGGGCCTGTTCCTGCCGCTCGGGGTTCGAGGTCACCACCGTGTCGAGGGTGAGGCCCTCGGTGGCGGCGATCAGCGGGGCGTGGAAGACGGAGCCCGCGAGGCCGTAGCCGACGAGGCCCACGCGGAGGTCAGCAGCAGTCATGCCTCCCACTTTCGCAACGGTGTTGCCAAAGTGCAAGCGTGGCGGACAATGGCAGGCGTGAACAGGACGAACACCGGCGCCGCCCTCCGGGCCCCGCGCAGCCGCAACACCGCGCTCGTGCTCGACCTGCTGCGGGGTGCGGGTGCCGGGGGCATCAGCCGACTGGAACTCGCCGAGCGGACCGGGCTGACCCCGCAGGCCGTCAGCAAGATCACCGGACGGCTGCGGGAGGAGGGCCTCGCGGCGGAGGCGGGACACCGGGCCTCGACAGGCGGCAAGCCGCGGACCGTCCTACGGCTGGTGCCCGGGGCGGGGCACGCGGTGGGCGTCCACCTGGACCGGGACGCGCTGCGGGCGGTACTGGTGGATCTCGCCGGGACGGTGGTGGGCGAGCGGTACGCCGCGCTGGACCTGGGCGCGGGAGCGGAGGCTGTCGTGTCGGCGGTCGCGGGGGAGATCGAGGCGCTGGCGAGGGGGGCGCGGGGCGAGGGCGGGGCGCAGGGTGCCGGATCGGACGCCGGTTCAGGTGCCGGCGGCGACGGGCTCCCGCGCGCCGCGCGGCAGAGAGGCGGGACGGGGGCCGGTTCCCCTGTCGGCAGCCGCGGGGCGGTGGCCCCCGGGCCCGTCGCCAGGGGTGCCGCTGCGCCACCGGCCCGCGCTCTGCAGCCCCCTGGTGATACGCCTTCCGCCCTCGGCGCCCTCCCCTCCCTCCTCGGTCTCGGCGTCGCCCTCCCCGGGCCCCTCGACCACACCCGGGGCGTGCTGCACCGCGTCACCGGCTTCCCCGAGTGGGACGGCTTCCCCCTGCGGGACGCGCTCGCGCGGCGGCTCGGGGTGCCCGTCGTGGTCGACAAGGACACCAACGCGGCCGCGCTGGGGCTCGCGGTCGCGGGGGAGCGCGGGTCGTTCGCGTACCTGCATCTCGGTACGGGCCTCGGCGCCGGACTCGTCATCGGCGGGACCGTGCACCGGGGTGCGCGGACCGGGGCCGGCGAGTTCGGACACCAGGTCGTCCAACTCGACGGGCCGCCCTGCGACTGTGGCGACAGGGGCTGCGTCGAGGCGCTGTGCCTGGCGGCGGTGGCCCGCAGCGACCTCGCCGAAGCGGCACGGGTCCTCGGCATCGCGGCCGGCAACCTCGTCGCCCTGCTCGACATCGACCTGGTCCTGCTGGGCGGCCGTACCGTCGCCACCGCCCCCGACGCGTTCCTGCGCGGGGTCGAAGCCGTCCTCGGTGAACGCGCCCGGCGCACCGGCGAGGAGACGGTCCCGGTCCGCCCCGCGGCCGACGAGGTCGCCGAGGGCGCGGCGCAACTCGTCCTGGCCCCGCTCTTCGGCCGGGCCGACGCCTGACGTCCGCTGATCGAGGGGACTTCCCGGGCCGTACGGAGCGGCATCCCCCGTCGGCCGCGCCCGCCCGGCATGGTCATGTGTTCATGCGACGGTATGTATACGGTTCCACGCCCGCCCTCCTCGGCCTCGCGGCGGCGGCCGCCCTGATTCCGGCGCCCCCCGCGGCAGCCCGCCCGGCTCCCGCCCCCGCCGGCCACTCCTGCGCCCCCACCGGCAGCACCTTCCCCCTCACCACCCGCATCCACGGCGGCCCCGCCACGTACGAGGCCGGTGGCGGCTTCAGGACCTGGTACCTGGATCTGATCAACACGACCCGGCAGACCTGCGACGGCATCCACCCCGTCGTCGTCCTCGTCGACCAGCGGCACGCCCTGAAACCCTCGCAGCCCCGCCTGGAGTTCTACGACGGCCCCCGCACCCGCGCCGTCCGGTTCGAGAGCACCGACCAGGACGAACTCGTCGGGGCGTTCGGTGGCGCGGGGCTCACCGTCGGCTCCGGAAAGACCCTCACCGTGAAGGTGCGGCTCGCGGTCGCCGCGGACGCCGTACCGAACGAGGTGACCGTGAACGCGGCCGTCGTCCAACGGCACGGCGACGACGGCGACTGGGTGGGGCAGTCCAACGACTACCGCTTCGGCATCGGCTCCGCTCCGGGCACCCCGTCCGAAGCCACCCCCACCTCCACCTCCACCTCCACGCCCACCTCCACCTCCACGCCCACCTCCACGCCCACCCCCTCCCCCTCCCCGGAAGGCCTGCCCTTCACGGATGCGGCCGAGGAACTCGCCAGCACCGGCCCCGCCGCGGCCGCCGCCGTCCTAGGGACCGCCGCCCTCCTCCTGGTCACGGCCGGCGCCATCGTCCGGGCCCGCGGTCGCCGCTGACCCCAGAGCCTCCGGTACCTGGCCCCGGTCGGCCATTCCCCAAGATCGGGCCACTGTCTAGGCTGGGGCCGACGCAGCACGGCGTACACGCGTACGGCAGGAGATCCCGCACATGGCAGACCGCAAGCCCATCGATTCGTGGCTCACCGACATGGACGGTGTACTCATCCACGAGGGCGTACCGATCCCCGGCGCCGACGCCTTCCTCAAGAAGCTCCGCGAGTCCGGCAAGCCCTTCCTGGTGCTGACCAACAACTCCATCTACACCCCGCGCGACCTGCACGCCCGCCTGCGCCGCATGGGCCTGGACGTCCCGATCGAGAACATCTGGACCTCCGCCCTGGCCACCGCGCAGTTCCTGGACGACCAGCGGCCCGAGGGGACGGCGTACGTCATCGGCGAGGCGGGTCTGACCACCGCCCTGCACGACATCGGCTACATCCTCACCGACCACGAGCCGGACTACGTCGTCCTCGGCGAGACCCGCACCTACTCCTTCGAGGCCATGACCAAGGCGGTCCGGCTCATCAACGACGGTGCCCGTTTCATCTGCACCAACCCCGACGAGACCGGCCCCTCCGCAGAGGGCGCGCTGCCCGCCACCGGCGCCGTCGCCGCCCTGATCACCAAGGCGACCGGCAAGCAGCCGTACTTCGCGGGCAAGCCCAACCCGCTCATGATGCGCACCGGGCTCAACACCATCGGCGCGCACTCCGAGACCAGCGCGATGATCGGCGACCGCATGGACACCGACGTCCTGGCCGGCATGGAGGCCGGTATGCAGACCTTCCTGGTGCTCACCGGCCTGACCCGGCCCGAGCAGGTCGAGGACTTCCCGTACCGGCCCTCGAAGGTCGTGGACTCGATCGCGGACCTCGTCGACCGGATCTGAGACCCGTCCGGGACTGACCCGAACGGAGCAACGCGGCACCCCCTCGGGATGCGGGCCCGGGGCCCCCGGGAGACTCTCCAGACATCTGGAGGTTCACGATGGGTTCGCTACGTCTCACTCTCTGTACCGCGGTCCTGGCCGTCGCCGCCTTCGCTCCCGCCGCGCAGGCGGCGGACGGGCGCGGCGTCTCGGTGACCCCGTCGACCACCGCCGCCGGCGCCGACCTCACGCTGCGGGTGACCGGCTGCACCGGGCAGACGGCCACCGCCGCCTCGGCCGCGTTCGTCGCGGACGCCCGGCTGACGGGGGCCGGCGGCAGCCTCGCCGGCGAGACCCGTGTCCGCTCCTCGATCGAGCCAGGACCCTACGACGTGAAGATCACCTGCGCCGACATCGAGGTGCAGGGCAGGATCACCGTCGCGGCGACAACGGGCGGCGCGGCCCCGGCGTCCCCCGTCGCCCCCGTCGACGCCGGCGGCGGCTGGACCGCCACCCACCTCTCCGCCATGGAACCCCACGTCATCGAACCCGGCGCCGGGCACGCGGTGACGGGTCTGGTGCTCGCCGGGGTCGCGGCGGTGGCCGTGGTGCTGCGCCGCAGCCGCCGGAGCCGCGGGGCGGAGTGAGCGGCGATGTCCGACCGTTTCTCCGACCCGGAGGGCGGCCGCGCCCGCGTCTCCGGTACCGGACGGCTACTGGCCGGCGTGGCCTGGGCGACGCTGCTGCTCGGGCTGTGGCTGTGGGGGCGCGAGGTCACCGACGTACGGTACGGCCTGTCCGCGCCGACCACCGGTGAGGTGGCCGCGGTCGGGCACCCGCCGGCGGTCGCCGAACTGCCGGCCGCCGCCCGGCCGTTGCCCGGAGCGCGGCCGCAGCGCCTCGACATCCCGGACCTCGGGGTGCAGGCGCCCGTGGTGGCCCGCGGCCTGGACGCCCGGGGCGCCCTCGCCCCACCGCCCTTCGACCAGCCCGGCGTCGTCGGCTGGTACGCGGCCGGCGCGCAACCCGGGGCCGCCGGGACCGCGCTGATGGTGGGACACGTCGACACCGAGACGCGGCCCGCCGTCTTCCACCGGATCAGCGCCCTCAGGCCGGGCGAGACGGTCCGGGTGATCCGCGACGACGGCCGGGTCGCCGAGTTCACCGTCGACGACGTGCGGACCCTCACCCGCGAGCACTTCGACGCCCACCAGGCCTACGGCCCACACGCTCCGGGCCGCGCCGAACTGCGCCTGATCACCTGCGGCGGCACCTTCGACCGGGCGAGCCGCAGCTACTCGGCGAACGTGATCGTCTCGGCGTATCTGACGGGCGGCCGGTAGAACTCGGGGGCAACCCTCGGTGGCCGCCGGATGTCTGAGTGACCGGCGGGGCGAGACACGCTCCGCGGGGAGGGACCCAGGATGATCAACCGCCGACGCAGGGCGGGGGCCGTGCTGACCGCCGTCGCGGCCGTCGTCGCCGCATGGCTGCCCGCGACATCCGCGCAGGCCGCGGACGGGCCGGTCGTGCACATCGAGATGCAGCAGGACAAGATCGCTCTGCCCATGCCACCGAGTCTCGACCCGCCGCAGCTGAGCTGGCTGTTCCACAACGACGGTCCCGGTGTCGCGAAGGACGTCACCATCAGCATTGACCTGAGCGACGTCAAGAGCTGGCTCACCGTCAACGGCAAGCCGGCCGACGACGTCTACACCGGGTCCCCCATCGCGGAGGTTCCCGAAGGCGACTACGCCGGCGGCATCGTGGACATCAACCCCAAGCCCGACACCCCGCTCGGCACCACCGGCACGGTGATCATGAAGGGCACGTCGTCCAACGGGACCGTGGTCTCCACGCCCGTCGAACTGACCGTGGGCTCCGCCGAGTTGACGGTGAACAAGCTGGCGAACCGCAAGGGCGACAAGCCGGGGACCACGATCGAGACGCCGGTCACCATCAGCAACACCGGTTCCGTGGCCGCCGACGGGGTCCAGCTGAAGGTGCTCACCACCCGCGGTCTCGCGTATGCCGACCGGTTCTCCAACTGCGCCTACTCCACGGTCCCCGCGGACCCGTACGGCGGCCCCTCCGAGCAGGCGCTGTGCACCTTCGACACAGTCGTCGAGCCCGGCAAGAGCTACCGGCTGGACCAGCCGCTGGACCTGAAGGTGACCCAGCAGGCCCTCTACGAGTTCGTCCGCCGCGAGGCCCTGCCCCTGTCGGGCGCGAAGGCGCCGTCGGGGAGCGGTCCGAAGCTCTCCCTGGTCGCCGCCGGAGCCGCGGACACCTCCGGCACGGAGGTCGGCAGGCAGTACGTGCTGGCCGACAACTCCGCCGACATGGCCGCGGGCGGCGACACCGCCGAGGGCGCGCCGGGCGACCTGGTGCACGTGGACGTCTCGTTGAGCAACGAGGGCCCGGCCCGCATGGACAACAACGTCAGCGACGACCAGCCGGCGCTGCTGTTCACCGTCCCCACCGGCACCAGGGCCGTGGAGATCCCCAAGCGGTGCAGCGTGTGGCTCCCCGATGTGAAGGCCGGCAGCGGCGAGCAGACCCCCGGCGAGCCGCAGTACGTCTGTCACCCTCAGGAGACCGGGTTCGAGGTCGGGGACACCCGTACCTTCCGCTTCGGCCTGGAGATCCGTGAGGGTGCCGGGACCACCACCGGTGCGGCCAAGGCGACCACGGCGTACGACAGCACCCTGGAGTTCGACGACAACCAGGCCAACAACACCGCGCCCGTCACCGTCGAGGTCGAGGACGCCGACGGCGCCACCCCCTCGCCCACCCCGTCCCCCGCCGCCACGGGGGACGACGGCAACGACGTCAAGACCCAGACGGTCACCGACGCGACCGTGACCGGCACGCTCGCCAGCACGGGCAGCAGCAGTGCGCTGCCCGTCGCCGGCGCGGTGGGCGCGGGCGCGCTGCTGATCGGTGGCGCGCTGGTGTTCTTCGTACGGCGCAGGAAGGCCTGACGCGAGGAGGACTCGGGGCACCTGGCCCGGTCGGCGACCCGCTCCCCCCGAAGTCGCCGACCGGGCTGGTCCTCGACCGCACGCGCGCGGGCTGCGGGAGTAACCCGGCGACGGCGCGGGAGGCCTGGAGGGCCTGGAGGCTCGGTGGTGATGACTGCGGCCAGGGGCTGGGGCCGTATCCCTAGGAGAAGACTCTAGAACGGATGTGCGCCCCGGCCTAGAGGCTGATGGACACCAAGCCCGTGCTCGTGGCACTCCGTCATACGCCCTGGTGAGCCAGGGTTCTACGCGGGTCCGTCAGCGCCTGCGTCGATCTCCCGGCGCAGTCCGGCGTCGTCCGCGACGCCCTCGATGACCGCGCTCGCCACCTGATCCAGGGGCAGCCGGTGCCGTCGCGCGTACTGCCGCAGCGCCATGAACGCCCGGTCGGCGGGGACGCTCCAGCGCTCGGCGAGCATCCCCTTGGCCTGCTCGATGCGGACCCTGCTGGACAGGGCTTCCTGCAACTGACCGGACAGGGTGCGGTACTGGGCGTAGGTGTGACGGTTCTGCAGACCGAGCGCGGCGGCGTCGGCGAGGGCCTGGGCGACATGGAGCTCGGAGGTGACGCCGTCGGCGGGGCCGGTGTCGGGCAGCGTGGGCGCGAACACGTTGAGGGCGCCCAGCAGGTTCTCGCGGCGGCGCAGCGGCACCGCGAACGTCGTCACGATGTCGTGCCGCAGGGCCCGTTCGGTGAAGTCGGGCCAGCGGGCGGCCGCGTGGGCGACCCGTATCGAGATGGGCGGTACGGCCTTTCCCGAGCCGTAACTGTCCAGACAGGGCCCGCCGCCGTGCTGCGCCTCCAGCAGGTCCAGCGCCACCTGCTCGTGCCGGCTGCTCGCGGCCAGCGACACCGACCGGCCGCCGTCGATGAGCATCACCCCGGCCGCCCGGGCGTCGAGCAGCTCCACACAGTGGTCGGACACCCGTTGTAAGTACCGGGTGGCCTCGAAGCCCTCGACGAGGGTGTCCGCCGCCTCCACCAGTGCCGAGGCCAGCCGGATCTCCCTGGTGGCGTACCGCATCGCTGAGCACTCCCCTTCATGGACGAGCGCCCCCGTACGGCGCGCACCTACCCCGACCTTCGGGGCTGTAACAGCTCTTGGACAAGGCTCCGGTGACCTCGTGGGCGGCGCGCCCGGTGTGTCACGATTGAGACTTGCCACAGTGCACCCAGGGGGGAATTGGATGTACGTCAGCAGGGGGGCCAGGAGGGCGGCCCGCGCACGGGCGTCCGCGGCGGTGCTGGGGGCGGCACTGCTGCTCGCCGCGTGCTCGTCCTCGGGAGACGGGGACAAGAAGAGCGAAGGCGACAAGGCCGACGCCGGGATCACCCAGCAGCCCAAGGAGGCAGACCCGTTCTGGGTCAACCCGGACGGCAACGCGGCCAAGCAGGTCGCCTCGTACCTGAAGAGCGGCAAGGACGACGAGGCCGACCAGATCCGCAAGATCGCCCAGCAGCCGACCGGCGAGTGGATCGGCCCGGAGAACCCGGAGCAGGAGGCGCGCGGCTTCACCGAGGCCGCGGACAAGGCCGGCCGTACGGCCCTTCTCGTCCTCTACAACATCCCGCACCGCGACTGCGGCCAGTACTCCCAGGGCGGCGCCGCCGACGGCAACGCCTACCGGACCTGGATCGACGGCGTGGCCGCGGGCATCGGCGACCGCTCGGCGACGGTGATCCTCGAACCGGACGCCGTCCTGCACCTGGTCGACGGCTGCACCAAGGACGAGTTCCACGAGGAGCGCTACGACCTGCTCACCGGCGCCATCGAGAAGCTCACGTCACTGAAGAACACGAAGGTCTACCTGGACGCGGGCAACGCGGGCTGGGGCCACCCGGACCAGATCTTCGAACCCCTCCAGTGGGCCGGCATCGCCAAGGCCGACGGCTTCTCGGTGAACGTCTCCAACTTCTACTCCACCAAGGACTCCATCACCTACGGCAAGCAGCTCTCCTCGAAGGTCGGCGACAAACACTTCGTCATCGACACCAGCCGCAACGGCAACGGCCCGTACAAGGACGGCGACGAGAACGAGCGCTGGTGCAACCCACCAAGCAGGGCCCTGGGTGAGACGCCGACCATAAAGACGGCGGACCCGCTGGTGGACGCCTACCTGTGGGTCAAGCGCCCGGGTGAGTCGGACGGCGAGTGCAAGGGAGGGCCGAAGGCGGGCGAGTGGTGGCCGACCTACGCATTGAAGCTGGCAGAGGCTTCAACGCCCTAGGGGCGCGGGGCTGCGCGACCAGCCACAGCGCTCCCGCACCCGAAGGACGGCCTGCGGGAGCGCTACGGCACCCGAACCCACTGAGCCTTGCTCGGCGTCCCCTGATCGTCATCGACGAACAGCATGTACCACCCCGACTGCACCAGGTTCTTGTTCTCCGGCACCGTCACCTTCACCTTGTCCCCGGAGACCGTGAACTTCAGCTCGATGGACCGCTGATCCACATCGGTCACATGAGTGGACGCGCTGGGCCGGATCAGCCGCACCTTCTTGATCACAGAGGCCTGCGGAGAAGTGAACGTCCCCGAAGCCCCGCGGGCGATCGTCTGTGGCCCCCCGGACAGCGAAGGCCGAGAGTCCCGGTACAGATAGGGCGGCGTGTAGATCTCGATCCGCTGCTCGAAGACCCCCGGCTTCGTGTTCGCCTTGTCGCCGTACAGCGAGTCCGAACCGAAGAACATCACCCGCCCGTCCGGCAGCAGCAGCGACCCGGAGTGGTAGTTGCGCCCCACCAACGGATCGGCCACCGACTCGAACGTGTTCGTGTCCGGGTGATACAGCCGGGCCTGAAGGATGTTGGAGTCACCGCGCCCGCGATAGTCCTCCGACCCCCCGGACACCAGCACCGAGTCGTCGGGAAGGATCGACGCCTGCGGATACCGCGTGCCCTTCTCCAGTGTCGGCCCGTCCACGAACTTCGGGTCGGACGCCTTCATGTCCACGATCCGCGTCCGGTTGCTGGACCGCGCCGACTCGCCGACCCCGCCACCCCCGATCACCATGAACTTCTCGTCCTGTGCCGGAGGCAGCAGCACCGTCCCGGAGGTCTCCATCTCGTTCGCGTCGCTGAGCCCCGGGATCTTCGTGAACTTGTTGCTGTCCACGTCCCAGATGCCCGGCACCCGGCCCACGTTGTCCGGCCCGTAGCCCGCGTTGGACCCCGAGTAGAAGATCTTGCCGTTCTGCATCAGGAACAGCGCGGGGTAGGTCGGGAACTGACGGACCTTCGAGAGGTACGTCCACTTCTTGGTCTTCGGGTCGAAGACCTCGTTCTTGCCCGGCACCAGCTGACCGATGTCGTCGAGCCCGGAGACACTGAGGATCTTTCCGTCGCTCAGGGTCGTGAGCGTCGGATACCAGCGGGCCTCCTTCATCGGGTCGACCTTGATGTACTTCTCGGCGACCGGATCGAACTCGAAGGCGTCCCGGATCCCCTGGAAGTCCTTCTTGTCGAGCGCGAGCTTCTGCGCGATGCCGTACGTGTTGCGCGCGTCCGTCCCGGTGAGCCCCTGGATCCGGTAGTTGTCCTGGGTGCCGGTCTCGTACGTCCGGCCGCTCTTCTGCGCCTCGACGTAGATGCGCCCGAGCCCGGGGTCGTTCCGCAGGAACTTCCCCGTCGCCTTGTCGAAGACCTTCCTGGCCCGCTCGACGACGACCGGGTCCCTGGACACGAAGGTCCTGCCGTTCTCCTTGCCGGTGAACTTGGTGCCCGCGGGCAGGGTGATCGGCCGGTCCGGGTTCTCGTTGTGGACGATCATCAGGCCACCGGCCTTGGTGACGTCACCCTTGAGCTTCTCGTACCGCTTGGTGCCACCGGCGATCAGCAGATTGCCGTTCGCCAACTGCGTGTGGCCCGTGCAGAACAGGTCCTTGGGTGTCGGCACCTTCTTGATCGTGCCCTTGACCGGGTCCCAGATCCGGGTGTCGAACCTCTTCGCGTCGAAGTTGTCCTGGTTGTTGCCCGAACCCGCCACCAGCAGTACCTTCCCGGTGCGCAGCAGCGCCGCGTGGATGGTGTTCTGCCGGTACTTCTCGGGGAACTGGACGATCTCCCACTTGCCGTTCTCGGCTTTGTACTCGGGCTTGTCGATCTGGTACTGGTGGTATTTCTCCGTCCCGAAGCGGTACAGCCACGGGCCGTTCATCCCGGCCAGCGCGAGCACCACCGCCGTGCCGATCGCGAGTCGACGGGCGCGGCGGCGGCCTGCACGGTCGTTCATTCCTTACGTCCCCCAAGTCCACCGAGGGCGATCTGCATGGTCTGGTCGTTGCCCTCGTCATGCGTGTTCGAGTCGGCCCAGGTCGGCTTGTGGGCCGGGGCGTGCTGGGCGGGCAGCGGCTGCGGCTGGTACCGCGCCGGGGCCTGAGCCGGGATCGCCGGCCCGTGGGGCGCTTCGGCGGCCGCGGCGGGCTTCTTCCTCGCCTGTCGCAGCATGTGCCGCCAGGTGAGGATCGGTGTCGCGGTGATCAGCATGGCGAAGGTCGCCCAGGTGATCATCGCGGGGTGCGAGTGCCCGAGGGCGATACCGGCACCGATCGAGCCACCGAAGATCGCGATGAAGTACCAGTGGTAGCGGAAGGTGGCGAACCACCGGTCGGGGCTCGCGGAGTCACCCTTGGGCGTGACCACGAACTTGCTCTTGCGCCGCAGCAGCGAGTCGACCAGCGCCTTCGCGTACAGCGGGGCGGACAGCGCCGACATCACCATGCCCGCGACCCCGCCGGACCCCTCCGGCTCGTGCGGGGAGACGTTGTGCCGGCGGTTCCAGATGTACAGGCCGATCTGGAGCGCGGAGGCGTTGCCGTAGAGCATCAGCCACACGGTCGGGTCGATGTTGACACCCGAGGCGCCCAGGCCCAGGAACAGGGCGCAACTCATGGCCGCGAGAATCCAGTTGAGGGCGGACATCGGGTAGAAGATGATCATCATCGTGTAGTTGAAGAGCTTGCTCGGCGGCAGCGAGTACCAGCCCTTCCAGTACTGCTTGAGGATCGTCTCGTACGTCCCGCGCGACCAGCGCATCTGCTGGGTGAAGAAGTCCGTCCAGGCGCTCGGGCCCTCGCCGACCGCGAGCACGTCCGGGGTGTAGACCGAGCGCCACTTGCGGCCCGTCGCCGGGTTCTTGTGGCGGTGGATCTCGAAGCCGGTGGCCATGTCCTCGGTGATCGAGTCGTACAGGCCGCCGACCTGCTTCAGCGCCTTGATCCGTACGGCGTTGGAGGTGCCCACGAACATCGGGGCGCCGTACTTGTTGCCGGCGCGCTGGATCAGCGCGTGGAAGAGGAACTGCTGGGACTCGGCGGCCTTGGTGACGAAGTTGTCGTAGTTGCCGTAGACCTGCGGGCCGATCACGAAGCCGACGTCCGGGTCGCGGAAGAAGCCGAGCATCCGCTCCAGGTAGTTGGGCAGCGGCACATGGTCGGTGTCCACGGAGGCGAAGAAGTCGTACTGGTCGCCGTGCGCGTCCAGCCAGGCGTTGTAGTTGCCGTGCTTGGTCTTCGCGCGGTGCGGGCCCTTGGGCTGGTTCCACTTCTCGATGCCCTTGCGGGAGAAGTGGTGCACACCGAGCCGGGCGCAGACCTCCTTGACGGCCGGGTCGTCGCCCTCGTCCAGGAGCCAGACATGCATGAGGCCGCGGTGGCGGATCCGCACCGCGGCTTCCAGGGTCTTCGTCACCATCTCCAGCGGCTCCTTGCCGGGCACGAAGGAGGTGAGGAAGGCCACTCTGGTGCCGGTCTCGGGCACCACCGGGACCGGGTCCCGGGCGACCAGGGTGGCGTGCGCGTTGGACAGGACGTTCATGCAGCGGAAGAACTCGATCAGACCGATCGAGACGAGCATGACGATGTCCAGGGCCGGCAGCCACGAGAAGGCCGGGTAGTCCCGCTCGGTCCAGTGCTCGGGCTGGAGCAGCCAGGCCAGCAGCACCAGCGAGAGCAGGGGCGCGGCGGCGAGCATCAGGGCGACCCGGATGCGGTGCGGCTCCTGCGAGATCAGCGAGCGGTACTGCACCTTGTAGGGCCGGCCCGGGTCGGGTTGTGTGAGGGGACCGGCCAGTCTGCTGTAGTGCTCGTAGTCGTACTTCGGAAGGGTCTTCTTTATCCGGCCCAGTGTGCCGGTCCGATGCGAAGGCAGCCTGAGCTGTGTGGTGTCGGACGGGTCGAAATTCTGCCGGGCGCCCGTCGGCGTCGACGTCATGAGTCATCCCCCCACACGCGGACGAGCCGCGTGTCGTCGTTTCCTTACGGCTGCTCCGGTCCCCCTCGACCTTCACAGACGTATCAGTGGTGGGCCGCAGTCACCACAATCTTCATAACACTAGACAGGTAACAGCGACCTTCCGGTTGCAGACGCCCCCCTCGGCGTCCTCCGAAGCGGGGCCCCCTTTCCCCGCAACACCGGCAACCGGCTCCTTGCCCCCCAAGTGCCGCGTATACGCAGCATCTTGAAAACCAGGGTTCTACGGTGCTCATCATGATCGCAAGATGCGAAACGCGGTGTTTACCGGTCATACGCGTTCATTGTGGTTCCTGTGGGGGCCTGGTGGAGTCGTTGCGGACATCCATACGGCCACCGGGCCGGTCCGGTTCACACCCCTCTCACGCAGGGAGGCCCCCGCCTGAGAGAGGTGGCCTTTCGTGTCGGAGTGCGCCGCAAAACAGGGCGGGCCCCCCGCCTGAGCGAGGGGCCCGTCATCGTCTGTGCGCCGCCAGGGACTCGAACCCCGGACCCGCTGATTAAGAGTCAGCTGCTCTAACCAACTGAGCTAGCGGCGCGTGCTGACCTGGGCAACTTTACCCGAACCGGGAGGGTGCTCCGGACCGCCGTACATCATTCGGACCGTCAGCATGCGCGTCCGGGCGACAGTTGAGAAACTGACGAATGTGTACAGTTGCGGACATTTTCACCTGGAGTGTGAGGGGCATCGCATGGAGACTCCGGTATTCGAGGAAGTCGATCCCGCCAGCGACTGCGACTGCCCCGGTTGCGTCCACTGGCGGCGCGTCCTCCCCCGATCGACCGGCGGCCACCCCGCCGCCACCCGGGCCGTGATCCTCGCCGCCGCGGCCTCCACCGCCTTCGGCGCCTTCCACGCGGCCCCCGCCTTCGCCGCCTCCCACGCCCCGGCCCGTCCGGGTGCCCCCGTGGGTGACGAACCCGGCACCCCACAGGGCCACAGGGCCCCGCTGCACGGCCCCGGCGGCAGACCGGCGGTCGCCAAGGCGCCGACCACCACCCGCGCCGAGATCATCCGGCGGGCCAAGCAGTGGGTCACCGCGAGGGTGCCGTACAGCATGTCCGCGTACTGGGGCGACGGCTACCGGCAGGACTGCTCGGGCTTCGTGTCCATGGCCTGGAGCCTGCCGGGCAACGAGTGGACCGGCAGCCTGGGCCAGTACGGGATCAAAATCGCCAAGGACGACCTCCAGCCCGGTGACATCCTGCTCTTCCACAACCCGGACAACCCCGAGCAGGGCTCCCACGTCGTCATCTTCGGTGGCTGGACGGACTACACGCACACCTACTACCTCGCCTACGAGGAGACCCGCCCGTACGCCCGCGAGCAGGTCACCCCGTACGCCTACTGGAGCAACTCGGACCGGTACGTCGCCTACCGGTACAAGGGGCTCGCGGGCCCCGCGGCGGGCGCGGAGCCGGACACCGCCGAGCCGGACAACGGCAAGCCGGAGGCGCCCGAGGCGACGTCCTACCCGGGGGCCGCCTACTTCGGTCCCGGGGCCAACAACAAGTACGTCACCCAGCTCGGCCGCATGCTCGTGAAGCGCGGTGCCGGGCGCTACTACCCCTCCGGTCCCGGCCCCCGCTGGACGGACGCGGACCGCAGGGCCACCCGGGCGTTCCAGCAGGCGCAGGGCCGGCACGGCGAGGACGCGAAAGGGCTGCCCGGGGCGCAGACCTGGACGCTGCTGGTGACCGGCAAGGGCAGGGACATCGAGGAGGCAGGCGGTCGGACGAGGGCAGCGGGCCCGCCGGCGCCCTCCTCGCACGGCGTCCCCGGCTACCCGGGGCGCGCGATGTTCCGGCCCGGCGCGACCAACGAGTACGTCACCCGGCTCGGCAGGCAGCTGGTGAAGAAAGGGTTCGGCAAGTACTACACGACTGGGCCGGGGCCGCGCTGGGGCGAGCCGGACCGGCGGGGCGTCGAGGCCTTCCAGCGCGCCCAGGGCTGGCGGGGCGGCGCGGCGGACGGCTATCCGGGACCGGAGACCTGGCGGCGACTCTTCTCATGACCACCTGTGACATCTGGCGCGGAGGCTGGAGACACACATGAGCACGACCACTTCACACACCCCCGAGTCCGAGGGGCCGTCCCGGTCCGCCCGGCTCATCCAGAACGAGGCGACCACCGAGATCCCGATCCATCTGCTCTTCCGTGACGACCCGGACCCGGTCTCGGTACCGCTGAAGCCCGCGGTGGTGGCACGTCGGCAGGGCACCGGGGAACAACCCCGCCTGCGCAGGCCCGCCCAGGTCACCCCGCGTCCCGCCCCCGACGTCGACCCCGAGCTGGCCGAGCGCCCCGCGCGGGTGCTGCCGGGCTCGGCGGGCGTCCTCGCCGGCACCTGCGGACTGGCCGGGTGCGCGGCCACCTCGTGGTGGGCAGGGCTGCTGCCGCCGCTCGCCCTGGCGGCCCTCAGGATCCCGGCCTTCGCGGGCGCGGGCCTCGGTCCGGCGCAGTGGGCGGCGTACGCCGGAGCCGGTGCCCTCGGCCTGTTCGGCTTCGGCGGACTGGCCCGCGGCCGCACCGGCGGCGCCTGGGTGCTCGGGCTGTTCGGCCGCTACCGGGGGACCGTCCGGCGCACCGGGCTGATGTGGGTCAACCCGCTGCTGCTGCGCCGCCGGGTCGACGTACGGCTGCGGCACTGGCGCGGCGAGCCGATGCCGGCCGCCGACGCGAGCGGGGTGGCGCTCCGGGTCGTCGTCCTGGTGGTGTGGCGGGTGCGGGACACCGCGCGGGCCACGCTCGGCGTCGACGACCACGAGACGTACCTGCGCGAGTGCGTGGAGGCCGCGCTCGCCCGGGTCCCGGTGGAGGCGCCGGGCTCCGGCCGCGGGGCGGTCGACGCGGCGGGGGAGGCGCTGACCCGGCTGGTGGCCGCGGAGACCGCGCCCGTCGGCGTCGAGGTGTTCTCGGTCCAGCCGCTGCGCGTCGAGTACGCCCCCGAGGTGGCCGCCGCGATGCACCGCCGCCGGATCGCCGCGCTGGACGCCCAGCACCGGGCCACCGTGCTGACCTCGGTCGTGGACTCGGTGGAGGACACGGTGACCCGGCTGACCATGCGGGGCCTGGTGGAACTGGACGACTACGAACGCAAGGCGCTGGTGAAGGACTTGACGGTGGCGTTCTGCGCGGGACGGCAGGAAGCGGGCTCGTGATGGGGATGGACATGTTCAAGTAGCGGTAATAGCCTGGTACTTGGTCTAGACCTGCAAGCTCACTGAACTTCCCCCACGTTCCCAGGAGCAGCAGCATGCGCAGAAAGGCCAAGTGGTACGCCACCGCACTCGGACTCACCACCGCCGGCACCCTCGTCCTCTCCACCGGGGGCGCCAGCGGTCACGGCTACACCGACCTCCCCATCAGCAGGCAGAAGCTCTGCCAGAACGGCACCGTGACGAACTGCGGCGACATCCAGTGGGAGCCGCAGAGCGTCGAGGGCCCCAAGGGCTTCCCGGCCGGCGGACCCGCCGACGGCCAGATATGCAACGGCGGCGTGAGCCGCTTCAGCCAGCTCAGCGCGCCGCGGACTCCGTCGGGCACCGCCTGGCCGGCGACCAGGGTGACGGGAGGCCAGAGCTACACCTTCCGCTGGCAGTTCACCGCCATGCACGCCACGACCGACTTCAAGTACTACGTCACCAAGGCGGGCTGGAACCAGAACCACAACCTGACCCGCTCCGACCTCAACCTCACCCCGTTCCTGACCGTCCCCTACAACGGTCAGCGACCCCCCTCCACCCTCTCGCACAGCGGCACCCTGCCGTCCGGGCTCAGCGGACGGCACGTGATCGTCGCGGTGTGGACGATCGCCGACACGGCGAACGCGTTCTACGCCTGCTCGGACGTCACGTTCTGAGCATCGCTTGAGGCAGTCCAGGCGTCCCCCGGGGTAGGTTCCCCCACACGATCACGCGATCGGTGCCTGACCTCGGGGGATCTGCCATGGACGCCTTCTTCTACGTCATTCCCGTCCAGATCATGGCCGTGGTCCTTCTGGCCGCGTACGTGGTGGTGCGGCGCTGGCTGCGGATGCGCAGCGCCTGGCGGAGTGGTCTGACCGCCGAGGGGCGGTGCCTGCGGGTGTATGCGATGGCCCACGGGGGCGGCGACACACGGGTGCGCACCGCGCTGCGTCATGTGTACGAGTTCAGGGCCCGTGACGGCCGGGTCGTCCGTTTCGAGGAGGAGGGCGGTCCGGGGACGATACTCGAGGGCGACATCGTCACCGTCCACTACGCCGACGGCCCGGACGTCGTGGCGACGGCCCGCCCCGGCCGTGGCGGGCACGGGTGTGCCGCCTGCGCGGTGCTCGCCATGGCCGGCGTGGTCGTGCTCGTCTGCGCGGTCGTCATGATCGCCCTGACCGCGACGTCCTAGGCCTCCACATCTGACGGCCCGTCAACTACCGTGCGCCTCCATGGACTCCAAGAGGCGTACGGTCGCGGAGCTCGTCGCCGGGCGGTGGGGTGACCACCGGCCCGGGCTGTGGTTCGAGGGGCGGGCGCTCACCCACCACGAGGTCGCCGCGGGCGCCGCCGCACGCGCGGCACTGCTCACCGACCTGCTGCCGGGTGCCGGGGCCCACATCGGTGTGCTGCTCGACAACACCCCCGAGTACCCGCTGTGGCTGGGCGCCGCCGCCCTCGCCCGCGCGGCGGTCGCCGGGGTCAACCCCACCCGCCGGGGCCCCGAACTGGCCCGCGACATCCTGCACACCGAATGCCGTCTGCTGATCAGCGAGGCGTCCCACCTGCCGTTGCTGCGCGGCCTCGACCTCCCCGGCGTCCGCCTGCTGGTGACCGGCACCGAGGAGTACGACACCCTGCTCGCGCCCTGCGCCGACGCCGAACCGGACGCCTCCCGCGCCACCCCCGACGACCGGCTGCTCCTCTACTTCACCTCCGGCTCGACCGGCGCCCCCAAGGCCGCGCTCTGCTCCCAGGGCCGGCTGGCCGCCGCCGGGCGCTCGCTGGCCGACCAGTTCCGGCTCGGCCCCGAGGGTGTGCACTACGTCTGC
Source organism: Streptomyces sp. NPDC005402 (assembly GCF_040606575.1). NCBI lineage: Bacteria > Bacillati > Actinomycetota > Actinomycetes > Kitasatosporales > Streptomycetaceae > Streptomyces > Streptomyces sp. NPDC005402. The sequence continues at coordinate 208,061 of NZ_JBEXFB010000015.1, forward strand.
ATGCCGATGTTCCACGGCAACGCCGTGATCGCCGACTGGGCGCCCGCGCTGGCGAGCGGGGCCGGGGTCGCGCTCCGGCGGCGGTTCTCGGCCTCGGGGTTCCTGGCGGACGTCCGCGCGTACGGGGCGACGTACTTCACCTATGTCGGCCGGGCGATCCAGTACGTCCTGGCCACCGAGGCGCGCGAGGACGACCGGGACAACCCGTTGCGGCTCGGCTTCGGCACCGAGGCGGGGGCCGTGGACGCGGCGGCCTTCGAGCGGCGGTTCGGGGTGCGGCTGGTGGAGGGGTACGGGTCCTCCGAGGGCGGCGCGGCGATCCAGTGGGCGCCCGGGACTCCGCGGGGCGCGGTCGGTCGGGCGGGGCCCGGGCTCGTCGTACTCGATCAGGAGACGGGTCGGGAGTGTCCGCCCGCGCGATTCGACGCGGCCGGGCGGCTGCTGAACGGGGACGAGGCGATAGGGGAGCTGGTGAACAAGGCTCCGAACCCCTTCGAGGGGTACTGGCGCAACCCCGAGGCGGAGGCCGAGCGCCGCCGGGGAGGCTGGTACTGGACCGGCGACCTCTTCTACCGGGACGCCGACGGCCACCTCTACTTCGCGGGCCGTACCGATGACAGCCTCCGCGTCGACAGCGAGAACCTGGCCGCGGCGATGATCGAGAACATCCTCGCGCGCTACGAGGGGGCGGTGGCCGTCGCCGTGTACGCGGTGCCGGATCCGGTCACCGGGGACCAGGTGATGGCGACCGTCGCGGGGACCTTCGATCCGGTGGCCTTCGCGGACTTCCTGGAAGCCCAGCCCGATCTCGGCACGAAGATGGCACCCCGGTTCGTACGGGTGGTGAAGCGGATGCCGGTCACGGCCACGAACAAGATCCACCGGGCGCGGCTCAGGAAGGAGGGCGTGTCCTGCGCGGACCCGGTGTGGTGGCGCCCGCCGGGGTCACTGACATACCAGCGGCTGGAAAACGCGGAAGGGCCTCTCGCTCCCACGAGAGGCCCTTCACCGGTGCGCCGCCAGGGACTCGAACCCCGGACCCGCTGATTAAGAGTCAGCTGCTCTAACCAACTGAGCTAGCGGCGCATGACTCTCGCCCTCCGCCTTCGGCGGCTGGCGACAGGAAAAATACTACCCGGTCCTGAGGGGTGCTTCTGACCACCTGCGGGCGGCCGCTCTCAGATCGCCAGGGACAGCAGCAGCGGGGCTGCGCTCCTGTTCAGGCGGTCCGTCGCCTGGCGGAGCCGGTGGGCCTGGTCGATCGGGAGGGACAGGGCCAGGCAGCCCACCGACGACCCCGCCGTGATCGGCACCGCCGCGCAGACCGTGCCCACCGCGTACTCCTGGAGGTCGAGGTGGGGGACCGTCGGCGGCTGGGCCTCCAGGCGGGAGAGCAGCAGCTTGTCGTTGGTGATGGTCCGCGAGGTGAGGCGGGTCATGCGGTGCCGGGAGAGGTGGTCGCGGCGGCCGTTGTGGTCGAGCTGGCTGAGCAGGCTCTTGCCGAGCGCGGTGGCGTGGGCGGAGGAGCGGAAGTCCACCCACTCGTTGACCGCCGGGGTCGTGGGACCGTCGGCGTACTGGGCGATGGTGACCTCGCCGTCGACGTACCGGCTGATGTAGACGGCCGCGCCGATCGAGTCGCGCAGTTCGTCGAGGGTGCGCTGGAGCTTGTCGCGCAGCGCCTCGTCGCGGTCGTGCGCGGAGGTCAGCCTGGTCAGGGCGTCCCCCGTCACATACGCGCCGTCGGCGACCTGTTCGACGTACCCCTCGCGGCGCAGCATCCTCAGGAGCGCGGTCAGCCGCTCCGGGTCGAGGCCGGTGGTGCTGGCGAGTTCGGCGTCGGTGACTCCGGCGGTGTGCCGCGCCACGGTCTCCAGGACGCGCAGTGCGTCCTGGGCCGAGTGGTACGGCGCGGTCGGCTCGATCCTCACGGTGACACACCTCGCATGGAAGAGTTGAGCACGTGGGTCTTCGGCCGGGGGTCCGGGGGTTGTCCCCCGGGATAGCACAGCAGCGCCACGGTGTTCCCCCTGCGCTCGCTCGGTCGCACTACTACTGGGCCGTAATCCAGACAGCGATCCCCTCCACGATAACCGGCAAAAGGCTTGTAGTGAGCGGCTGTTGACGAGATTCCGCCCCCGGACCGGGCCCTCTCAGCAGGGGCGCTGACACGCTGGCATATGCCAGAGACATGACCCGGGTCCGGGACCTCGAAGATTGAACACTGTTCACTTCTGGTGGGTCAGAGGACCGCGCTCAGAAATTCCCGGGTGCGGTCCTTCTCGGGGTCGCTGAAGATCTTCTCCGGCGGACCCGACTCGATGATGCGGCCGGAGTCGAACATCAGGACCTGGTCGGAGATGTCCCGGGCGAAGTTCATCTCGTGGGTCACGCAGAGCATCGTGATGTCGGTGGTGCGGGCGATGTCCCGCAGCACGTCGAGGACGCCGGCGACCAGTTCCGGGTCGAGCGCCGAGGTGACCTCGTCGAGCAGCAGCACCCGCGGCCGCATGGCCAGCGCCCGCGCGATCGCCACCCGCTGCTGCTGCCCGCCGGACAGCTGGGTCGGCCGGGCGCCGGCCTTGTCGGCAAGACCCACCAGGTCGAGCAGCTCACGCGCGCGTGCCTCCGCCTCGTCCTTCGGCAGGCCGAGCACGGTGACGGGCGCCTCGGTGATGTTCCTGAGGACCGACATGTTCGGGAACAGGTTGAACTGCTGGAAGACCATCCCGATCTTCTTCCGCACCTCGCGGAGCTGCTTCTCCGCCGCCGGGAACAGCTTCTCGCCGTCGACGGAGACCGTGCCCTCGTCGGGCTTGGTCAGCGTCATCAGCATCCGCAGGATCGTGGTCTTGCCGGACCCGGAGGGACCGATCAGCGTCACGTGCTTGCCGGAGTCGACGGAGAAGTTCAGCCGGTCCAGGACCGTGTTCGATCCGAACCGCTTGGTCACGTTCTCGAAGCGGATGAGCTCGCTGCCGTCCACCGGCGGGTTGGTGTTGGCGTCGGGTTCCTTCATGAGAGGGGTGTCAGCGGACAAGACGTCGCTCCAGGGATCGCAGAAGAAGGGAGGCCAGATAGGAGATGACGACGAAGGCCACGCCGATCACGGTCAGGGGCTCGGTGAACTGGAAGTGCTGCTGCGAGTACAGCCGCGCCTGGCCGAGCATCTCCAGGACCGTGATCACCATCAGCAGCGGCGTGTCCTTGAGCATCGAGATCACGTAGTTGCCGAGGGCCGGCACGACCCGGCGGATCGCCTGCGGCAGGATCACCACCTGCCAGGTCCGCACCCGCGGCAGGTTCAGCGCCGTCGCCGCCTCCCACTGGCCGGCGGGCACCGCCTCGATACCGGCGCGGTAGACCTGCATGGTGTACGTCGAGTAGTGCAGCCCGATCCCGATGACACCGGTGGCCAGCGCCGAGAGGGTCACACCCCACTCGGGCAGCACATAGAAGAGGAAGAACAGCTGGACCAGCAGCGGGGTGTTGCGCACGAACTCCGTGACCACCCCGACCGGCCAGCGCACGAACCGCGACGGCGCGCGCATCAGCAGCGCCCACACCAGGCCGAGCGCGAAGGAGATCAGCGAGCCGAGCGCGAGGGCCTGCAGGGTGACCAGCAGTCCGTCCCAGAACTGCGGCATGAAGTCGCTTACGGCACTCCAGTCCCAGGTCATCCGACACCACCTCCGACAGGCTGGGGCACCTGGACCTCACGCGTGGGTTCCTTGCCGACCCCCGCCTTGAGCTTCTTCTCCAGACCGCGCATCAAGCGGGTGAGGAGGAACGCGATCACGAAGTAGATGAGCAGCAGATATGTGTAGATCCCGGCGCTCTCCTGGAGGGCGAGCCGCACCAGGTTGCCGCTGAACGCCAGGTCGCCCATGCCCATCACGGACACCAGCGCGGTGCCCTTGAGCAGTTCGATCAGCAGGTTGGAGAACGGCGGGATCATCTCCGGCACCGCCTGCGGCAGCAGGATCAGCCGCATCCGCTGCCAGGGCGTGAAGCTCAGCGCGATCCCGCCCTCCTGCTGGGCCGGGTCGACCGCCTTGAGCGCCCCGCGCACGATCTCGGAGCCGTACGCCCCGTAGGTCAGTCCGAGCGCGAGCGTGCCCGCCCACATCGGGACCAGCTGCCAGCCGAAGGCCGGGGGCAGCACGAAGAACACCCAGAAGATCATCACCAGCGCCGAGGTCCCGCGGAACACCTCGGTGTAGAAGCCCGCGAGGAAGCGGACGATCCACAGCCGGTGGGTGCGCGCGACGCCGACCACGAAGGACACGGCGGCGGCGAGCAGCGAGCTGAAGACCAGCAGCTGTACGGTCGTCCAGATGCCCCGGAGGACCAGTTCCCAGAGTCCGGTTGTCATCCGCCGCAGAGCTCCTTCGCGGTCAGGTCCGTCATCTCGGCCTGGGTGAAGCCGAAGGGCCTGAGGATCCTCAGCACCTCGCCGCTCTTCTTCAGCTTGTGCAGCTCGACGTTGAAGGCGTCCCGCAGATTCGTCTCGGTCGGCCGGAACGCGAAGGCTCCGCCGTCGATGTGCGGCTTGCCGTCCACGATCGCGGAGAACGGCTTGGTCGCCTCCGCCTTGCTGGACTTCTGCACCACCGCACGGGTGGTGACGGCGGTCCCGGCGAACACGTCGACGCGGCCGGCCTCCACGGCGTTCAGCCCCGCCACCTGGTCCGGGACGAGCAGGATGTCGCTCCGCTTGTACCCCGCGTCGATGACGTAATCGATCTGCGCGTTCCCCGTCGCGGTGCTGAACCGCGCCTTCTTCTTGACGACGTCCTGGTAATTGTGCAGGCCCAGCGGATTCCCCTTCCGTACGACGAAGGAGTCCTGGATCTGGTAATCGGGGTCGGCGAAGATGACCTGCTCGCAGCGCTCGGGGGTCACATACATCCCGGCGGCCACGACATCGAACTGCTGTGACGTGAGCCCCGGAATGAGCGAGCCGAACTCGGTCGGCACGGGCTGCACCCGGTCCACCCCGAGCCGCTTGAATATGACCTTCGCCAGTTCGGGCGCCTCGCCGGTCAGTTCGCCGTTCTTGTCGATGTACCCGAAGGGGATCTCACCGGCGATTCCCAGCCGTACGACACCTGCCGCCCGCAGCCGGTCGAGCAGTTCACCGCCGCCCGTGGTGGAGGCGGTGGCCACGCGTGAGCAGCCCGCGGCGCCCAGGGCACCGAGCGCCGCCACCCCCGCGAGCAGCGATCGGCGGGTGGTCCCGGATATGTGTTCGCCATGTTCCAGTGGTGGAGCCATGGCGGCGCGGCTACCCGACCGGATGCGACTTATGCGGATCGATTTGAGCCCCGTTCCGCATGGAGGCCCTCTTGACCGGCGGGGGACCATGGAATGCATGGCTGACCGCTACATCGAAGTATCGCTGGTCAAGCGGGGAATCACCGCCAGGGCGAAGCTCCTCGACGATCGGGCGCCGATCACCTGCGCCGCCGTATGGGATGCCCTCCCGCTCGCCGGTGACGTCTATCACGCGAAGTACGCACGCAATGAGATCTACGCCCTTTTCCCGCCTTTCGCGGAAACGGAACCACCCCTGGAAAATCCGACAGTCACCCCGATTCCCGGAGATCTCTGCTATTTCTCCTTCGCGGGCACCGAACTCGGCACCAAGTCCTACGGCTACGACCGCGAGGTCCGCGCGGGCACGACCGTCGTCGACCTGGCCCTGTTCTACGAACGCAACAACCTGCTCCTGAACGCCGACGTGGGCTGGGTGCCGGGGATCGTGTGGGGCCAGGTGGTGGACGGCCTGGACACCCTGGCCGAGGGCTGCAACGACCTCTGGCGCTCGGGCGCCCTCGGCGAGAGCCTCCGTTTCAGCCGGGCCTAGCTCACCCGGCGTGGGCCGGGGCGGGCGGCCGGATGCCCGCCGCTTCCGACTCGTACAAGGCGTGCGCCGCCCGCAGCACCAGGTCGTCCCGGTGCCGGGCCGCCACGATCTGCAGTCCCACCGGCAGCCCGTCGCCGTCCGTGCCGACGGGCACGCTCGCCGCCGGCTGCTGCGTCATGTTGAAGGGGTACGTGAACGGCGTCCACCCCGTCCACCGGTGATGCCCCGAGCCCTTCGGGACCTCCGTGCCCGCCTCGAACGCGGTGATCGGCAGCGCCGGGGTGACCAGCAGGTCGTAGGAGTCGTGGAAGCGGCCCATCCGGCGCCCCAGTTCCATCCGTACGTCCACCGCGGCCAGGTAGTCGAGGGCGCTCATTCGGGCACCGCGGCCGCAGATCTCCCGCAGCCCGGGATCCAGCAACTCCCGCTGATGCGGCCCGAGATGCTGGGTCACCCGGGCCGCCCCGCTGAGCCACAGGGTGTGGAAGGCGTCGACCGGGTCGGCGAAGTCGGGGTCGGCCTCGGTGACGTACGCGCCGAGTCCGGCCAGGCGCTCCACGGCACGGCGGACCGCGGCCGCGACGCCGGGCTGTACGGCCACCTGGCCGCCGAGGGACGGCGAGTACGCGACCCGCAGCCCCCGCACCCCGCCCGACAGGGCCGCGGAGTACGGGCCGGCCGCCGGGCCCAGCGCCGACCAGTCGCGGGAGTCCGGCACCCCGATGACGTCGAGCAGCAGCGCCGCGTCGGCCGCGTCGCGGGTCATCGGGCCGACATGGGCCAGGGTGCCGAACGCGCTGGCCGGGTAGAGCGGCACGCGTCCGTACGTCGGTTTCAGGGCGAAGATCCCGCAGAACGCGGCCGGGATACGGACGCTGCCGCCGCCGTCCGTGCCGAGCGCGAGCGGCCCCGCGCCGAGTGCCACGGCCGCCGCGGCACCGCCACTGGAACCGCCCGCGGTGCGCGTCGGGTCGTACGGATTGCGGGTCACGCCCGACAGGGGTGAGTCCGTGACGCCCTTCCAGCCGAACTCGGGCGTCGTGGTCTTGCCGAGGAAGACCGCGCCACTCTCCCGCAGCCGGGCCACCGAAGGGGCGTCCTCGTGCCAACTCCCGTTCTCCGCGATCGTCTTGGAGCCCTTCAGTGTCGGGGCGCCGCGCATCAGCAGGATGTCCTTCACCGTGACCGGGACGCCGTCCACCGCGCCGGACGGTTCCCCGCGTCGCCACCGGTCGGCCGACGCGCTCGCCTGCGCCAGGGCCTCCTCGCCGGTCAGACGGACGAAGGCGTTCACCTCCGGCTGGATCCGTTCGGCCCGGTCGAGAGCCGCCCGGGTCGCCTCCACGGGGCTGAACTCGCCCTTGCGGTAGCCCTCGACGAGTTGTACGGCGGTCAGTTCGGTGAGGTCCCGCATATGTGCCCCTCCGTCGACGTCAGTGCCCTGGTACGTACCCGCGTTGCTTGTCGACCACGTTCGTCAGTGATCTGCCCGCCGCCCAGCGCTCGTACAACTCCACGAACTGCGTGCCGAGTTCATCGCGCCAGCCGACGGTGTCGCCGCTCATGTGCGGGGACACGATCAGACCCGGGACCTGCCACAACGGACTCTCGGGCGGCAGCGGTTCGGTGTCGAACACGTCGAGGGCGGCTCCGGCGATCCACCGCTTGGACACCGCCTCCACCAGCGCGTCCTCCACGACCAGCGGACCGCGGCCGATGTTGATGAACCGCGCGGAGGGCTGCATCATCCCGAAGCGGCGGGCGTCGAACATGCCGTGGGTCTCCGCGGTGAGCGGGGCGGCCGCGATCACCCAGTCCGCGCGGGCCATCAACCGGTCGAGGTCGTCGGGGCCGTGGATCCCGGTGCGCGAGCGACGGCCGACCAGGGCGGTGGTGATGCCGAGTGCCTTGAGGGTGCTCACGATCGCCCGCCCGATGGGCCCGGAACCCACCACGCACGCACGCGTGCCGGCCACCCGCTGGGACTCCCGGTGCCGCCAGGCGCCCTCGCGTTGCAGCTCCAGGGTCCGCGGCAGGTCCTTGGCCATCGTCAGGACCAGCGCGGCGACGTACTCGGCGATCGGCTGGTCGAAGACCCCGCGCGCGTTGGTGACCACCGTGTCGGAGACGGCGAGTTCGGGGCACATCAGGTGGTCCACGCCCGCGCTCGCCGTGTGCACCCAGCGCGGCCGCGGGCCCTCGCCCGGCCACGCGTCACGCACCGCGGTCGAGGTGAAGTCCCAGACCAGCAGCACGTCGGCGGACGGCAGCCGCTCGGCGAGCGTGGTCTCGTCCGCGTGCACGATCCGGGCCCGGCCGGTGAGTCTTCCCAGCCTGGGCGGGGGGTCCGCGTCAAGGACCAGAAGGGTGGGGACGGACATCGAGGCACCGTTTCTACGGATCGTCGCGGAGGCTGCCGGGCGTCTGACATGGGCGGAAAACGCCGGTGTCGACACCGGAGCGACGTGAGCGTGACATGGGCGGATTGACCACGCTCGCACCCGAACCTACCTTCGTCAACACGGACGTTGTGCACGCTCCGCTGCCCCTCCGTCTCTCACCGTGAGGCCGGTCTTCGCCATGGACGTTTCCTTTCTGGGCGGTCCTCGCCCGCAGCGCGGTGTCGGTGTCGTCGCCCCCTTCGACTTCGCGCTCGACCGCGAGCTGTGGCGCTGGGTTCCCGACGAGATCTCGCTCCATCTGACCCGCACCCCGTACGTCCCCGTCGAGGTCAGCCTCGACCTGGCCCGCCTGGTCAGCGAGCACGAGACCCTGCACGAGGCCGTGCGCACGCTCAACGCCATCGCCCCCGAGGTCATCGCCTACGCCTGCACCTCCGGCAGCTTCGTCGGCGGGATCGCCGGGGAACGCGCCATGTGCGCCGCCATGACCAGGGCGGGCGCGGTCACCTCCCTGACCACGTCCGGCGCCCTCCTGGACGCCCTCGCCGAGCTCGGCGTGCGCCGGGTCGCGCTGGTGACGCCGTACACGGTGTCGGTGACCAGGTCGCTGGAGGAGTACGTCGCCGAGGCCGGCGTCGCCGTCAGCGGCTGCGCCTACATGGGCCTGACCCATCACATCTGGAAGGTGCCCTACCGCCAGGTCTCCGAGATGGCCCACAAGGCCGTACGAGCCGACGCCCAGGCGCTGTTCATCAGCTGCACCAACCTGCCGACGTACGACGTGATCCCGCAACTGGAGGCGGAACTGCGCATACCGGTGATCTCGGCCAACCAGGTGACCATGTGGGCGGCGTTGCGCCGACTGGGTACCCGAGCCGTGGGACCGTACCAGGCGCTGATCGACCCGGCGGCGAGGTCCGGTCCCGTGCGCCCGGAGATTCCGGGTCTGCCGGAAGTCCGGGAACTGCCGGACGGAGAACAGCAGCAGGAAGGCTGGACATGACCGCACTCGGATTCCTCTACCCGGGCCATTCCGCCGAGGACGACTATCCGCGCATCGAACAGCTCCTGGGCAGCGACATCCGCCTGGACGTGGTCCACACCGACATCGGCACGGACGCCCACCGCGTGGACGCCCTCCTGGAGATGGGCTCGCCCGACCGGCTCGCCGCGGGCGTCGAGGAGCTGCGCATGTCGGGCGCCGAGTCCGTCGTCTGGGCCTGCACCAGCGGCAGCTTCGTCCACGGCTGGGAGGGCGCCCAGGAGCAGGTCCAGGCCCTCGCCCGCACGGCCGGGATGCCCGCGTCCTCGACGTCCTTCGCCTTCGTGCACGCGGCGAAGGAGATCGGCGCCGGGCGGGTGGCGGTCGCGGCGACCTACCCGGACGACGTGGCGGCCCTGTTCGCCCAGTTCCTGCGGGCGGGCGGGGTCGAGGTCGGCCAGGTCCACGGCGCCGGGATCATCACCGCCGCGGAGGTCGGCACCTGGGGCGAGGAGGAGATCTTCGCGCTGGCCAGGGAGGCCGACTCGCCGGACGCCGAGGCGGTGCTCCTCCCGGACACGGCCCTCCACACGGCCTCCCACATCCCCGCCCTGGAGAAGGAGCTCGGCAAGCCGGTCCTCACCGCGAACCAGGTCTCCGTCTGGGAGGCCCTGAGGCTGACGGACCGCCGGGTGAACGCGCCGGCGATGGGGGCGCTGTTCACGAGGGAGCCCATCGTCCAGGTCTGACGCGGGGTGGCTTCAGGTGCTCACCGTCGACGCTCCTGCGGGACGTCGGTGGTGAGCGCCGTGCGCATGGTGCGCAGCCGGCGGTGCTGGAGGTTGCCGTAGAGGGTGAGCCAGCCCAGGAAGGCGACGCCGAGCACGGCGAGGCCGAGGGTCTGCCGCGGTCCCGCGGTCAGGGCCGTCAGCACCACGAAGGCTCCCCACAGGACGACGAGGAAGATCTGGGCCGCGACACGGTGGCGGGTGCGATGCAGACGCTGTTCCACCAGGTCACGCATGGCCTGCCGCTCCTCGGGCGCGGTGGGGACCTCGCCGCGGCGCAGCTTGCGGTCCAGCGAGACGAGACCGTCGGTCGATCCGGCGGCCCGCTTCTCCCTGCGGCGCACGGCGAGCACGACGGCGATCCCGCCGAGGGAGGTGAAGGCCATGCGCACCAGGACCGAGCCGGGCGACCGCTCGGGGAACAGCAGCAGGACCAGGGCGGAGGCGAGCAGCACGGACAGCACGAACTGGATCCACGGATGCCTGCTGAGCAGGGTGTGGACGCGCTCCACGGAGTCCTCCCTCACAACCCGGTCCGGGCCCGGCGGCGGATGCCGACGATCCGCATCGTCAGGCCGACGGCCAGCAGCACCAGTGCCACCGCGCAGTAGGCCCACGAGCCGGTGCCCCGCACGGCGTCGACGGTGGCCAGGACCGCCCACAGGGCGGCGACGACACTCAGCGCGGTCCACGCGATGTCGGCGATACGGATGGACAACTGGGCGCGCTGTCTGGTGCCGGGTTCGAGCGGTCCGAGGTCCGACGGCCGCGATGTGTTCTCCCGCGTCATGGGCGATCCCTCCGGTTTGTCGGGTTGTGCGCTCCGGGTACCCGGGGACCCCTGCGGCAAGCGGTCAAGTGCCGTACGGGATACGGAAGATGGGGCTCCAGGGGGCATGCGACCGCGCCCGGGAATAACCGGGGACACTCTCCTGTTGTGGTCAGGACGACAGCACACGGCTCATGAGCAGGAGGCACCCCACCGTGGCGGAAGACGAGATCCGAGGTACTGCACAGGGCACCGCCCCCGTACCTCTCTCGGTACTCGACCTGGTCACCGTCGGCGCCGGACGCACGGCCTCCGACGCCCTGCGCACCAGCGTCGCGATCGCCAAGCTCACGGAGTCCCGGGCCTTCCACCGGTACTGGGTCGCCGAGCACCACTCCATGCCGGGCGTGGCGTCCTCCTCGCCCGCGGTGATCCTCGCCCACCTCGCCGCCCACACCACCCGCATCCGGCTCGGCTCGGGCGGCGTCATGCTCCCCAACCACGCCCCGCTGGTGATCGCGGAGCAATTCGGCACGCTGGAGGCGATGGCCCCGGGCCGCATCGACCTGGGCCTCGGCCGGGCGCCGGGCACGGACGGCGCCACCGCCGCCGCCCTGCGCCGCAGCGACCGCCTGCGTGAGGGCGCCGACGACTTCCCCGAGCAGCTCATGGAGCTCACCCGCTTCCTGGACGACGACTTCCCCGACGGCCATCCCTACCGCCGTATCCACGCGGTACCCGGCCCCGTCCAGGCGACCTCGCCCGGCGGCGTCCAGTCCCCGCACCGCCCGCCGCTCTGGCTGCTCGGCTCCTCCGGCTTCAGCGCCCAGCTGGCCGGCTCCCTCGGCCTGCCCTTCGCCTTCGCGCACCACTTCTCGGCGCAGAACACCATCCCGGCCCTGGACCTGTACCGCGAGTCCTTCCGGCCCTCCGCGGTCCTCGACGAGCCCTACGCCCTCATCGGCGTCTCCGCCCTCGCCACCGACGACGAGAAGGAGGCCCGCCGCCAGGTCCGCGCCGCCGTACTCAACATGATCCGGCTGCGCACCGGCCGCCCCGGCCTGGTCCCCACCCCCGAGGAGGCGGAGGCCTACGAGTTCAGCCCCATGGAGGAGGAGTTCGCCAACTCCTGGAACGCCAACGTCGTCCACGGCACCGCCGACGAGGTCCGCTCCGGCCTCGACGACCTCCACAAGCGCACCGGCGCCGACGAGTTGATGATCACGGGCAACGCCCACAGCGGTGACGTACGCCTGCGCTCCTACGAGCTCCTCGCGGACGCCTACGGGCTCCCCACGGCCTCGACGGGCTCCGCGGCCTCCTAGGCCTTCACGCCCATCAGCCCGGAGATACGATCCGGCGACACCGGCCGCGAGTACAGCCAGCCCTGGCCGGTGTCGCAGCCGATGCGGCGCAGACGGCTGGCCTGGGCCGAGGTCTCGACGCACTCCGCGGTGACGGTCAGGCCGAGGCGGTGGGCCAGCTGGATCATCGCCTCGACGACGACCTCGTCGGCCGGGTTCGGGGGGACGCCCTCACCCTCGTACTGGAAGCCCCGTACGAAGGAGCCGTCCAGTTTCAGGACGGAGACCGGGAGGCGGCTCAGGTAGGCGAGGTTCGAGTAGCCCGTGCCGAAGTCGTCGATGGCGATGCCGACGCCCATGTCGCTCAGCGCCTGGAGGGCCTGGAGCGGGCGGCCCGCCGAGCCCATCACCGCGGACTCGGTGAGTTCGAGCTGGAGCAGGTGCGGGGCCAGGCCGGTCTCCGCGAGGGTCTGCGCCACGTCCGCGACCAGGTCGGAGTCCCAGACCTGACGGACCGCCACATTGACGCTGACGAAGATCGGCGGCTCGTCGGGGCGGTCCAGCTGCCACTTGCGGGCCTGCCGGCACGCGGTGGCGAGGATCCAGCGGCCGAGCGGGACGATCGAGCCGTCCTCCTCGGCCAGTGCGATGAACCGATTCGGCGTCAGCAACCCGAACTGCGGATGGTTCCAGCGCACCAGCGCCTCGACCCCGCGCAGCCTGCCGTCCTCCATGCTCACCAGCGGCTGGTACTCCAGCTTGAACTCACCGCGCTCGATCGCCGGGCGCAGCGTGGAGGCGAGGGCCTGGCGGGTCATGCGGTGGGCGTTGCGCTCGGGGTCGAACAGCGTCCAGCGGTCCCGGCCGTCGGCCTTGGCCCAGTAGAGCGTGGTGTCCGCGGCCTGCATCAGGCCGGTCGCCGAGGTGCCCTCCGCCTGCCGTTCGACGACCCCGATCGACGCGGACACCGACATCCGGTGGCCGGACAGGTCGAAGGGCGCCTGGATCGCCTTCAGCAGGGACTCGGCGAGGTCGGCGAGCTGCTCCGTACCGGTGGAGTCCTCGACGAGCAGCGCGAACTCGTCGCCGCCCAGCCGCGCCACCAGCGGAGCGGTCGCCCGGCCCTGACCGGCCTCGTCCGCGCAGCGCGTCAGGCGCTCGGCGACGGCGGCCAGCAGCCGGTCGCCGACCCGGTGGCCGAGGGTGTCGTTGACGGCCTGGAACCCGTCGAGATCCAGATAGCACAGCCCGATCCGGCCCGTACCTCCCTGCTGGTACGACTCAGGCTCCAGCGCGGCCGTGAGCCGCTCGAAGAACAGCGTGCGGTTGGGCAGCCGGGTCACCGGGTCGTGCATCTGCAAGTGCCGCAACCTGGCCTGTAGTTCACGGCGGGCGGTGATGTCGGCGACGGAGAGCAGGACCCCGGGGGAGCCGTGCGAGTCCGCGGCCAGCGGCGTGACCGTGATCTGCGCCCACATGGAGTGCCCGTCGGGATGCTTGAGCCGGCGTTTGCAGCGCAGCTTGGCATGGCGGCCGCGCAGCACCTCGCGGTAGGCGTGCCAGGTGCGGGTGTCCGAGGCCAGGTCCACCAGCTCGGCGGCCGGAGTCCCGGTCAGCTCCGCCGGCGCGGCGCCGAGCAGCTCGCCGAAGGCGGGGTTGGCGTCGACGACCGTGCCCTCGCGGTCCACCACGGCCATGGCCAGCGGCGCTGCCGCGAAGGCCGCCCGATGCGACGGGGGATCGGGACGAAAAGGTGTCGCGATGTCACTCTCTGTAACGGCTGACCTGTTTAGGTCTGCCGCGGCCGCCGGCCCTTCGGACGTTCCGTTCACCGCTAGCTCCCGCAGTGCACTCGATCGCTGTCCGCGCAGGAAAGTGTGCCGATCATAGAGGCTGCCCCCAGGCCCTTCCAGCCATTGCCCGGTCTCGGGGACCGGCAACCCCTTCTGGCAGATCGTTTCTGCCCACAGCTGGACGGGTTCTTCAGCACCGGGACCGGTTGTGACGTTCCGTGAGTGATTCGGGGTGTCGGCCGGTTTGGCAGGTCACGGGGACTCACTCGTCCGGTGCAGATAAACAGGGCGTACCACCACAAACTCACACAGGCTGGGTGCGGTGTCCCGTGAACCGCTCCCGGAGGTCCCGTTGCCGTGCTCGATTCCGCGCACTCTTCCGCGCCCCCGACTGCGCAGCACCGCCGCCGTGTTCACCACCATGGCGGCCCTCGCCGCCACCTCCCTCATCACCGGCCCCTCGGTCGCCGGACCCTTCTCCGCGGCGCCCTGCACCCTGGAACGCACCGAGGCCCACCACTCGGAGGGCCTGGACACCTGGAACGCCGCCTATCCGCGCCCGGCCCGCGCCCTGGACGCGGTGATGGTCTTCCTGTCCTTCCCGGACGCCTCGCCGATGACCACCCCCGCCCAGCTGACCGCCGATCACTTCCCGGGTACCACCCAATTCTTCGAGCGGGCCTCCTACGGCCGCTTCACGCTGCGCCCGCACCCGCTGCGGCACTGGATCCGGATGCCGCGCCCGTCGACGGCGTACGCCATACAGCGCGACTGGAGTGCCGCGGACCGGGGCGCCTATCTGCGTGACGCGCTCGCCGTGGCCGACGGGCAGGTCGACTTCTCGCGCTACGACGTCGTCTACTTCGTCGCCGATCCGGACGCGCCCGGCGTCGACTCGGACGCCACGAAGGTCGTCAACCTGGATGTGCCGCTGCGGGCCGACCGCACCGACATCCGCCGGGTCGTCACCGTCTTCGAGAAGCACCCGCCGGACCGTCTGGTGCTGGCCCACGAGACCGGGCACGTCTTCGACCTGCCGGACCTGTACCACCGGCCGATGGACGGCAAGGGCGACTGGGACACCTACGTCGGCGACTGGGACCTGATGGGCAGCCAGTTCGGACTGGCCCCCGATCTGTTCGCCTGGCACAAGTGGAAGCTGGGCTGGCTGGAGCGGCGGCAGGTGGTGTGCGTGCGGGGGCCGAAACCGGTGCGGCTGACGCTGGAGCCGGTGGGGGCCGGCCCCGACCGGGCCGGGATCTTCGGACTCGGACGCGGCACGAAACTCGCGGTCGTGCGCACCGGGGCCGACAGCGCGCTCGCCTTCGAGGCGCGCGGGGCGATGGGCAACGACGTGGCGGTCTGCCGGCAGGGGGTGCTGGTCTACCGCGTCCACAGCGGCGCGGCGTCCGGCGGCGGCCCCATCCAGGTGATCGACGCCCATCCCCGCACCGAGGCCTGCTGGGAGAACTCCGTCTATCCACCACTCGCGGACGCCCCCGTCGACGTCGGCGAGAGCTTCAAGGTGCCGGGGGAGAACGTCCGGGTGACGGTGACGGGGCGGACGACGACGGGGGCGTGGGATGTGGAGATCACGCCCCGATAGCGGCGGATACCCGAATGCATGACAGACGGGCTGCCGGATCTCCGACTGGCAACACAGCTCTGCCAGTGTTTGCATGGAGTTGCAGCCCCAGAGGGGCACCCGCCAGGGTGAGCGTCGTCGCCACCCGCCCAGCCCTCTGTGTCGAGCTTTCCCACTTCACGCCCAAGGCGCGTGACACCTAACTGTGGGGCATTCCCGACGGAGCGTCATGGGACGAATCAACCCCCGGCTCCCTCAACTCCGGCGGCAGATGCCCCTTGGTACAGAGGAGAAGTATGACTGCGACCGAGAACAGCGCGATCGTCGACCAAGTTGTTGCGGCGCCGACGTATCTGGCGGACATCCGCTTCTTCTTCCGCCCCGAAGACGTGGATCACATGGCCACCAAGGGAATCGAGCTCGGCACCTACGACGGGGTGAGGAGCAACGCGCTGGCAATTCACGCCCAAACCGCTCCGCCCAACGCACAGATGCCCCCCGACGCAGCGGGAAAATGGAGTGCCGAACGCTCGCAGACGTTCCGTAACTGGATTGTCAGCGGATTTCCGCTCGGTACGGTGACGCCGGTCGAGCCACCGCCGGACGGACAGGTCCCGACTCGGCTGCGCAAGGACGTCACGACGCTGAGCGACGCCGAGTTCGACCTGCTGACGGCAGCGTTCACCGGTCTGATGGCCCGCCCCCCGGAGGCTGCGGACAGTTACTTCGTCCTGGCCGGGAAGCACGGTCTACCGAAGCGTTGGTGCTTGCACCACGAGGACCGCTTCATCCCCTGGCACCGCCAGTACCTGCGCGTGTTCGAGGACGCGCTGCGCTCCGTCCCGGGCTGTGAGGAGGTGACGCTTCCCTACTGGGACATCACCACTGAGCTGCCGGACCGACTGCAGCATCCGCCGTTCGACGAGTACGTTCTGCCGGCCGATCCCGGCGCCGCCGTGACGCCGAACCCCGTGACCGGACTCTTTCCGTACACGACTCAGCGCTTCCCGGTCGCCGACATCGCACAGAACATGACGGGCTTCGAGGTCCTGGCCGACCTCGCCACGTCATTGAGCCAGTCGGTGTGGGGCGCGTCCGATGTGAACGGTTACCAGGACTTCTCGATCCAGGCCCATGACAGTGGCCACGGATCGATCGGACCGACGATGGGCAACCCCAATGTCGCGTCCTACGACCCGGTGTTCTGGTTCTTTCACTGCAACCTCGACCGCCTCTGGTTGAGCTGGCAGACACGCGTCGGCGCGACCACGCTGACCGGCTTCCGAACCACCCTGGGGCAGAACACCGATTGGCTCACCGCGCCGTTCAACGAACTGCCGCCGTTCAGCGCGACCACCGAGCAGATGATCGAAACCGAAGTCTCGTACGATCGGCTGGATCTCGTCAGCCCCGCGGAGGGCGTGTTGGAGAACCTGTCTGGAAGCATGGAAGCCGCCCGCACCTTCGCGTTCCGGAGCACCGACCCGGTCTCGGTGCGCGTGAAGGGGATCCACCGGCTGAACATCCCAGGGTCGTTCGTCGTGAGTCTGCTAGCCGACGGTGAGACGATCGCGAAGCGCTTCTTCTTCCAACCGGACGATCCGCGAGAATGTGCGACTTGTGTGCATCACGGCATCGTCAACATCGACTTCCGGATGACACAGGACCGGCTTCTTGACCGGACGCTGTCCGTCCGTATCGATGTGCCAGGGCACGCCGAGAAGATCGGTACGGCCTTCCCGCTCACACAGGCGGGCAGTCCCACCATCAACGCGCGGTTGCTCGTGCAGGAGGCATGACCATCCGGACGCCGGACGGGCGGACCGGAGAACGTCACCCGTTCGGCAGTTGCGGCACGCTCACTCACGGCATGCGCCCTTGTTCGGGAGAGGCGAAATGGACGTAGCAGAGCTGACGGGAACGTACACATACCGGAGTTTCCTGAACCGGCCGGAGCCCGTCGATGACTTCAACAAACTCCGGTTCGCGCAGCTGGAGCTCAGGCTCACCGCCGAACCGGACGGCACCGTCAGTGGTGAGCTGGTCTTCTCGGAGGGGGAACCGGGAGGCGACACCATCGGCATGGATATGGTCGGCCGGGCATCTGGCGCGTCTCCCTTCGCGTTCACCCTGACCGGCAAGGGCAGGCCGGGTAGCCCCGTCGCGGACTTCCACTACGAGTACGACGGCGTCATCCTGCGCCACTGGGACATCGGGATCGGCCAGCTGATGACCCTCGCCGGGACGGTACTGCGCGCCGAGGATCACGGGAGCGGCGCCACCCTGGCCAGGGCCGGACAGACGGCCAGCTTCCTGGCGGTGAAGCGCCAGGCCTGACGCGGAAGGCCGGTCCGGCTCCTGCTCTTCCGTGCCGGAGGGCTCGGGCCGGATCGGCGTGCCGCCGCGGTCAGTGCAGGACCAGTACGGCCGTCATGGTGATGATGGCAGCAGACCCGAGCGCCAGCAGCACGGTCGGAGCCGCCAACTCCCCGCTCGACCGCCGGCGCTGGGCCAGCGCCAGGGCCGTGCACGCACCCCGCAGCAGTACCCCCGCGACCGCCGCGAGCAGCAGTGCATGCACCCACTCCGGAACGGGAGCCGTCTCGGTGATCAAGCCGCCCACGAGCGGGCTCAGGCAGACGGCGATCAGCCACGGAGTCAGGCGCCGTCGGCTCCGGGTATCCAAGACCGCCGTCAGCGCGAGTCCTTCACTGACGGAGTGCACGACCAGCGCGGCCACCACGGGAACCGAGGCCAGCAGGACGACCGTCATGCCCTCCACCATCCGGTGCAGCACAAGGCCCATCGCTGTCCCGGCACTCACGAGGCGCCCCGGCTCACCCCGCCCGCGCATCAGGGACCCCGCCGAGGCAAGCGCGAAAGCCGTCGGCACGGTCACTGGCACCACCCAGCCGGACAGCCCCGCCTCGTTCGCCTCGTGAAGCGCATGCGGCACGATGTCGACGCCGGCCACTGCCAGCAGCACTCCCGACGCGGCCCCGAGCAGCACCGTCGAGTGACGCGACCAACGCCGCCCCGACCAAGCCCCGAGGAGCGTTCCTGCGGCGATCAGGACCAGCCCCACGTACTGCCCCGGGCCGAACGCTCCCCAAGGCAGCGCGGACTGTGCCCCTGCCTCGGTAACCGTACGACCGACCACCGTTCGCCTTTCATCAAGTCATCAAGCCTGGGCACGAGGAACGTCGCCCAGCCGTGGCCCCGGAGCCCTACGAGGAAGAGCTGAACCGCCGGGCTGCGACACGGGAGGCACGGCGGCCATGCCTTCGTGACGCTGCCGCATGTCCTGCCCAGCCGCATGCTGTCGGGCTGCTCCACGGGGCATACGGGTGAGGGCGGCCCCGACTCCCAGGCGAGGGCCGACCGAGACGCCGTACACGCACGCCAAAGCACCTGCAGGGCGGGAAATGCCCCCCTCCGGAGCAACATTGGACCCGGACAGGGGCCTTCATGGGTGCTCCAGGTGCCGGCCGGCGACAGCACGCCTAGCGTGTGGGCTGAACAGAAGCGACCGCGCAGCCCGGCGCGCCACCGTCCCGGACAGGCTCCGGTCGGGTCGACGCCAACCTGAGCCCTGGCGGCGAGAGCCGCGGCGGCCCCGTGCGCGCCATCACCCTCACCCGTACCCTCCGGGAGTTCGACATGTCCCGTATCACCATCAACGGCGTCACGGTGGACCCGCTGGCCCAGGCCCATGAGATGGCCACCCATTCGCTGACGTCCGAAGACGCCACCGAGTCCAACTACCTGCTCGTCCAGACCACGCACCCGCCGACGCCCGAAGAGAAGGAGCAACTCGCGGCACTCGGCGTGGTGATCCAGGAATACGTTCCGGACGACACCTACCTGTGCGGCTACCGGCCCACGGACCTGGCTGCCGTGCGCGCTCTGCCCTTCGTGGCCTGGGCGGATGTGTACCTGAAGGGCTTCAAGATCGCCCAGTCGCTCCGGTCGGGCCGGCTCCGCCCGGGTCTCGCCGTGCTGGCCGACCCCGTCGAGGCGGCAGGCCCTCGGACCCGTACCGTCGACATCGTCTTCCACGAGGATGTCGACGCGAATAACGACGGGGTACGGGATCGGATCGCCGCGGCAGCCGGCATCAGCCCCGGCGACGTACGGCCCGATCACGGCAAGCTGCGCGCGGCGGTCCGTGAGGAGGACCTGGTCGCACTGGCCGCACTCGACGAGGTGCGGACGGTCGAGGAAGTCCCCGAGAGGATGCTGTACAACACCGTCGCGGGGACGCTGATGCACGCTCAGGTGTCACTGAACGGCACGAAGTTCCGCGGCGAGGGCCAGATCGTATGCGTCGCCGATACCGGCTTCGACAAGGGGTCGGTCACTGATGTGCACCCAGCCTTCAACGGCCGGGTCAAACGCCTGATCGCCCTGGGACGTAAGAGCCCCGCGCGGACGGACGACCCCGACGGGCACGGCACCCATGTGGCGGGTTCGGTCCTCGGCGACGGGACATCGGCGTCGATGGGCGGTGCCGTCACCGGTACGGCTCCCGAAGCGAGACTGGTCCTGCAGTCCCTGATCGACGAGGACGGCTTTCTCACCGGCATCCCGAAGAACCTGCTCACTCTGTTCAGGCCGCCCTACCTGGAGGACGGGGCGCGGATCCACACCAACTCGTGGGGCCCGACCACCCCCGGGC
This sequence comes from Streptomyces sp. NPDC005402, assembly GCF_040606575.1. Classification (NCBI taxonomy): domain Bacteria; kingdom Bacillati; phylum Actinomycetota; class Actinomycetes; order Kitasatosporales; family Streptomycetaceae; genus Streptomyces; species Streptomyces sp. NPDC005402. The sequence continues at coordinate 228,231 of NZ_JBEXFB010000015.1, forward strand.
TCCCCTACAACCGGAGCGCGGCCGAAGCCGATCAGATGGTCTGGGAGAAGAAGGACTTCGTCATCTGCTTCGCCGCAGGCAACGAGGGCACGGACCGCGACGGTGACGGTCGCGTCAACCTGCGCTCCGTCAGCGGGGAATGCGGGGCCAAGAACGTCATCACGGTCGGCGCCAGTGAAAGCAACCGCCCCGAGATCTCCCGCACCTATGACGAGCTGAGACCGCTTTCGTTCCCCGCCCCGCCGATCCACGGCGACCGGATGGCGGACAACCCGAGCGGGTTGGCGGCTTTCAGCAGCCGCGGCCCGACCCAGGAGGGCCGGATCTCTCCGACTCTCGTCGCCCCCGGTACGTCGATCCTGTCGACCCGCTCGCGCGTGGCTCCCGACGGCCATCTCTTCGGCGTCTCCACGGACCCCGCGTACATGTTCGACAGCGGTACCAGTATGGCCACTCCACTGGTCGCCGGCTGTGTGGCGGTGCTGCGCGAGACGTTGGTGAAGAACGGCACGCCGAAGCCCAGCGCCGCGCTCATCAAGGCCATGCTGGTCAACGGGGCCGACGAACTTGCCGGCCAGTACAGCCCCACCGAAGCGGGCGCCTCCCCCAACAACAGTTCGGGTTTCGGCATCGTCAACCTCCAGCGTGCCGTCGTCCTGCCGGCCGACGCCGGCCGGGCCGGCTTCATCGACGCCAAGGAGCTGGACCAGGGAGAAGAGCGAGCGTTCGCCATCCCGATCCCGGAGGGGGCGGCCCACACTCTGAAGGTCACCCTCGTCTGGACTGATCCCCCTGGCGCGGCCCTGCAGAACGACCTCGACCTGATCGTCCGGGCGGACGGTCAGGAGCACCACGGCAATATGGGTACGGACCCAGGATTCGACCGTGTCAACAACGTCGAGCAGGTGCTGTGGCGGGAGATTCCCGCCGGGGAGGCCGAGGTCGTCGTCAGGGCCCACCGGATCACCCGGTTCGCCCAGCCTTACGCCGTCGCCTGGCGCATCCTCTGAGGCGTGAGCCGACTCTGAGAACGACCAAGGCGCTCTCCCGAAGAGGAGAACGCCCAGGTCGCAGATGGTGCGCCGCCAGGGACTCGAACCCCGGACCGCTGATGCTGTGTCTCCCGGGGGCAACCCCCGGACCCCCGGCCGCCCTGCAGTGCCGTTAAGAATGAAGGCCCCCCGCACTCGCGGGAGGCCTTCACTGTCTGTGCGCCGCCAGGGACTCGAACCCCGGACCCGCTGATTAAGAGTCAGCTGCTCTAACCAACTGAGCTAGCGGCGCCTGCTGACGTCGTAGACCTTAGCATCCTGATCGGCCGGGGGAAAAATCGATATCCGCACGGCGGTGCGGGCCGCGCGTACGGCCGCCCAGAGCAGGATTTCCGGGCCCGGAAGCCAGGGGTGACGGGTGTCGGGGGCGACCAGCCAGCGCGAGGTGAGCGCGGATTTCGCGGCACTGAGCGGCGGTGGGACGGTCACCGCGTCGCCGGTGCCGTGGCACAGCAGGGGCGGGATCGCGGCCGTACGGCCGAACTCCTCCCAGCGCAGCAGGGACGGCAGCCGCTGTGCCGTGCCCGGCGCCGCGAACAGCAGCATCCGGCCCCGGAGTGTCGCCACCGGCCCCGAACCCGGGCCCTCGTCCCACAGCCGGTCGAGCATCCGGCGTCCGAAGATCGCGGGGGCGCTGACCACGTCGAAGACGGTGCCGCAGGGCAGGACGACCGGGGCGGCGGGGCGCTCCTCCCAGAACGACAGGGTGCTGCGCGGATACGTTCCTGCCGAGGCGAGCCAGGCGGCCCCGTCCGAGGTGACGCCGGAGACGTCGAAGCGGTCGGAGAAGGGTTCGTCGCGAGTGCTCATGCCGGATACATCTACCGGGCGTGAGCGGACGGTTCCTCAGGGTTGCCGGAAATCGGGACAGGAGGGAGGAGTCAGGGGTATCTTGCCCGCCTGGCATATGCCAGGGCTTCTTTACGGCGGCTGGGCTCAGACCGGGTCGGCGTGCCCCGCCCCGCCCTCCGCGCCGCGCAACAGATCCCGGCCGAACTCGACCATCTTCTTCGCGTAGTCCTCGGTCCACTCGGCGCGCTCGGCGATGTCCGCCGTCGTGAGCCGGTCGAAGCGCCGGGGGTCGGCCAGTTGGGCCGCCGCCATCGCCTGGAACTCCACCGCACGGTCCGCCGCCGCGCGAAAGGCGTGCGCCAGCTCGGTGGACCGGGCCAGCAGCGCGCGCGGGTCGTCGATCGACTCCAGGTCGAAGAAGTGCTCCGGGTCGTCGGCCACCTGCGCGGGCTCGAACAGCAGGGGCGCGGGGCGTAGCCGCGGCTCGTTCCGACGCGGCGTGGGCTCCGCCATGTCTTCATCCTCCTCGTACCTCGTCCGTACCGTCGGCCCGCCTGTGGAGGGCCACCGTCCATTGTCCCGCGCCCGTGCAAGAGGGCCGGGGGCTGCGGCGGTACCAGGGTCTACGGCCCCCGCGGTGCTCCCGCTCACGGTCTCCAGGCGACGCGATGCTCCGCCAGCCGCGCGAGCACCGCGTGGTTGGCCTCCCAGCCGTCCGGGAACTTCACCAGCGTCCCCAGCTGGACCGGTTCCGTGGACGGGTAGTCGTCCAGGAGGTCGCTCACGCCCGCCCGGCACACCACGATGCACGCGTGGCGGTGGCGGGAGGCCAGGACGCACAGGCGGCCGGTCTCCAGGTGGAAGGCGGTGGCGTCGGGGCGGCCGGAGAGCGGGTGGAGGACGACCGTGACGTCGTACTCGCGGCCCTGGAGACGGTTCGCCGTGTCGACGGTGACGTCCGGGACGCCGAGGTCGGTCAGCGCCGCGCGGACCGCCGCCGCCTGGTCCCGGTGCGCCGTGCCGACGGCGATGCGGTCGGCCGTCAGGGGAGCCGGGTCCGGTGAGCGCTCCGACGTGGCCGCCCCGCCCCGGTCAAGGAGCCGCCGTACGACCGCCGCGACCGCCCGTACGGCCTCCGGGTCGGTGCGCGGAGTGTGCCGTGCGGGCAGCTCCAGCAGGCCCCAGCCGGACTCGGCCGCCGCGTCGATCACCCGGTCGGGGCCGGAGCCGTCCGACGGGACCGCGAAGGCCAGCCGGCGGTCGTCGTGGCCGGTGCCGCTGCGGAAGGGCGCGTAGGGGTAGAAGGCGTCCGAGACCAGGGGCGCGGCCGAGGCGGGGAGCCGCCAGGACACCGGCAGGCGGTGCTGGGGCAGTTCGGGGTTGTGGGCCAGCAGGGTCGTCACCGCGGAGGCCGAGGGGTCGTACGACAGCCCCGCCCACTGCTCGCTGCCCACGATCGCGAACGGGTCAAGCTGCCCCGGGTCGCCCACGAACAGCGCCCGCTCGAACAGCCCCGCCACGGCCAGCAGCGAGTCGGAGCGCATCTGGTACGCCTCGTCCACGATCGCGTGCGCCCACCGCTCGTCGACCTTCACATGCCCCCACTTGGCGGCCGTGGAGATCACCACGGGCAGCCCGGTCAGATCACCCGCCTTCGCCGACTTGCGGACCTGAGGCAGGTCGTCCAGCGCCTTGTCGTACGGGTCGGCGTCACTGCTGTGCAGCCGCCCCACCGGCAGCTCGGGGTTCTTCTCGGCGAGCCTGATGACCAGGTCGTCCACCTGGGCGTTCGTCTGCGCAACGACCATCAACGAGCGCCCCGCGTCGGCCAGTTCCAGAGCGGCACGGACGACGAGGGTGGACTTGCCGGCGCCGGGCGGGGAGTCGACGACGACACCGCGGTGGGTGCCGTGCAGGGTGTCGTGGAGGATCGCGTCGGTGGCCCGCGCGGCCTCCGCACCGGGGTCGAAGGCCCGGTGGCCCCTGGGGGCCTGGGTGGTCACAGCACGTCCTCCGGGGTCAGGGGATCGGCATGCTCCTGCCCGGCCTCACCGGGCGGCCCGCCGTGCGTCCACGGCGTGTCCTCAGGGTCGGGCAGCTTCGCGCCGCCGCGCTGCTCGTGCTCGAAGAGCGTGAAGCACACCCGGTCGCCCTTCTCGGGCACGGACCCTGTCTCCGGCTCCTTGCCGCGGCCCATCTTGTCGAGGATCTTGAGGACGATCAGCGCGCCCTCCTCCTCGGACCCCACGAACTCGGCCGACTGGGGCTTGCCGCCAAGGGAGCGGTACACCTTGGCCCGCTCGCCCAGATGCGGCCGGTCCTCGGTCCGTACGGTCACCAGCGGGCGCGGGCTCGGCCGCTTGCCCTCGCTGTACGTCATCACGACGTCCGTGACCTCCCCGGCGAACGCCTCCCCGGACAGCCGCCGCCCCGCCATCACCAACGGGTCGTCGAGTGCCTCCTGCGCCTCCAGGCGGGCCTGTTCGCGCTCGCGCGCGGCGAGTTTGTTGGCGGCGGTGACCGCGTCGTCGCGGCGCGGCTGCGGGGGCTCGCCCGCCACAACCCGGTCGCGGTGGCTCGTGAACGACCAGCGGTCGCGCGTCCACCGCTCCTCGACATGCGCCCCCTCGGGCAGCGCCCGCAGCAGGTCCACGCCCCGCCACACCGCGTCCCAGGTGGGGCGGGTGCGGCTCGCGACGAGTGCGCGGATCTCCTGCTCGGCGGCGGTGAGCGCGCCGAGCCGGTCGTCGGCCTCCAGACCGTCCTCGGCGGCGGCGAGCGCGGTCCGCGCGCGGTCGTAGCGCTCCAGGGCCGGGGCGAGCAGCTTGTTGTCGAACGCCGGGTCGGTGGCGGGACCGGCGGGCGGGTGCAGCAGCTGGCCGCGGTCGTCCCGGGCGAGCTCGGCCTCCAGGGCGGCCTCGGCGCCCGAGCGGCCCGCGGGCGGGTCGATCCACGCGAGCAGCGCGCCCAGGTGCTGGTCCTCAAGGGTGGACTGTCCGGTGGACCAGTGCCGGGCCAGCACGTCCGTCATCGCCAGCAGCAGCGAGGAGCCCGGCACCCGGGCCCGCTCCCCGAAGTGGGTCAGCCACCGGCCCAGCAACGGCACCCGGGGCGGGGCCGGGTACGGGGTCTCCGGGTCCTGCTCCGCCGTACGCCGAAAACGCATGGACCGCCCGAGCAGCCGTACGAAATCGATGCCCGCGCGACTCGGCAGGATCAGCTGCGGGGCGTCCGCGCACAGCTCGACCTCGACCTTGACCCGCTTGCCGGTCTCCGGATCGGTCTCGCTGCGCTCGGCGGCCTCCACCGACTCGGCGTACCCGTCGACGTACGGCAGGACGATGTCCGCCAGCTCGGCCAGGAACGCGAACCTGAGGTCCCGGTCGCGCGGCTGCGGTACGACCAGGAGGTGCGGGGCGTCCCGGTCGGTGCCCACGAGCGCGCCGAGCGGAGCACCGGCCTCGCCCGCGGTGGTGAGCGGGACGAGGACGAGGGGCCGGTCGGAGAGGCGCCGGTGACGTACGGTCGCGGCCGGCTGGGCGCGGCCGGTGCTGACGGCTTCGAGGCGGGCGAGGGTGGCGATCAGCGACATGCGGTCACCCCCAGCGCCTCCGCGCGCAGTTCGGCTGCCCGGCGCAGGGCCGCCACCGCCGGATCGTCCGGATCGCCGGTTTCGCCGCGGGCCGCGGCCAGGACCTCCTCGACCGTCGTCAGTCCGCCCAGTTCCGCGCGGACCGAGCGGCCCAGGGAGGTCACCGCGCCGGCCGCGCGGGAGCGGTCCCGGCAGTGGAAGGCCAGTTCACAGGCGGACAGGCACTCGGGGGCGTATGTCGCCGGGACGGACTCGACCGCTGCCGTCAGTTCACCGGCGGGCAGATCGGGGGCGAAGCAGGTGCCGTCGGGAAGGGCCTCGGCGATGTCCTCGATGCGGGTGAGACGGGCCAGCTGGCGGGCGGTGACCGCGCGCTGCTTGCGGATGTCGACGGCCGAGGCGGTGGGCAGGTTGGAGAAGTCCTTGGGGCAGACCAGGAGCACCCGGTGGCGGACCTTCGGAGCCGGTTCCAGGCGGGCGGCGACCTCCTCCAGCGCGAGGACGTACACCGCGGCCTGGCGGGCGGCCGCGCCCACCTTCGACGGGTCCGCCGAACCGTCCAGCATCGGGAAGGACTTGATCTCCACGACCGTCCAGCTGCCGTCCGGGTGCACCACCACCGCGTCCGGCTCCAGGAAGGCGGGGGAGCCGGCGACGGCGAGCGCGAGCATGGGGTGGTCGAGCAGCGTCCACCCCTGCGCCTCGGAGGCTTCGCGCAGGGCGAGTGCCGTACGCGCGGTGCGGCCCTCGGGGCCGATCGCGGTGAGGTCGGCGACCTGGGCGTCGGTGGGCGGTTCCGCGCCCCGGTCCAGCCGCTCGTGCACCAGCCGCAGCAGCTCCGCGCCGCCGTCCGCCTTGACCTTCGCCTCGAAGGCATTGCCCCGCGTCAGGGCGAACTGCGACTGCCCGAAGGCGGCCGGCGAACCCAGCGCGCTCGCCAGCGCCGTCTTGTCCACCCCCGCGCCGTCGAGGATCGCGCGCCGCTCGCACCCCGGGTTCGCCGCGAGGGCCGCGAGGGCGCGCGCGTCCAGTGCCTTGGCCGGTACCTCGGGCCCGCGCAGCTCAGCGAGCCGCTGCCGGAGCGCCGTCCCCCGCGTCCGTGGGAGCGGCACTCGGCTCGACTCCGCTTCCGAAGCGTGACTCGCGCTGCCGTGGAATGTGCTCACCCGCGGAAGTCTGGCATCCGCCACTGACAATTGAGGGCTCTGTGTCCCGAGAGGCGCCGGAGACGGCGGCTATCCGGGCCCGGACGCCCGCCGTGGCCCGTTCCGCGGCCCGGCTGACGTACGGGGCGAGCAGGAACCCGAGCCCCATCACCGCCGCGCCCGCGGCCGCGTCGAGGAAGTAGTGGTTCGCGGTGCCCATGACCACGATCGTGGTGATCAGCGGGTAGGCGACGGCCGCTGCCTTCGTCGTACGCGTCCTGCCGTAGCGCCACAGCATGACCCCGCACCACAGCGCCCAGCCGACATGGAGGCTCGGCATCGCCGCGTACTGGTTCGTCATGCCGCCCATACCCCGAGGGGCGCTCGCCTCGCCGCCCCACCAGCCGTACGAGCTGTACTGGGCCATGGTGTCGACGAAGCCGTGGCTCGCCGAGAGGAGGCGGGGCGGGCAGGTCGGCAGCAGGGTGAAGCCGATCAGCCCCATGAACGTGGACGTCATCAGCCAGGTGCGGGCCGCGCGGTAGTGCACGGCGCGGGAGCGGAAGAGCCAGATCAGGACGGCCGGTGTGACCAGGTAGTGCAGTGAGGCGTACCAGAAGTCGGCCGGTACGCCGATCCAGGTCTGGCTGGTGAACAGCCGGTTGAGCGGGTGCTCGGCGTTGAGGTGCAGGACCTTCTCGATCTTGAGGATCGCCAGGCCGTGGTCGACGGCGCCCGTGACATCGCCCCTGGCGAGGAGCCGGCCGGCGCTGTAGCAGGCGTACACCAACAGGATCAGTGGCAGCTCGGTCCACCAGCGCAGCCGCGTCTCCGGGACTGCCTCGGTGCCTGGTGTCTCGGTCAGCGGCATCCGATCCTGTCCCCCTTCGTTTCGCGCGGCGTCCGGCGGTCGTCGTCCGGTCGTGCCACTTTACGGCGTATGTGCGGGGCGTTGTGGACTGCCCCCACGCAGCGCCTTCGGCCCTCAAAGACGCTGAGATCGCCCGTCGGGTTGCCCTCCGACAGCGTGCGCGATGATGGAGAGGTTCCGCCTCCGCTTTTCCCCGGAAAGGTTTCTCCATGGCACCGCGCATCCTGCTGGCCCGGCACGGACAGACCGAGTGGTCGCTGTCCGGCAAGCACACCGGCAGGACCGACGTGCCACTCCTCGAGGAGGGCCGGCAGGGCGCCAAGCTGCTCGGCGAGCGGCTGCACCGGGCCCCGTACGACGGCCTTCCCGCGGTGGAGATACGCACGAGCCCGCTGGCACGCGCGCGTGAGACCTGCGAACTCGCCGGGTTCGGGGAGCGCGCGGCCACCTGGGACGCGCTCATGGAGTGGGACTACGGCGCGTACGAGGGCATGACCCCGGACGAGATCCAGGCGGTGCGGCCGGGGTGGCTGATCTGGCGGGACGGTGTCCCCGAGGGGGAGTCCCTCGCGGAGATCACTTCTCGCGCGGACGAGGTCGTCGCGTGGGCGCGGTCGGCGGACCGGGATGTGCTGGTGTTCGCCCACGGGCACATCCTGCGGTCCATCGGGGCTCGGTGGCTGGGGTTGCCGCTCGACTTCGCGGCGCGGGTGCGGCTGAATCCGACGTCCTTGTCTGTGCTGGGCTGGGCTTACGGGGAGCCGGCGATCGAGAGCTGGAACGACCTGGGGCATCTGGGGTCGTAGTCGGGTGCGGGTTCGTCGTGGCCGGTGCACCGACCTAGGGGCGCGGGGAACTGCGCGACCAGCCCACCGGCCCGGCCGAACGCCTCCCCTCACGCCGTCCGCGGCATCGACGCGTGGCGTTCCAGGAACGCCGACACCCCCGAAGCCCGCCGGTGAGGCGACAGCACCCTCGCCGTCGCGGCCAGCATCGTCTGGATGCGGGACGACTGGACCTCGCCCAGCAGCTCCAGCACCCGCAGCCCCGCCGCCGCACCCTCGTCGGGGCGGCCGGCCCGGGCCAGGTCGTCGGCGAGTTCGGCCGTGTACAGCGCGAGGTTGCGGGTGAAGTGCGGGTCCTGGAGATCCGCCGCGCGCCGCGCGTGCCGGGCGGCCCGGCGCCAGTCGCCCAGCGTGGACCAGCACTGTGCCTCCAGGCCCTCCAGCTCGGCCTCGCCGTAGAAGCTCATCCACTCCGGGTCGGCGTCCGAGAGACCTCGCTCGAAGTAGGCCTGCGCGCGGGCGAGAGCCTGCTCGCACCCGGTGCGGTCGGCGAGCCCCGCCCAGCCACCCGCCTCGCGCAGCGCGAGCAGGGACATGAGCCGGGCCGAACCCAGGGGCCGGGCGACCCGCTGCGCGGCCTGCGCGGCCCGCACCGCCTCACGTGGCCGTCCCGCGTCGCGCGCGAGGAAGGCGGTGTTGCAGAAGGCGTGCGCCTCCAGGGCGTCGTCACCGGTCACCCGGGCGGTCGCGAGCGCCTCCGCGTAGTGCGAGCGGGCGTCGTCGAACCGTCCGGAGTCGTGCGCGAGCCAGCCCACGGAGATGGCGAGTTCACCCGCGCCCGAGTGCAGCCGGTCGGCGGTCGTCTGCCGGGTCGCCCCGGCGTCCAGCAGCGCGTAGGCGGCGCGCAGTGGGGCCGCCGCACGCTGGTACAGGCCGTCCGCGCCGTGCCGGTCGTCGAGCAACCGGATTCTGCGCACGGCCTCTTCCAGGGCACCCGCCTCGCCCGACCCGGCGCGGCGGACCCGCCGTCCGGCGGCCTCGGCGTCGAGGGCGAGCCCGAAGGGGCCCAGTGAGGCGGCGGCGACGGTGGCGCCCCCGCCGGTCATGAATGCGCGACGCAGCACGTCGCTCTCCTCGTAGTTGTCGTACGTCTCGTCTGGGTCCTGCGTGTCTTCCGTGTCCTGCGTGTCATACGGCTCGTACGCCCCCGGTGTCTCATTCGTGGGGCGCGTCCGGCGTCCGCGTACGGACGCCCGGGAGGCGAAGCCCAGGTCGGTGAGCGTGCGGCCGGGGAACATGTGCAGGAACACCCGTTCGTACGCGTAGTTGGGGCAGCGGATCTCGCCCGCCTCGACGCGGCCCACATAGCGCGCGTCGCAGCTGACGCTCTCGCCGATCTCGCGCGCGGCCCGTCGCACCGCCGCGGCGAACTCGGCCGGCGAGCGCTGTCCGCGCAGGCGCCGGAACGCGAGGTTCGGCCGCGGTGGTGTGGGGGACTGGGACGAGGTCACCATTGACGACGCCATGGCCGGGTCCTCTCGTGCGAACCGTCGAACCATGCCGGAGGCGGGGCGAGTTGACTGGTTTGTCAGTGTGGCGCCCTGTTTCCGGCGGGCAAGAACGTACCTGTTGTGTCCGGGTCGCCATGCGGGGTTTGGCTACAAACCGGATATCTCATCCGGGATCCGCCATGAACTGCCATCCTTTGCGGCGGACTTCGGCCGTAGCCGTTGACGCCGGCGCGCGTTGAACCGGTCGGAGTCGGACGAGGGTTCCTTGGTGGAGGCCGCGATGGAGATCAGCCAGAGCGTCGATCCTTGTACGTCGGTGTCCTGTGACGTGGTCACGGTGCCGACGAGACACGGCCTGGAGGCCGTCGACATCCTGCGGCGGGGGGTGGGGGAGGGCGTCGGACCGGTGCTGCACGACGACGGTGGCCAGACGTTGGGGTTCCTGGTGCCACCGGGGACCGCGGCGGGTTGGGATGTGCCGGGGAGCACGTGCACGGAGACGGACGGCCGCGGGTTGCGGTTGACTCCGGAGCCTCCGGTGGAGGGATCGGACTGGCTGCTGCCCCCGGGCGACGCCGACCTGGCGACGGACCCCGCGGTTCTGCGAGCAGCACTGGACGAGGCGGCACGACTCATCGAGGCCGCGGACAATTGCAGGTGACCGGCACCTGTCCAGAGGCGCGGGGACGTGATCGATGCGCGGCTCCGCCGCGTGTGAGCGATCAACCCCCGCCGACCCGCGCAAGCGCGACCATCCACCGCCCCGGATAATGGCGGAGTGGGAAAGTCCAGGAGGTCCGCCGAAGCCGTCGTAGAACCAGTGGACGGCGGTCTCGCCGAGTTCATTCCCGACCGCGAGCGCACCCACGCGTGGACGCTGCTCATCGACGGCGCACCGCAGTCCCACGTCGACCTGGACGACCCGACCCACCTCTCCTTCGAGTACCAGCGCCGACTCGGCCACGTCATCGACCTCGCCGCCCCGGCCGGCAAACCCGTGCACGCCGTACACCTCGGTGGAGGCGCGCTCACCCTCGCCCGGTACCTCGCCGCCACCCGCCCCCGCTCCACCCAGCAGGTCGTCGAGCGCGACGCCGCCCTCGTCCAACTGGTCCGGCAGAAACTCCCCTTGGAGCCGACCGCGCGGATACGGGTGCGGTCCCTCGACGCCCGCGAAGGACTCGCCAAGGTCGCCGACGGATGGGCCGACCTCGTCATCGCCGACGTGTTCAGCGGAGCCAGGACCCCGGCACACCTCACCTCGACCGAGTTCCTCGACGAGGTCCGAAGGGCGCTCAAGCCGGGCGGCTGCTACGCCGCCAACCTCGCCGACGGACCGCCGCTCGCCCATCTCCGCGGCCAGATCGCCACCGCCGCCGCCCGCTTCCCCGAACTCGCCCTCGTCGCCGACCCGACGGTCCTGCGCGGCAAACGTTTCGGCAACGCCGTACTGGTCGCCTCCGACACCCCCCTGCCGATCGCCGAACTGACCCGCCGCGCCGCCTCCGACCCGCACCCGGGCCGCGTCGAACACGGCAGGACACTCATCGACTTCACCGGAGGGGCCGTACCCGTGACGGACGCCGAGGCGGTGGCCTCCCCTGCGCCGCCGCCCTCCGTGTTCCGCTGACTCAGTACGTGCCGATCTCCACCCGGGGCGGACCGTCGTGCCAGGTGCAGAACACCGACACCCGGTCCGCGCCCGAGGAGAACTCCACCCGGATCCACGACTCCGTCTTCCACACCTGCATCGACCAGCCCGTACCCGGCGTCGCGGAGACGAGGGTCGCCGACTTCTCACCGAGGTCGAAGACCGCGCGGCCGCCGTCGGTGTCGTAACTCCTGATCCGGCCGGAGGCGGTGGGAGAAGGGCTCCTCGAGGGAGTCGCACTCGCGGTCGTGCGGCTCGGTGTCGGTGCGGGACTCTTCGACGGGGTGGCCCGCACGGTCCGCGTCGGCGTCGGTGACGCCAGCGGTTTCGACTCCTGGGTCGTCGCCTCGGCCGCCGTGATGGGCAGGGCGCGCGGCGGATCGTAGGCCGTGCCCGCCATGACCGTGTGGACACCCCACCACGACAACGTGACCGCCGCGCCCGTGGCGAGCAGCCAGGCCAGTACGTGTACGAGTCCTCTGCGCATCGCCCGCCATACTGCCTCACGCGTCGCACAAACCACACACGGAGTGAGTTGTCCACAGGCCCGGACCGTGCCCGCCGGAATCGCGTACGGTGCGGCGCATGGCAAGTGTGCTCGTGGTCGAGGACGACCAGTTCGTTCGCTCGGCGCTCATCCGGCACCTGACCGACGCGGCCCACACCGTGCGCAGCGTCGGGACGGCGCTGGAGGCGCTGCGCGAGGTCGCCCATTTCCGTTTCGACGTGGTGATCCTGGACCTCGGACTGCCCGATCTCGACGGGTCCGAGGCCCTGAAGATGCTGCGCGGGATCACCGACGTCCCGGTCATCATCGCCACCGCGCGGGACGACGAGACGGAGATCGTCCGCCTGTTGAACGCCGGGGCGGACGACTACCTCACCAAGCCCTTCTCGGTCGAGCACCTCTCCGCCCGGATGGCCGCCGTCCTGCGACGGTCCCGGGCCGCCGGCGGTGACGCACCGCCCGAGACCGTGCTGCGCGTCGGCGGCCTGAGCGTCGACCCGCTGCGCCGCCAGGCCGAACTGGACGGCGTCCGACTCGACCTCACCCGCCGCGAGTTCGACCTGCTCGCCTTCCTGGCCGCCCGGCCCGGGGTGGTCGTACCCCGCAAGGAACTCCTCGCGGAGGTCTGGCAGCAGTCCTACGGCGACGACCAGACGATCGACGTCCATCTGTCGTGGCTCAGGCGCAAGTTGGGCGAGACGGCCGCACAGCCCCGCTATCTGCACACCCTGCGGGGCGTCGGCGTGAAGCTGGAACCACCGGGCGGGGGGCTGCCGCTGTGAGGTGGGCCCTGGTCAAGGTCTGTCTGGCGGTCACCACCATGGTCGTGGTCGCCTTCGCCGTCCCGCTCGGCCTCGTCATCAAGGAGATGGCCCGGGACCGCGCGTTCTCCAACGCCGAGCGGGAGGCGGCCGCCGTCGCCCCGGCCCTGTCCATCACCACCGACCGGGACCAGCTGGAGCGGGTCGTCGCCTCCGCGGGCTCGGACTCCGGGATGGCCGTCCACATACCGGCCGACGGCGACCGTAAAAGCGCTCAGAACTCCGTGGACATCGGACGGCAGCGGGCCGCCGACGACGACATCGCGACCGTGCGGAAGCTGGGCCGCGCCTCCACCACCGAGGTGCCCGGCGGTTCCACCCTGCTCCAGCCGGTCGCGCTCAGCTCCGGCGAGATAGCCGTCGTCGAGGTGTACGTCCCCGAGTCCGCGGTGAGCAACGGCGTCGCGACCGCCTGGGCGGTCCTCGCGGGCGTCGGCATCGCGCTCGTCGTCGGCTCGGTCGCGGTCGCCGACCGGCTCGGCGTCCGGATGGTGCAGCCCGCGCAGAAGCTCGTCGAGGGCGCCCACGAGCTGGGGGAGGGGAAGCTGGGCGCGCGGGTGCCGGAGGAGGGGCCGACCGAACTGCGGCTGGCGGCAGTCGCGTTCAACTCCATGGCCGACCAGGTCGTCCAACTGCTGGCGAACGAACGGGAGCTGGCCGCCGATCTGTCCCACCGGCTGCGCACCCCGCTGACCGTGCTGCGGCTCAACGCGGCCTCGCTCGGGGACGGTCCGGCCGCCGAGCAGACCCGGGCCGCGGTCGCGCAGCTGGAGCGCGAGGTCGACACCATCATCCGTACCGCCCGGGAGGCCAAGCCGCAGACCGCGGCCGCCGGGCCCGGCGCCGGGTGCGACGCGGCCGAGGTGGTACGGGAGCGGATGAGGTTCTGGTCGGCGCTCGCCGAGGACGAGGGCCGCAAGTGGCGGGTGGCCGGCACCGAGCGGCCGGTGCGCATACCGGTGGCCCGGGCGGACCTCGCGGCCGCGCTGGACGCCCTGCTCGGAAATGTCTTCCGGCACACCCCGGAGGGCACCGCCTTCGCGGTCGACGTGCACAACGGCGAGGACGCGGTGATCGTCCTCGTCTCCGACGCGGGCCCCGGCATCCGCGACCCCGAGGCCGCCATGGCACGCGGGCGGGGGTCCGGCAGCGCCGGGTCGACCGGGCTCGGGCTGGACATCGTGCGGCGGCTGGCCGAGGCGACGGGCGGGGACGTCCGGATCGGGTCGTCGGTGCTGGGCGGCACCGAGGTGCGGGTCTGGATCCAGCTGGACGGGCGGGAACCGGTGCGCCGCGGTCACCGGGTGCGCAGGCGCCGGACGGGCAGACTGGTCTCGACCTTTAACCGACCCCGATCCCTTCCTTAAGGGCGCCCTAAGATCCTCAACGCCCGCCCTGATCAGGTCATTTGCCCGATTCCGGATCGCTAGCGTGCCACGCCATGAGCATCCATCGGCGCAGAGTGAGCGGCAGGAACAAGGTGATCGGCGGGGTGGTCGCCGCCGCCGTGGTGGGGACCGGCGCGGTCCTGTTGAGCGGTACCGCCCAGGCGGCCGGGATCGGCGCCGCGTACACGAGGACGAGTGCCTGGTCGACCGGGTACACCGCGCAGTACGTCGTCACGAACAACAGCGGTGCGGCGGAGAAGGACTGGAAGCTGGAGTTCGACCTGCCGGACGGATCCACGCTCGGCTCCCTGTGGAACGGGGAGTCCCGTGTGACCGGGCGGCATGTCCTGGTGGAGCCGCCCCGGTGGGACACCGACGGCCTGGCCGCCGGAGAGTCGGTCACGGTCGGGTTCGTGGTCACCGGCACGGGCGACCCCACGGGCTGCCGCGTCGACGACGGCGCCTGCTCCACCGGCGACAGCGGCACCCCCACCCCCACCCCCACACCCACGTCCACCCCCACACCCACCTCCCCCTCGGCGAGCGCCCGCTTCGCCCCTTACGTCGACACCTCCCTCTACCCCGCCTTCGACCTCCTCGCGAGCCGGGCGGCCAGCGGCGTGCAGGACTACACCCTCGCCTTCGTCACCGACGGCGGCGGCTGCACCCCCAAGTGGGGCGGGGTCAGCGACCTGGCGAGCGACGCCGTGGCCGCGCAGATCGGCGCGCTGCGGGCGAAGGGCGGGGACGTCCGGGTCTCCTTCGGCGGCGCCTCCGGCTCCGAGCTGGCCACGACCTGCTCCTCGGCGGACGCGCTGGCGGCGGCGTACGGCAAGGTCGTGGACGCGTACGGCCTCACCAAGGTCGACTTCGACGTGGAGGGCGGGGCGCTGCCGAACACGGCCGCGAACACCCGGCGGGCGCAGGTGATCGCGAAGCTTCAGGACCGGCACCCCGGCCTGGACGTCTCCTACACCCTCCCGGTGATGCCCGAGGGCCTCACCCAGGACGGCGTCGACCTGCTCGCGAACGCCAAGTCCAACGACGTGCGGGTCGACACCGTCAACATCATGGCGATGGACTACGGGGCCTCGTACAGCGGGGACATGGGCACGTACGCCGAGCAGGCCGCCACCGCCACCCAGGCGCAGGTCAAGGGCGTCCTCGGGCTGTCCGACAGCGCGGCCTGGAAGGCGGTCGCCGTCACGCCGATGATCGGGGTCAACGACGTGGCCTCCGAGATCTTCACGGTCGACGACGCCTCCCAGCTCGTGACCTTCGCCAAGGCGAAGGGACTCGGCGGGCTGTCGATGTGGTCGGCCACCCGGGACAAGCAGTGCTCCGGCGGTGCGAAGCCCTCCGCCGACGCGAGCTGCAGCTCGGTCGTCCAGGACGCGTTCGCCTTCTCGAAGGCCTTCGCCGCCTACAACTGAACCCGCCTCGACGGGGCTCCTGGGTCACCGGTAGGCAGGGATGTCGGTCACGTTTCGACAAATCGGGCCGATAGCTATTGACGCATGACCTGACATAACGCTGTCATTGCGCCACCGTGTTCGGTCAAGTTGGTTTCTGGTCGATTACGACCGGTCGCCGAATCCCTCCGTGACTGAACCCCTGCCTTCAGGAGCCGTACATGCGTGACCTCTCGTCCTCCCTCCCGTCGCCCAGCCGCCGTGGTCTGCTCAAGGGTGTCGGTGGTGCCGCCCTGCTCGGCGCCGGTATCCCCCTGCTGTCGGCCTGTGGCAGCAGCGGCAGTTCGTCGGACCCCAAGACCGTCACGCTGGGCTCCAACCAGTCGGACGCCGTGCCGAAGAAGGCGTACGGGGAGATCTACACGGCGTTCACGAAGCAGTCGGGGATCTCCGTCAAGGTCAACACCAAGGACCACAACACGTTCCAGGAGCAGATCAACTCGTATCTGCAGGGCACGCCGGACGACGTGTTCAACTGGTTCGCCGGGTACCGCATGCAGTTCTTCGCGGCCAAGGGGCTGGCCTCCCCGATCGACGACGTGTGGGAGAAGATCGGCGACAACTTCCCCGACGCGATGAAGAAGCTGTCCAAGGGCGCGGACGGCAAGTACTACTTCGTGCCGCTGGTCACGTACCCGTGGGCGATCTTCTACCGCAAGAGCGTCTTCGCGCAGCACGGCTATGAGGTGCCCACCACGTGGGACGCCTTCGTGGCGCTGTGCAAGCAGATGAAGAAGGACGGTCTGGTCCCGATCGCGTTCGGTGACAAGGACGCCTGGCCGGCGATGGGCACCTTCGACCAGCTCAACTTCCGCACCAACGGCTACGACTTCCACGTCGATCTGATGGCGGGCAAGGCCTCCTGGACGGACGCCAAGGTCAAGACCGTCTTCGACCACTGGGCCGAGATACTGCCCTACCACCAGGACGGTTTCATGGGCCGCACCTGGCAGGACGCGGCGCAGACCCTGGTGGCCAAGAAGGCCGGCATGTACGTGCTGGGCACCTTCGTGGCGCAGCAGTTCACCAACAAGGCTGACCTGGACGACCTCGACTTCTTTGCCTTCCCGGAGATCAACTCCGCGTACGGGCAGGACACCGTCGAGGCTCCGGCCGACGGCTTCATGGTGTCCAAGTCGCCGAAGAACAAGGCGGGCGTCACCAAGCTCATGCAGTACCTGGGCACGCCGGACGCCGAGCAGATCTACCTCAAGTCCGACACCAGCGTGGTGGCCGCCTCCAACAAGGCCGACACCTCCTCGTACACGCCGCTGCAGAAGAAGGCGTACGAGATGATCACTGGTGCCAAGAGCCTGACCCAGTTCATGGACCGGGACTCGCGTCCGGACTTCACCTCGACGGTGATGCAGCCCGCGCTGCAGAAGTTCCTCCAGAACCCCAAGGGCGTCGACAGCCTGCTGTCCTCGATCGAACGCCAGAAGAAGACGATCTTCGCGTCCTCCTGAGCTGAGCGGCTGAATGACTACCGACACGAACACGAAGAGCCCGGAGGCGGCCGCGGTGCCGCCTTCGGGCCCTGCCCCTGTCAACAAGCGGGTTCCGCGGGGGCACAAGCGCCTGCTGACCCGCCGTGACCGGCTCACGCTCGGCTTCATGGCCGGCGTGCCCACGGTCCTGCACGTGGCCCTGGTCTGGGTCACCGCCCTGGCCTCGATCGCCCTGGCCTTCACCAGCTGGGACGGCATCGGCTTCGACTCCATCAAGTGGGTGGGGCTGGACAACTTCAAGCAGTTGTTCACCGACAACCCGCAGTTCTGGCCCGCGGTCGAGCACAACATCATCTGGTTCGTCGTGCTCATCTTGATCCCGACGCCGTTCGGCCTGTTCCTGGCCGTCCAGCTGGACAAGAACATCCGCTTCTCCCGCGTCTACCAGACCGCGTTCTTCCTGCCGGTCGTGGTCTCGCTGGCGGTGACCGGGTTTGTGTGGCAGCTGGTCTACAACCCCGACACCGGGCTGATCAACAGCCTGATCGGGGCGAACAAGCCGGGCCACTACATCGACTGGATCGGCGATCCGAAGCTGAACCTGTGGGCGGTGCTGATCGCCGCGTCCTGGCGGCACACCGGCTACATGATGATCCTCTACCTGGCCGGCCTCAAGGGCGTCGACCCCTCCCTGCGGGAGGCGTCCTCACTGGACGGCGCCAACGAGTGGCAGACGTTCAAGAACGTCATCTTCCCGACCCTGCGCCCCACCAACACGGTCGTCCTGGTCGTCACGATCATCGAGGCGCTGCGCGCCTTCGACCTGGTCTTCGTCTTCAACAAGGGCGCCCAGGGCACCGAGCTGCTGTCGATCCTGATCACCAACAACAT
>NZ_JBEXFB010000016.1:0-221725 GCF_040606575.1 Streptomyces sp. NPDC005402
CCCTCATCGGCTTCCTACGCGGCCACTCCATGAACGTGTACGCGGGAGAACACCGACTCACCCCGACAGCCACCACGGCCGCCCAGGGCTGACCGACTGCCGACCAGGGTGGACCGGCTCCCGCCTCAGCCCTTCGACTCCTCGGCGAGGGTCTGGACGAACGCTTCGACGAGCGGTGACCTCCGGCTCGCCTCCCAGGCCAGGAACACCTGGTCCGGCTCCGCGTCCCGGACCGGCACGTAGGTGATGTCCGGCCGTGAGTACTGCTGGGCGACGGACTCGGGGACCAGGGTGATGCCCTGCCCGGCCACCACGCGCTCGAACTTCTCCTCGAT
This sequence comes from Streptomyces sp. NPDC005402, assembly GCF_040606575.1. Classification (NCBI taxonomy): domain Bacteria; kingdom Bacillati; phylum Actinomycetota; class Actinomycetes; order Kitasatosporales; family Streptomycetaceae; genus Streptomyces; species Streptomyces sp. NPDC005402. The sequence goes on from NZ_JBEXFB010000016.1 coordinate 336, forward strand.
GGTGCGGATCGGGACGTCGTCCGGGCCGGGGTCGGCGTACCGCAGCCGGGGCTCGTCCTCGAGGTCGGCCAGGATCAACTCCTGCTTGCCGGCGAGCCGGTGGTCCGCGGGAAGCATCGCCACGCGGTTCTCGGTGAACAACGGCAGCAGCTCCAGACCGCGCTCCCGTACCGGCGGCCGTACGTAGGCGAGGTCGACGGTGCCGTCGAGGATGAGGTCCTCCTGGTCGTCCCACTCGACCCGGCGTGCCTCGACGGCGATGTCGGGGCGGGTGGCGCAGAAGGCGCGCAGGGCCTGGGACAGGACGATGCCCGCCCGGAAACCGACGACCAGGCGGTGCGGGCCGTGGGCGGCCCGGCGGACCCGGCGCCGGGTGGCGTCCGCGCCGGCGAGCAGGTTCCGGGCGTCGTCGAGGAGTTGGCGTCCGGCGGGGGTCAAGGTGACGCCGTGGCTGTCGCGTCGGAACAGTTCGGCGTCCAAGTCCTTCTCCAGGGCCCTGATCTGGCGGCTCAGCACGGGCTGGGCGATGTGCAGCCGTTCGGCCGCCCGCCCGAAGTGCAGCAGCTCGGCCACCGCGACGAAATAGCGCACTTTCCGCAGGTCGAGGTCCATGGCCGTTCCTTCCCTCGGCGATACCTCCAGGGTATCGCCGACGTCGGAAGAGGTCTTGGACGGCGCGGCCGGGCCGCCCGCAGGCTGGAGCCGGACACCCACGGAAGGGGAAACGGTATGAGCCTGCGGGGACAGCGGATCGTCGTGGTCGGCGGCACATCGGGCATCGGTCTGGCGGTGGCGGACGCGGCAGTGCGGGACGGGGCCGAGGTGGTGGTCGCCTCGCGGCGGAAGGAGAGTGTGGACGCGGCGCTGAAGCGGTTGCCGCAAGGGGTCTCGGGGGACGTCCTCGACGTCACCTCGGAGGCGGAGGTGCAGGCCTTCTTCGCGCGGACCGGCGCCTTCGACCATCTCGTCTTCACGGCGGGAGAGCCGCTGCGGTTCGAGCCCTTGGCGGAGACCGACCTCGCCCGGGCGCGGGGCTTCCTGGAGACGCGGCTGTGGGGCGCGGTCACGGTGGTCAAGCACGGGGCGCCGCACATCCGGGAGGGCGGGTCGGTCGTGCTCACCACGGGCACCGTCGCGCGTCGGCCGATGCCGGGGACGAGTGTGGTGGCGGGCCTGGCCGGGGCGATGGAGTCGCTGACCCGGGCGCTGGCCCTGGAACTGGCCCCGATCCGGGTCAACGTGGTCGAGCCCGGGGTGGTCCGCACCGAACTGTGGCGGGAGCTGCCGGCGCAGGAGCGCGACGGGCTGTTCGCGTCCGCCGCCCAGTCGCTCCCCGTCGGCCGGGTCGGCGAGCCGGAGGAGATCGCCGAGGCGTACCTCTATCTGATGCGCGGCGGCTTCAGCACCGGCTCAGTGGTGGTCGTGGACGGCGGGACCGTCCTGGTCTGAGGATTCAACCCCCGCTCCCTGGCCTGAGCGTTCAGTGCCCACGCCCCCTGCCCTGAGCGTTCAGCTCGCGCCCCTGGCCTGACCGTTCAGCCCAGGCATCTGCTCTGACCGTCCGATCGGTCAGCCCACCACGAATCTCACCTGATCCACCGTCACCACCGTGCCCAGCCGCGGGAAGTCGAGCCGTGCCGAGGCCTCGTGCTCGGCGGCGGTGAAGGCGGCCATGGCGTCCTCCACGAAGACGAGGTCGTAGCCGAGGTCGAGGGCGGCGCGGGCGGTGGACTCGACACCGAGGTTGGTGGCGATTCCGCCGAACACCAGCGTGGTGACGCCGAGTTCACGCAGGCGTGCGTCCAGTTCCGTGCCTTGGAAGGCGCCGATGGTCCGCTTCACGATCTCGATGTCGCCGTGGCGGGCGAGGCCGGGCACCAGCCCGCTGCCGGGCGGCTGGTCGGCGACGCCGGGCCGTTCGACGCGCACGAGCACGACGGACGCGCCGGCCGTGCGGAAGGAGGTCGTCAACTCCTCGGCGGCGGCGAGAACTTCGGTGCCTTTGCGGGGCTCCAGGGGCAGCGCGACGATCCGGTCCATCAGATCGACGAGTACGAGGGCGCTGCGTGCGGGGTCGAGCGCGAGGGGTCCGGTCATGACGGAACGTTATCCTTCATCAGCCCTCCGTACCGGAGATCCGGATCAACAGGCCCATGAACTGGGCGCGTTCGGTCGCCGAGAGGGGGGCCAGCAGCTCGTCGTTGGCCTCGCGGGCGAGCTTTTCGCAGCGTTTCAGCAGCCGTGCCCCCTCGTCCGTGAGGGACACCGCGTTCTTGCGGCGGTCCCGGGGGTCCGGTTCGCGCAGGACGAGACCGGCGGACTGGAGGTCGTTCAGGATGCCCACCAGGTCCTTGGGGTCGAGCCGCACCCCGCGGCCGAGGTCGGCCTGGGCGACGGGGGCGAGGTCGCGGACGGCGGAGAGCACCACGTGGTGCCACATCTTCATGCCCTCGCCGGCCAGCGCCTCGGCCACCAGGGCGCGCCCGCGGGCGGCGGCGCGCCCGAGGAGCCAGCTGGGGAGGGAGCGGATCGCGGGGAGGGGTGCTTCGGCCATGCATCCAGCCTAGTCATTATTCATTGGACCTCCCAACGACCATCGCCCTATCGTTGGGATCACCAATGAATCCACGGGAGGTCGGATCGATGCGTCGCGTCCGTTACGAGTCCACGGGTGGCCCGCTGTTCCTGGAGGAGACTCCCGTCCCCGAGCCGGGCCCGGGCGAGCTCCTCGTGCGCTGCGAGGCGGTCGGCGTCACGCTCCCGGTCGTCCGCAAGGTGACCGAAGCCGCCGCGCCGGTGCCGCTCGGCGGTGAGCTCGCGGGAGAGGTGGTGTCCGTCGGTGCCGGGGTCACCCGCTTCCGCCCCGGCGCACGCGTCACGGGCCTGTGCTTCGGTCACGGGTACGCCGACTTTGCGCTGCTGCACGAGGCCATGGCCTCCCCGGTCCCCGACGACGCCTCGGCGGTCGACGCGGTCGCACTGGTCCGCAGCGGCCTGGTGGCGCTCGGCGCGCTGGAGGCGGCGCGCCCCGAGCCGGGCGAGACGGCGCTGATCACGGCGGCGGCGAGCGGGGTGGGCCACCTCGCCGTGCAGCTCGCGCGGGCCAGGGGCGCCTCCCGGGTGGTGGGCGCGGTCTCCGCCCCGGCCAAGGCGGACTTCGTGCGCTCGCTCGGCGCCGACGCCATCGCCCTCTACCCGGACGCCAGTTGGGGGGATCCCGTCGACTACGTCCTCGACGCGGTCGGCGGTGAGCTCCTGACCCCGGCGCTCGCCGCACTGACCCCGGGCGGGCGGCTGGTGGCGTACAGCTCGGGCGGCGGGACGATCCGGGCGTACGACCTCCTCGTCGGCGCCAAGTCCGTGACGGGCTTCCAGATGGCGCGGATCGCCCGTGAGCGGTCGGAGTTGTACGAGCGGTGGCGGCGGGAGCTGTGGCGGATGTTCAGGGAGGGCACCCTTCGGCCCGTCGTGCATGGGGAGTTCGCCCTGGAGGAGGCGGCGAAGGCGCACGAGGTGATCGAGTCACGGCGCAACCTCGGGAAAGTCGTACTCCATCCGTGACGGGACACGCGCGGGGTTCTTGTGAGGCGCAGGGTGCGGAACTACCGTCCGTGACCCGAAGTCACATATCCGGATGTACGGACAACTGAAAGGGCGCCCGTGCCGTCGAGTCGCGCACGTCTGAGATCCTCCCTGGCCGCCGTTTCCACCACCACCGCCCTGACCGCCGTGTCCGCGACCGCCGCCCTGCTCTCCCTGCCGGGCCCGGTCCACGCCCAACCTCCGGCCGCTGCACAGAAGTTCGAGGAGCAGATCCTCTTCAAGGCGGACCGCGACCCCGGTTACGCCTGCTTCCGTATCCCGGCGATCGTCCGTACCACCGGCGGCACCCTTCTCGCGTTCGCCGAGGGACGCGTCCTCAACTGCGGGGACGCCGCCGACATCGACATCGTCGTCAAGCGGTCCACCGACGGCGGCCGCACCTGGGGTCCCCTCCAGGTGGTCAACGATGGAGCGGGCGACACCCACGGCAACCCGGCCCCGGTCGTGGACCGCGAGACGGGCCGTGTCCTGCTGGCCGAGACGTACAACACGGGCCGTGCGGACAGCGGGAGTTGCGCGGCGCCCTGCGACCGCACCCCGTACCTCCAGTACAGCGACGACGACGGCCGCACCTGGTCCGCGCCCCGCGATCTGAGCGACGAGATCCTGCCCCCGCAGCAACACTCCTGGTACGCCACCGGCCCCGTGCACGGCATCCAGCTGAGCCACGGCCGGGCTGCCGGACGGCTGGTCTTCGGCGTCAACTCCGAGACGTGGGACGGCGGCCGGGCTTCCGCGAACCACGCGGCACTCGTCGTGAGCGACGACGGCGGGGAGCACTGGCGGGTCGGCGCCACCGACTCCTGGCCGGTCACCGTCGGCGGCACCTTCCGGCAGAAGCCCTCCGAAATCACGCTCACCGAGCGCACCGACGGCTCCGTCCTCGTCAGCGGACGTGAACAGGACGGCACCGACCTCGGCCACCGCACCCAGGCCGTCAGCCTCGACGGTGGGGACAGCTTTGCGTCCCCCTTCCGGGCCCTCCCGGACCTGTACGCACCGCAGGTGCAGTGCGCCACCCTCGGCCTCGGTGAGCGCCTGCTGCTGTCCTGCCCCGCCGATCCCGACCGCCGCCGCACGATGACGATCCGCTCCTCCTACGACGGCGGCCGGACCTGGGACACCCCCGACCGCGGCACGGTCGTCACCACGGACTGGTCCGGCTACTCCGACCTGGCCCGGGTCGACGAGGACACGGTGGGTCTGCTGTACGAGGGCGGGACCGCCGACGCGCGCGACGAGATCCGCTTCGCCCGCTTCACCGAGGACTGGCTGACCCCGCGCCGCGGCCCCGACCCGACCACCCCCGACCTCGCTCCGCGCGCCCCGCGCGCGGCCGTTCTCGGCGGTGCCCGCGAGACGACGGGGGTGATCGGCGGCGCCCTGGGCTTCGACGGCGCCGACGACGCCGTACGCCTGCCGTATCGCGCGGAACTCCCGCTCGGCACCGGGGACTTCACCGCGTCCCTGTGGTTCCGCTACGCGGCCACGACCGGGGAGCAGCCGCTGCTGTGGATGGGCGGTGTCGGCAGCACCCAGCCGCAGGTGTGGCTGCGCGGGGAACCGGCGAGCGGGCGGGTGCGCGGGCTGATCACCGTGCGGGAGGGCGCGACGCGCGTGCGGACGGCGACGGTGAGCACGAGCGGCGCGTACAACGACGGGCGGTGGCACCACCTGGCCCTGCGCCGGGGCGGCGGCCGGCTCGCCCTCTTCGTCGACGGTACGGCGACCGGCGGACCGGACGTGCCGGGCTCGGTCAGCCGGAACTCGCCGTTCGGTGTGCACATCGGGCAGCGCGTGGACGGCCGGGCCTTCTTCACCGGCGCGATCGACGAGGTACGGGTCTGGAACCGGGCCCTGACCGACGCGGAGATCTCCGGCGCGAACGCCGCGCCCTCGGGCACCGTCCTGTGGCTGCCCATGGACCGGGTGAGCGGCAGCCGCTAACGTCGCGAACCGTGCCCGAGGACGCACGAGCACGACAGCGAACCGGCACCGGCGTCGGTCTGCTGCTGGCGCTGGTGCTCGGAGCCGTGCTGCTCACCGCCCTCCCGGACGGCGACGGGCGCAAGGCGGGCGACTGCACACCGCTGACCGTCGGCTCCTGGTCGGCGGACCAGCGCCGCACCGCCGAGTTCGCCCGCTACGGCGACGACGCCGGCCGCAGCGACGACTGGACGGGCGGCGACGGCACCCACTCGGTACGGCTGCCCGACGGACGGCTGCTGTGGCTGTTCTCCGACACCTACCTGGGCCGGGTGTACGGCCCGCCCAACCCGTTCGGCGAGCCGCACGCCTGGCGTGACACCACCGCCCCCCTGGTGCGCAACTCGGCGGTGCTGATGCGCGACGGGCGCCTGGAGAGCACCCTTTCGGCGCCCCTGTTCCCGGACCCCGGTCCGAACCAGTGGCGCTGGCCGGTCGCGGCCCGCGTCGAGCCCCGCTCCCCCGGCTCGCGGGAGCAGGTCGTCCGGGTCCTGCTGTGGGTGCGCAGCGCCGGGCAGTTCCCCTGGATCTACGGCGTCCCGACCGCCACCGAGGTCGCCACGCTGTCGCTGCCCGACCTGCGCGTCGAGTCGATCACGAAGGTCCTCGACGAGCAGCGGGTCAAGGACCCGTCCCGGCGGGTGCTGTTCGGGACCACGCTGGTCGAGGACGGCGAGTGGACGTACGTGTTCGGCGGCGACGACGGCCGGGCCGCGTCCCGGTCCGCGTCCTCGGCGTACGTGGCCCGGGTGCCCGAGGGCGCTCTCGCCGAGCCGGGCGCCTGGGAGTACTGGGACGGCTCGGCGTGGACGACCGGCGCCCGCCCGCGTCCGGTGCTCGGGGACGGGCGGCGCACCGGGGTGGGCAGCGCCTTCTCCGTCGTACGGCACGACGGGACGTACGTGCTGTTCACCATGGCCGCGGGGACGAAGGGGCTGGCGGCCGTGACGTCGTACTGGGCCTGCTCCCCCACCGGACCGTGGCACGGTCCGGAGAAGGACTTCACCCCGCCCCTGCCGTCCGGCCAGGTCGCCGCCTACAACCCGCAGGCGCACCTCGAACTCAGCGGCGGGGGACGGCTGGTGCTGAGCTACGACGTCAACTGGCTGGAGACGGCGGCCGCTTCGGTCCAGCTCAACCGGAACGTGTCGCTGTACCGACCGCGGTTCGTGACCCTGCGGCTGACCCCGTCGCGCTGACCTGCCCGGTCTCGTCCGGGGCGGGGTCGTGCGAGCGGCGTTTGGCGATCACCGCGCAGACCATCAGCTGCATCTGGTGGAAGAGCATCAGCGGGAGCACGGCGAGCGAGGCGTGCGCCCCGAACAGGACGCTGGCCATGGGGAGTCCGGAGGCGAGGGACTTCTTCGAGCCGGCGAACTGGATGGCGATGCGGTCCTCGCGGCCGAAGCGGAGCGCCTTGGAGCCGTACCAGGTCAGGGCCAGCATCAGGGCGAGGAGGACGGCCTCGACGACCATGAGTCCGCCGAGTCTGAGCGGGCTCACCTGGTGCCAGATGCCCTGGACCATGCCCTCGCTGAACGCGGTGTAGACGACCAGCAGGATCGAACCGCGGTCGACGAGGCCGAGGACCTTCTTGTGGCGGGCGACGAAGCCGCCGATCCAGCGGCGCAGCAACTGCCCCGCCAGGAACGGCACCAGCAGCTGGAGCACGATCTTCAGGAGCGAGTCGGCCGAGAACCCGCCGCCGCTGTTGCCGAGCAGGGCGGCCGCGAGGAGCGGCGTGATGACGATGCCGACCAGGGAGGAGAAGGAGCCGGCGCAGATCGCGGCGGGCACGTTGCCGCGGGCCATCGAGGTGAAGGCGATCGAGGACTGGATGGTGGAGGGGACCAGCGTGAGGAAGAGCAGGCCCTGGTAGAGCGGGTCCGTCAGGAAGACCGGGACGAGTCCCCGGGCGGCGAGGCCCAGCAGCGGGAAGATCACGAACGTACAGGTGAGAACCGTGACGTGCAGCCGCCAGTGCTTGAGGCCGTCCAGGGCCTCACGGGTGGAGAGGCGGGCGCCGTACAGGAAGAAGAGGAAGGCGATCGCCGCCGTGGAGGCTCCGGAGGCCACGTCCGCGGTGGTCCCGCGCGCCGGTACGAGGGCCGCGAGGCCCACCGTGCCGAGCAGCAACAGGATGTACGGGTCGACCGGCATCCAGGCCGGCCACTTCAGGCGCTTCACGGTGCTCCACTTACTCGTGTTCGACGGCGGTACGGGGTCATGACGGGCACCCTCCCTCAGGACGGGGGGTCCCCCTCCATCGTCCTCCTTCACCCCTTGATCGGGAATCCCGCATACCACTCTGACTGTCATCATGTTCCGCGATAAGCTCACGGTATGTACGACCCGTCGCAGTTGCGTACGTTCCTGGCGGTGGCGCAGACCCTGAGCTTCACGCAGGCCGCGCGCAGACTCGGGCTGCGTCAGTCGACGGTGAGCCAGCACGTCCGGCGTCTCGAGGACGCCACGGGGCGGCAGCTGTTCACCCGGGACACCCACTCCGTGGAGCTGACGGAGGACGGCGAGGCGATGCTGGGGTTCGCTCGGCGGATCCTGGAGGTGCACGACCAGGCGACCGCGTTCTTCACCGGCACGCGCGTGCGGGGGCGGCTGCGGTTCGGGGCGTCGGAGGACTTCGTCCTCACCCGGCTGCCGGAGATCCTCGAGAGCTTCCGGCACGACCATCCCGAGGTGGACCTGGAGCTGACGGTCGAGCTGTCGGGCACCCTGCACGAGCGACTGGCCGCCGGGAAGCTGGACCTCGTGCTCGCCAAGCGGCGGCCGGAGGACCCCCGGGGTGAACTGGTCTGGCACGACCGGCTGGTCTGGATCGGGGCGGAGCGGCTGCGCCTGGACGCGGACCGGCCGGTGCCGCTGATCGTCTACCCACCGCCGGGGATCACCCGGACGCTGGCTCTGGAGGCGCTGGAGCGGCAGGGGCGGGAGTGGCGGATCGTGTGCACCAGCGGGAGCCTCAACGGCCTGATCGCCGCGGCACGGGCCGGGCTGGGGGTGATGGCGCACTCCCGGGGGCTGGTGCCGCCGGGGCTGGGGCGGGTGCCCGACCGGTCCGGGCTGCCGGAGCTGGGGCGGGTGGACTTCGTGCTGGTCCACGGGCGGCGGCGTACGGCCGCACAGGGAGCGGCGGACGCGCTCGCCTCCGCGATTCTGGCGGGCGGGGACCGGCTGCATCGGCGGTGACCGCCGTATCGGCACGGGCCGCCTGTGAGCCCCGGTGCGGCGGGCCGCTCCGGCCGAGCGCTCGGCACGGCCGACGGGACGGCGATCGCGTACCGACGGCTCGGGTCCGCGCTCGGGGTGGCTGTCCACGGCACCGTGCTGACGCCCCTGCCGCGGTCCCGCCGGGAGATCGCGCGCCCCGGACCGGAGTGACAAATTCCGCGCCGGTGGCGCTGACGGAAGAGAAGAGCACAGCCCAGGGATGACCGTTCCTGCAAGATCCGGAGCCATAGCCGGGTCGTACAGATTCGGTGGAGATTACGGCTCAGAACCTTACTCAAACGTCAGTTTTGTGTCCGACCCTTCCCCATGTGAGCGTATTTTCCGGTGCTGACCTGGCCATACATGAGCACCGCTCGGCTTCGGCCCCTCTCCCGCCGGATGCCCGGGTGGGGTAGCTTTCACGGCGCTGTGCGGAGCTTCACTGAGCGCCAGGGAGAGCGGGGAGCGGGGTTTGCGCGAGTTCACCAACCCTCCGTTGGCGTTGGCACCCCCCGTGGGCGGACTGGCCGACGTCGTCTTCGAGCATGCCCAGAACGACCCCATGCACCTCGCCCTCGGCCGCAAGGACGGGAACGGGCAGTGGCGGGACGTGACCTCCGCGGAGTTCCGCGACGAGGTCATGGCCCTCGCCAAGGGACTGCTCGCCCAGGGGATCCGCTTCGGCGACCGGGTCGCGATCATGTCCCGCACCCGCTACGAGTGGACCCTGTTCGACTTCGCCCTGTGGACGATCGGCGCCCAGGTGGTGCCGGTCTACCCGACCTCCTCCGCCGAGCAGTGCTTCTGGGCGCTGTACGACGCCGAGTGCACGGCCGCGATCGTGGAGCACGAGGACCACGCGATGACGATCGCCACCGTCATCGACCGGCTCCCCCAGCTGCACCGGCTGTGGCAGCTGGACTCCGGCGCGGTGCGGGAGCTGTACGACGCCGGTGCCGCCATCGAGGACGAGGTGGTGCACCGCCACCGGCAGGCCGTGACCCCGGACTCGACCGCGACGATCATCTACACCTCGGGCACCACCGGCCGCCCCAAGGGCTGTGTGATCACCCACGGCAACTTCATGTACGAGGCGGACACCGTCATCGAGCGCTGGGAGCCGGTGTTCCACTCCAAGAAGGGCGACGAGGCGGCGACCCTGCTGTTCCTGCCGCTCGCGCACGTCTTCGGGCGGATGGTGCAGGTCGCCGCGATCCGTGGGCGGGTCCGCTTCGGCCACCAGCCGCAGATGAACGCGGCCGCCCTGCTGCCCGACCTCGCCGCGTTCAAGCCGACGTTCTTCCTCGGGGTGCCGTACATCTTCGAGAAGGTCTTCAACGCCTCCCGCCGCAAGGCCGAGAAGGAGGGCAAGGCCGGCCCGTTCGAGAAGGCCGTCGACGTGGCGGTGAAGTACGCCGAAGCCATGGAGGCCAAGGCCTGGGGTCTCGGTCCCGGCCCGTCGGCGGGGCTGCGGATGCAGCACCAGCTCTTCGACAAGCTCGTCTACTCCAAGCTGCGGGCGGCGATGGGCGGCCGGATCCGGCACGCGATGACCGGCGGCTCGGCCATGGACCGCAAGCTGGGGCTGTTCTTCGCCGGCGCGGGCGTCCACATCTACGAGGGCTACGGCCTCACCGAGACGACGGCGGCCGCCACCGCCAACCCTCCCGAGCGCACCCGTTACGGCACGGTCGGCCAGCCCATCCCCGGCATGACCGTGCACATCGCGGACGACGGCGAGATCTGGCTGCACGGCGCCAACGTCTTCCAGGGCTACCTGAACAACGAGAAGGCCACCGACGAGTCCCTGCACGACGGCTGGCTCGCCACCGGTGACCTCGGCTCCCTCGACGAGGACGGCTACCTCACCATCACCGGCCGCAAGAAGGAGATCCTCGTCACCTCCGGCGGCAAGAGCGTCTCCCCCGGCGTCCTTGAGGAGCGGGTGCGCGACCATCCGCTGGTCTCGCAGTGCATCGTCGTGGGCAACGACCGGCCCTACGTCGCCGCCCTGGTCACCCTCGACCAGGAGGCCGTCGAGCACTGGCTGGGTATGCGCGACAAGCCCCGGATGTCCCCGGCCCAGCTCGTGCGCGACGCCGACCTGGAGACCGAGGTGCGGCGTGCCGTGGTGGCCGCCAACACCCTGGTCTCGCAGGCCGAGTCGATCCGCACGTTCCGCATCCTCGCGCAGCCCTTCACCGAGGAGCACGGGCTGCTCACCCCGTCGCTGAAGCTGAAGCGCAAGGCGATCGAGACGGCGTACGCGGGCGAGGTCGAGGCGCTGTACCGGGCCTGACGACCCGTGTCACGGCCTGGGGTCTGTCAGCTGATCGTCACGCGGAAGATCTTGTCCGATCCGTCCGCCGCACCTCCGTTGTTGTCGCAGTTGGTGGTCGACAGCCACAGCTGGTCGGCGCCCGGCACCTTGGTGACCGTGCGCAGCCGGCCGTAGGTGCCCACGTAGTACGCGGTCGGCGTGCCGACGCTCTCGTTGTCGCCGTTGATGGGGATCCGCCACAGCCGCTCACCGCGCAGAGAGGCCATGTAGACGACGTTGCGCACGATCGCGATGCCGCTCGGCGAGGCCTCCGAGACGTTCCAGGTGGCCTTCGGGTTGGTCATCCCGGCGGTGGAGCAGGTGCCCTCGCAGACCGGCCAGCCGTAGTTCGCGCCGGGCTTGATCAGGTTCAGTTCGTCCTTGGAGCTGTTGCCGAACTCCGCTTCCCACAGGCGGCCGCTCCGGTCGAAGGCGAGGCCCTGCGGGTTGCGGTGGCCGAGGCTGTAGACGTAGGTGCCGAACGGGTTGCCCGGGGCCGGTTTCCCGTCCGTCGTCATGCGCAGGATCTTGCCGTTGAGGGAGCTCTTGTCCTGCGCCAGGTCGGGTGTCTGGGCCTCGCCGGTGGAGACGTAGAGGTAGCCGTCGGGGCCGAAGGCGAGGCGGCCGCCGTTGTGGTAGCGGTTCTTCTTGATGCCCTGCAGGAGGACTGTGTAGTCGCTCAGTGTGGTCCCGTCGTACGTCATGCGGACCACACGGTTGCCCTCGGACGCGGTGTGCATGAAGTAGACGCGGTGGTTCGTCTCCCACTTCGGGTCGACGGCGACACCGAGCAGTCCGCCTTCGCCGTTGGTGGTGACGGCGTTCGGGACGGTGCCGACCTGCGTCTTCGTGCCGTCCTTGGTGACCTTCCAGACCCGGAAGTCGTCCCGCTCGGTGACCAGCGCGCTCTTGCCGTCGGGCAGCCAGAAGATACCCCAGGGGATGGTCCAGCCGGAGGAGAGCGTGGCGATGGAGGAGGGGACGCCGCCGTCGGTGGCGCACGCCTTGGTGGTGAAGGTGACCGTGTTGCTCGGCTCGCTGACGTTGCCGGCCGCGTCTCGGGCGACGACGTTCAGGCTGTACGGGCTGTTGCAGGCGAGCCCGGTCAGCGTGGTCGAGGTGTCGGAGGTGACGGACTTGTAGACGGTGGTGTCACTGCGCAGGTCGTAGCCGGTGACCGCCCGGTTGTCGGTGGAGACGCCCCAGCTCAGTGCGGCGCTGTTCGCGGTGACGTCCGCCGCGGACAGGGTGCCGGGCTTGGTCGGTCGGGTGGTGTCGGAGCTGGGCTTGGTGGTGCAGTCGACGACGGGGCTCGCCGGGGACGTGTTGCCGGCCGCGTCACGGGCGATGATCGTGAGGTTGTAGGTGGTGGCGGGGGTCAGACCGGTGAGCGGCTTGCTGGTCGAACCGCCGGGCGCCTCACCGATCTTGTTGCCGTGCTCGTAGAGGTCGTACGCCGTCACGCCCACGTTGTCGGTGGAGGCGCCCCAGGCCAGCGTGAGCCCGTTCTCATCGATCTCGGAGCAACTGGGCTGCCCGGGACGGCTCGGGGCCTGGGAGTCGGTGGCCGTATCGACGCCGATGCGGTCGAGGTTGGGGCCTCCGGCGGCGGTGGTGGCGGTCGCGCGGATCTTGGCGGTGCCCGCGGTGAGCGGGACGTCGACGGTTCTGGTGGCCCAGGTGTTCCAGTCGGCGGTGGCCGGGAAGGAGACGGCCGAGGACACGACCGTGCCGTTCACGGAGATGTCCATGGGCCGGTCGGTCGAGGTCCCGTTGGCATAGCGGAAGGTGACGGCCGTGGTGCCCGCGGAAGCCGCGCTGACGGTGAACTCCACATAGGCGCCCTTGACGTTGGTGTAGTCGACGAAGCCGGTGCCCGTGTAACCGGTGTGGTTGGTGGCCACCGTGCCCTGTACGACGGTCGCGTCCTCCGCCTGGTAGTCGGTGGCCGCGAGCGCGGAGGCCTGGCTCAGGCCGGCCAGGGGCAGCGCGAGGGCCGCGGCGAGGCCGTAGGGCAGAACTCTTCTAGTTTTCACGGATGTTCCCTTCAGCCCGTGTACTGGGTGAAGACCTTGAGGTACTCGTACGGCTGCTGCGTCACGCCGCTGCAGGAGTCGCCGTCGGTGCCCGAGTCGCAGGGGCGGTCGCGGTTGACGGACCAGTAGGTGAGGCGCCCGATGTGGTGCTGCTGGGCGTAGGCGAGCATGGTCCTGAAGTCGGCGACCCGGACGCGCTCACCGGAGTCGTCGGTCTTGCCGTTCATCGAGGACAGCCCGATATGGGCGTAGGCGGTGGCGTCGCTGTAGCCGTACGCCGACTTGACCCGTGCCTTGAGTCCTTCCATGGCCTGCGTGGTCAGGGTGCCCATGTTCGTGGTGCCGCCGCCGAAGTCGAACGGCATGATGCACCACACGTCGTTCGCCAGGCCCGAGTTCGCCGCCCGCTTGATCATGTCGACGCCGGTGGAGTCGGGGCCGCTGGTGGTGGTGCCGAAGGTGATGACGGTCTTCAGGCCGGGGTTGTTCGCCTTGACGGTCTTCAGCGCGTCGACGACCCGCTGCCGTACGGTCGCGTTGGACCACTCGGTGTTCTCGATGTCGATGTCGAGGGCCTTCAGCTTGTAGGCGTTGATCACTTTCTGGTAGGCGCCGGCGAGCGCCGAGGCACTGGAGCACTTCTCACCGAGCTTGTTCCCGCTCCAGCCGCCGACGGAGACCATGACGTCACCGCCGGCGGATCTGATCGCGTCGATCCTCGACTGGTCGGTGCCGCCGGTCAGCGGGCGCGAGCCGTCCCACTTCGGGTTGCAGCCGCCGTCGGAGAGGATGAACGCGAGGGTGAACCACTTGACGCCGGTCGCCGACATCACCGAGGTGGGGTTCTGCGGGTTGCCCCAGCCGAGGTACTCGTAGGGGGCGACGGCCATGCCCGGTGAAGCAGCCGCGCTCTTGAGGGAGTTGACGGGCTTCACACGGATCAGCCGGGTCTCGCCGGGCCGCAGGGTCGCGCTGTAGGAGTCGGCGATCACACCTTTGTGGGAGCCGGACCACAGGTCGGTGACGTCTCCGGAGCCGGTGAAGCCGACCTGGGACCAGTCCACGGTGACCGTCGCGTTGCCGGACGTACCGGTGTTGAACAGGGCCACCACGTACTGGCCGTCGCTCTCCTTCTTGCTCCAGACCTGCTTGACCCCGCTGTTCACGATCCGCTTGGCGGCCACGCCGTCCTGGTCGACCCCGATGAGGCGGTCGTTGGTCAGCATCGCCTTGTCGACGGAGTCGAGGTGGGTGAGGTCGGTGCCGAGCAGCAGCGGCGAGGCCGCCATCGCCCACAGGGTGAAGTGGGAGCGCCGCTGGTCGGCGGTCAGGCCCACCTGGTAGCCGTTGCCGACCTCCAGCGAGTCCAGGTCGTTCCAGCCGCCGGGGCCTGCGTACGGCTGCCAGGAGGCTGCCGAGTCGAAGCGTTTGGTGACGTGGGACCAGTCGGTGAGGGGATAGCCGCTGCCGTTGCTCCCCGGCCCGCAGTAGCACTCGATGTCACCCTGGGTACGCCAGCTGTTGGCCAGTTTCCGCCAGGTGGAGGCGTCGGCGATCGGGAGGTTGTTGGAGAGCGCGAAGTTGATGGGCCGTCCGCTCGCTCGCAGCGCCTTGTCCCAGGCCTGGACGTCGGGGATGTCCGCGCTGCCCACTCCGTCGATCTTCAGGTAGTCGACACCCCAGGACGCGAACTGCCGGGCCCAGGAGTCGACGAACTCCTGCGCTCCCGGCTTGGAGTAGTCGATGTAGTACATGTTCTTGCAGTTGTAGTTCTTCTCGGTCCTGGACGTGTCCGCGATGTCCTTCGCGTGGTACGAGGTCCCTTCGATCGGCGTGTTCTTGGTGACGGCGTTCTTCGCGATGCCCGGAGTGACGTAGAAGCCGAACTTCAGGCCCTTGGAGTGGACGTAGTCGGCCAGCGCCTTGATCCCGCCGGGGAACTTTGCCGTGTCGGCGGTCCAGCGGCCGTAGCCGTCGACGACGAAGCCGTTGCTGTCGCACTTCTGCCAGAAGTCGTCGAGGTTGACGTACACGAATCCGTGGTCCTTGAGGTCGTTGGCGACCAGCGCGTCGGCCTGCGCCTTGATCTTCGCCTCGGTCGGAGTGCGGCGCACGTAGCTCCAGCTGGACCATCCCATGGCGGGCCGGACGGACTGGCCGTTGTCGGAGGCGGCGGCCGGTTGGGCGGTGCCCACGAGCGGCACGGCGGCGGCGAGGAGCAGGCCAGCCACCGCGGCCGTGAGCGATCTGATCCGGATCATGACTGTCCCCCGTTCGTGGGTGTGGCGTACGACGTGCCGATCCACGCCTCGTCGATGCGCAGTCGCTTGTAGCGGGTGGTGTCGGTGGCGGCGGCCCAGGTGGAGCTGACCTCCAGGCGGACATAGCGGGCGTTGGCCGCGGTCAGGTCGATGCCCTGCATGCCGCGGCGGCTCGGCAGCTGGCCGGTCTTCACCGCGCTGCCCCAGGTGGAGCCGTCAGCACTCAGATACACCTTGTAGTCCTTGATCCGCGCCGACTGCTCGGTGTCCGAGCGGGCGTAGGAGACGGAGTCCTCGCGCTGGTTGAGCCCGAGGTACTGGACCTTCTTCGAACTGCCGAGGTCGAAGGTGAGGCTCACGGGGAGGGTCTTGTCGTTGTCCCAGTAGGTGCGGTAGTCCCCGTCACCGGCGGCCGAGCCCGCGTGACCGCTCGCCGAGGCGCTCGCGCTCACCTTGACGCCGGTGAGGATGCCCTGGCGCCCGGCTGTGGTGACCTTGAACACCGTGTCGTACGGGTCCCAGTTCCCGAGGCCGGTGAGGGTGAGTACGCCGCCCGACTGCGACCACGAAACCGCCGCGCCCGTACGGAGGTTGGTGACCGACGCGACGCGGTAGCCGTTGTCGCGGATGCGCAGGGTGCTGGTGCTGGGCGGGGTCAGGACGTGGATGTACTGGCGGTCGGGGTCGGTCTTGCTGATCGTGGTGACGCCATGGGCGCCGTCGTTCCAGAATCCCGGCTTGAGCCCGCCGTACAGGTAGCCGCCGCCCTCCGTGCCGTGCAGGGACTCCCAGATGGGGTCGAGGTAGGAGTTCGCGACATTGTTGAAGTCGGCCTGGTTGGCCGGGAACTTGCCGTTGACCTGGGCGGTCTCGGCCATCAGTGCCTTCACGGACGAGCCGGCGTTGGTGACGAGGCGGCCGAGGGTGAGCATCTTGTCGACCGACGGGTCGGTGCCGCCGTACCACCAGGCGCCGGTGGAGGGCAGCTTGAAGTCCGCCTCGGTGACGCGGGGTTGGGCCGTGTAGACCGCCTGCGGGTAGTCGTACGCCGGCGTCATCCCCGTCTTCTGCTCATTGCTGATCATGTCCATGATCGACGTGTCTTCGTTGTTGTTGCTGAGCGTGTAGTTCGGACGCTTCTCGTAGATCTGCCGGTAGAGGTCGTGGCTCTCCCAGTAGGCGTTGTCGTTGTCGATCCAGAAGCCGCCGAGGTCGGGGTAGCGGTTCATGACCTCGAAGAAGTTGTCGTAACTGAACTGCCCGAAGCCGTCGTTGGTGGTCAGGTCGACGTTCTTGCCCTTGTAGGCGGAGTAGGCGGCCGAGTCGAGCCACTCGTGGCCGCCCTCGTCGTGCCACTGGGGGTCATTGGTCATGTAGAGGATGACCTTCAGCCCCTTGGCCTTCGCGGCGGTGACCAGTTCACCCAGGAAGTCCCGCTCGGTGGAGCAGGAGCCGGGGATCTTCGACGGCCAGGTGCGGGCGTAACCGAGGCGGCTGTGGAAGGAGGCGAGGACGAGGTACTGCGTGTGCAGCTT
Source organism: Streptomyces sp. NPDC005402 (assembly GCF_040606575.1). Classification (NCBI taxonomy): domain Bacteria; kingdom Bacillati; phylum Actinomycetota; class Actinomycetes; order Kitasatosporales; family Streptomycetaceae; genus Streptomyces; species Streptomyces sp. NPDC005402. Next base: position 17,305 of record NZ_JBEXFB010000016.1, read on the forward strand.
CTGGGCCTCCTTCACCCAGTAGTCGGCGTTCCAGCCGCCGTTCGTGACGTCGTCCTCCCAGGCCGTGCAGCTGGTGTGGGCCGGTGCGGTGCGCAGGCCCCAGTGCAGGAAGAGGCCGCCGACGGAGTTGCGCAGGAAGTCCTGGCGGGGGTTCTCGAGGTCGAGCGGCTTCACCGCCGTACTGCCGCAGTCCTGGCTTCCCGAGACCCGCAGGGAGCCCCCGGAGGTGTTGTGACTGTCCGTCAGGCAGCCGCCCGTCACGTCCTGGAAGCCCACGTCGTACGGGGAGCCGCCGCCCTTCTGCGCGGTGAACCGGGTGAGCCGGATGCCGTCCGCCGCGTTGGCGAGGAATGCCGGGCGGCCGTCGTCCGCTGCGAACTTCACGGAGCTGTCGGTGAAGCGGATGTCGTCGGCGTTGTGGAGGTACCAGCCGTACGCCGGCCGGGTGCCGATGGCCTTGGGGTTGTAGTCGTTCGGGTCGTTGCCCGGCACACCGGTGGACATGGTGCCGTTGCCGCCCGGGACCGTGATGTCGACGTTGTTGAAGGTCACGCCCTTGATGCGGTGGCCGGTCTCGCCCCACAGGGTCGGGCTGAAGGACGGACTGCTGCCGGTGGCCGTGATGTCGTCGTACGTGATGTCGCTGATCGATCCGACACCGGGACTGTTGCCGCACCGCTTTCGGGTGCCGATCTTCTGCATGATCGGCGAGTGGACGTTCGTCATCGTGATGTCGCGGTAGTGGACGTCGGAGATCTTCGCGCCGTCCATCGACACCATGCCGAGGCCGGACTTGTCGGCGCCGTCGATACGGATGTTCTCGAACCGGTAGTCCGAGAAGTCGCCGCAGGTCTCCGAGCCGAACATGAGGGCGTTGCAGCAACGGGCGGACAGGAAGCTGTCGCCCACGCGGACGTGGCCGTTGGGCAGCTTGGCGCCGAGGGCGTAGTCGCTCTTGAAGACCAGGGCGTCGTCGTTGGCCTTGATGTTCGCGTTCGTCACCGTGACGTTCGTCGTGGAGATGATGTTCCAGCCGTCGCGGTCGCTCGCGGTGTCGATGGTCAGGTGGTCCGACGTCACGTTCTTGCAGCCGTTGACGAGCGCCGCGAAGTGGCCGCCGCGGCGGAGGGTGAGGCCGTCGCCGATCGTGAGTCCGTCGCACCGGGTCAGGGAGATGATCTTGTCGGCCTCGCCGGACTTCGGGTTGCCGGTGATCAGGTTGCCCATGCCGTCGATGACGCCCTGGCCGACGAAGCCGATGTCGGTCAGCTTGTCGCCGTAGATCATCGCGTCGCGGAAGTGGCTGTGCCCGTAGTCCTGGTAGCTGTCGTACGGATTGGACTCGGCCTTGTCGTAGGTGTCGGCGCCGGCGCCCTGGAGGGTGGCGCCCTTGTCGAGGCTGAGCGTCACATGGCTCTTCATGTGGATGGTGTTCTTCGACTTGTAGTCGCCGGGCGGGAAGCGGACGACTCCGCCGCCCGCCGCCGAACTCGCCGCGCTGATCGCCTTGTTGACGGCGGGGGTGTCGTTGGCGGAGCCGTCTCCCTTGGCGCCGTAGTCGCGTACGTCGAAGACGGCGGCGGCTCGGGACGGGTCCTGCGGGGCGGCCGGGGCCGCCGGGTGGCTGAGTCCGAGGACGACGGCGACGACGAAGAGGACGATCGCCGCCGCCCGGGAACGGGAGCGTGGGGCAGTGGGGGGTATCAAGGTGACGGCTCCTCAGACCAGTTGGTAGCCGCGGAGGTTGCTGAGCAGCAGGTAGGTGTTCTGGAGGGAGCCGGAGGTGTCGCCGAGGGAGCGGTAGATGCCCCACTTCGGGCGGACCCGGTCGGCCAGGAAGGTGTCGACGCCGGTCTTCGACGCGTCGATGACGGTCGAGCCGGCGGACTTGAGGATCCAGCGGACCGAACCCGCCGAGCCGTCGCCGACCTTGATCTGGAAGTCGACGTCGGTCCACTTGTCGTGCAGCGGGTCCAGGTCGGTGCGGCCGACGAGGATGTCGTCGATGGCGAGCTTCAGCTCGATCGTCTGCTTGCCGTTCACCCGGCGCAGGGACTGCACGACGATCGGCGAGGTGCCGCTGCCGGGCTGCTTCATCTGCATGATGTGGGTGAAGGTGGTGGTCGCCTTCAGGGAGCTCGGGATGTACATCGAGTAGGTGACCCGCCAGGTCTGGCCCTTCGTCCACTTCAGGTAGTTGCTGCCGCTGCCGTTGCGCAGCCCGGTGACCTCCTGGCGCTGGCGGTCGGTCGAGGTGTCGCGGTCGACGGTGTGCATGTCGAATCGCCAGTTGTTGCCGGTGGTGTAGATGTGCGGCTGTCCGGCGGTGTGCGAGTCGGCGCGGTCGTCCTCGATCGTCTCGAAGGCGCCGAGGCCGTCTGCGCTCGCGGAGGGGGCCCACTTCTGCTGCCAGGAGGCGGCGTGGGCGGCGGTCGCCGTCGACAGACCGACCGCGGCCGCCGTGGCACCGCCGAGCGCGGCGCCCAGCAACACCCTTCTGGATGTGTTCATGACACTAATCACCTCGCAGTTGTTCGTTCATGATCAGGAAGGCGCCCAGGCCGTGGAAGTCGTTGGTGGCCCGGTCGCGAGCGATGTAGTACGCGTAGTCGCCGACGTTGGTGCCGATGGAGATGTCGGCGAGGTTCGTGCGCCCGTCGGAGCCGACCGAGAGCCGGGCGAGCACGCCCTGGTAGCCGCGGTGTGCGACGGCCTTGAAATGCTGGTCCAGGTATCCCTGCTGGGCGCCGCGCGAGAGGGCGTAGGTGAACATGCTGGAGCAGGACGTCTCGGTCCAGTTGTCGCCGCGGGCGCCCTTGTCGATCACCTGGAACCAGCGGCCGGTCGCCGGGTCCTGGTACTTCTCCAGGCCGGCCGCCAACTTGCGGAAGACAGAGAGCAGCTGGGCCCGGCGCGGGTGGTGCTGCGGAATGCCGTCCAGGACGTTGACGATCGCCATGGAGTACCAGCCGACCGCACGGCACCAGTGCTCGGGGGCGAGCCCGGTCTGCGGGTCGGCCCAGCCGGCGGTCTTCGACTCGTCGTAGGCGTGCTTGAGCAGTCCGTTCGCGACCTGGAGGTGACTTCCGTAGACGGCGAGCTGTTTCGCGGCCTCGTCATCGGTGTACGAGCTGTCGCCGAACTCCTCTCCGTACTCGACGAGGAACGGGTTCACCATGTAGACGCCGTCCGCCCAGAGCTGGTGGGCGCGGCTCGCGGTGTCGGCGTGCCAGAAGCCGCCGTCACTCGTGCGCGGATAGCCGGCCAGGCGGTCGACGATCTTCTTCGCCGCCTTGCGGTAGCGGTCCTGGCCGGTCTCGTGGTGCAGGATCACCAGGAGCCGGCCGGCCTGCATGCTGTCCAGGCTGTTGAAGGACTGGCCGATCGAGCCGTCGCTCTTCACGAAGCGGTCGACGTAGTCCTTGATATAGGTCAGGTAGCGGGTGTCATGGGTGCGCTCGTACGCGAGGTACTGGCCGTAGAGGTAGAGGCCGACCGGGTAGGACCAGCCACCGATGCTGCTCGATGTGTAGCGGGCCATGGTCGACTCGACCATCGCCACGGACCAGTCCCGGTCCGGGGACGGTCCGATCGGGGAGCCGGCGGGCGGGGGTGCGGCGGCCGGCACGGTGACCAGGGTCGCGGCGGCGAGCGCAAGGGTCGTCAGAGCCGTGCGGAGACGACGGCGTCTCATGTTCCTCCCTCTCCGTGAGCCAGGAGACACGGGAAACATCGGATGAAAGTCAGGGCGAATTCATATCCATGAACTGAGTTCAGGATTCCGCCCGTTTGCGCGATCCAGAGTCGCGGCAGGACCGTCGGCGGTCAATGGTCTGTACCGAAGAGGTCGGATGCATTTCCGGCCAATTTCAGCCATCGCCCACTGACCGGCGGGTCAGTTCGGACGGATTCCCCGGTCAGGAATGCATCACGGCTTGTGATCGTTGAACATAGGAGTGCCACCCGACGACAACCGTAAGGATCAAGAGCTCGTGAGCAGCAAGGTCCCCCCGATCATCCTCAACAACGGCGTGGAGATGCCCCAGCTGGGTTTCGGCGTCTGGCAGGTGCCGGACGACGAGGCCGAGCGCGCCGTCGCCACGGCACTCGAGGCCGGGTACCGCAGCATCGACACAGCGGCGATCTACGGCAATGAAAAGGGCACCGGAAAGGCCATCGCCGCCTCCGGAGTGGCCCGTGAGGACATCTTCGTCACCACCAAGCTCTGGAACAGCGACCAGGGCTACGACTCCACCCTGCGCGCCTTCGACACCTCGCTGGAGAAGCTCGGCCTGGACTACGTGGACCTGTACCTGATCCACTGGCCCACGCCCTCCCGCGACCTGTACGTCGACAGCTACAAGGCGTTCGAGAAGCTGCACGCGGACGGCCGGATCCGGGCCGTCGGTGTGTCCAACTTCGAGCCCGACCACCTGGAGCGCCTGATCGCCGAGACGTCCGTGATCCCGGCCGTCGACCAGATCGAGCTGCACCCGCACCTCCAGCAGCACGCGGCCCGCGAGTACCACGCGGAGCAGGGCATCGCCACCGAGGCCTGGTCGCCGCTCGGCTCGGGCAAGGGCCTGCTGGAGGTCCCGGCCGTCGTGGCCATCGCCCGGAAGCACGAGCGCACCCCGGCCCAGGTCGTGCTGCGCTGGCACCTGCAGCTCGGCAATGTCGTGATCCCCAAGTCCGTGACCCCGTCCCGGATCAAGGAGAACATCGAGGTCTTCGACTTCAGCCTGGACACCGAGGACCTGGCGGCGATCAGCGCGCTCAACGAGGACCGGCGCCTGGGCCCGGACCCGTCGACGTTCAACGCCGCCTGACGGCACAGCGGTTCGGCCGGCGGTGGGCCCCTGTCACAGGGAGCCCACCGCCGGCCGTCGCGTGTCCGGCGTCAGCCGGCCCGTGCAGGGCCCCGCGCGTCAGACGGGCTGTCCGATCGGCCGTACGACCACGGTGTTGATGTCGACGCCCTCCGGCTGCCGTACGGCCCACACGACCGAGGCGGCGATCTGGTCGGCGGTGAGGAGGTGACCGGGCGGCAGGCTGCCGTTGCTGTCCCAGAACGGCGTCTCCACCCGGCCGGGCGCGATCAGGGTGACGCCGACGCCGAACTCGGTCACCTCGCGGCGGGCGTTCTCGGCGAGCCCGGTCACGGCCCACTTCGTCGCTCCGTAGAGGTTGCCGGGCCCGTGGATGAACCCGGCGACACTGCCGACCAGCACGATCCGGCCGCGGGTCTCCTTGAGCGCGTCGATGGAGGCGCGGATGAGGAGGGCGGGGCCGAGCACGTTGGTCAGCACCATCTCGGTCCAGCCGGCGGGGTCCCCCGCGGCCACGGTGTCATGGGTGGCGAAGCCCGCGTTGGCCACGACCGTGTCCAGCCGGCCGAACTCCTTGAGCGTGCCGTCGACGGCGGCCTGGATGTCGCCGTACTCGGCCGCGTTGCCGACGAACGTCAGCAGGCCCTCCGGGTTGCCGAGTTCCTCGGCGAAGGCCCGCAGCCGCGGCTCACCACGCCCCGTGACGGCCACCCGGTGCCCCGCGTCGAGCAGCTGCCGCGCGACCGCGGCGCCGATACCACTGCCGCCGCCGGTGATGAGCGCGACCGGTGAGTCGGACATGGCTTCCCCCTGTGTTCTTCTGTCATCTCGTGGACGGCAGGGAGTACATCAGTTGGAGCGTTCTCCAAGTCAAGTGCGGCAGGTCCGGCGGTAGTCGGTTTGAGGGAGACGGCATCACGCGGTCCATGCAGAGGCGCATGTCAGCCCGTCCGCACAGCGGTGTGCACGGTGTGCGCGGCCAGCACGAACACATCCGGCCGCCGGTGCACGCTCGCCGCGTCCTCGGGGTCGAGGAGCCGGTCGAGCGTTTCGCAGTCGCCGGAGTCCAGTTGGTCCGCGAACACGTCCCGCAGCCGCCCCAGTGACGCGGCGATGTACGCACGGGCCCGGTCTGTCGTCGGTGCCGGAAGATCCAGCAGGAAACTCCGCGTACCGGTGTGCCGCAGCCCCGCGGAGGCCATCAGCGCGGGCCAGTCCTCGGCCTCGGAGACGGAGTCGGGCAGGTCCGAGCGCATCTGGGCGAACCACTGCTCCTCCAGCGCGTCGAGCCGGGCCTGGAGCCCCGGCCGTCCGATCCCGATGTCCCGGGGCAGGAAACGCGCGGGCAGCCCACCCTCCATCAACGCCAGCGTGCCACCCCGCGCCAGCCGCGAGGCGAACGCGGCGATCCCGGCCCGCTGGTCGCCCAGGTGGTGCAGGCTCCGGCTGGCCCAGAGCAGATCCACCGGGTAGTCCAAGTCATCGAGGATTCCGGGCAGTTCACCGGCGAGGGTTCCGAAGCGATCGGCGACACCGAGCCGCTCGGCCCGGGCCTGCGCCCGCTCCAGCAGGGCCTCGGCCCCGTCGACGGCGACCACCCGGGCCCCCGGAAACGCCTCGGCGAGCAGACAGGACAGCACCCCGGGCCCACTGCCCGCGTCGACGATCAGCCCCGGCTCGGTCTGCTTGTGCCCGAGCCAGGCCAGGGCACGTTCGTACAGGGGCGTGAACAGTTCCGCCTGGGTCTCCAGGTGGTGGGCCATCTCGGACCAGTCGATGTCGGTGTGGTCGTGGTGGTGGTGACCGTGGGTGTCGTGATCGTGCGCCATGGTGCCAGCCTCTCCTCGGGACGCGGCCAGCGTGCGCCGACGCACCGCGAACAAGCCAGCGATGTTGCCACGACAGCAAAAAGCACGGCAAAGCGGACGCAAAGAAAATGGGATGCGCCCGCCCCCGCCGGTCCCCCACGATGACCCCATGGACGACGAACTGGTGGAGCGCTTCCTCGAAGACGGATTCGTGAGGATCGAGGGCGCCTTCCCGCCCCGCGTCGCCCAGCACTGCGCGTCGCTGCTGTGGCGGGAGACGGCCTACGATCCCGAGGACCGGGCCTCCTGGAAGGACCCGGTGGTGTGGGTGGCCGGGATGGCACAGGGCCCGTTCGCGGCGGCCGCCAACTCGCCGGTGCTGCACGAGGCGTTCGACCTGCTGGTGGGTGAGAACCGCTGGCAGCCCCGCTACTCACTGGGCAGTTTCCCGTTGCGGTTTCCGCACGCGGAGGAACCCGACGACGCGGGCTGGCACATCGAGGGGAGTTACCTTCCCGAGGACGCGCCGGCCGGGATGTACCACACCAACCTGCGCTCCCGGGACCGCGCCCTGCTGATGCTGTTCCTGTTCAGTGAGGTCACCGAGACCGACGCCCCGACCCGCATCAGAGTGGGCTCCCATCTCGACGTACCCCCGGTCCTGGAGCCGCACGGCGAACAGGGCGCGTCATTCATGGAGTTGGGCCCTGAGGTGGACAAGGCCTCGGCACACCGCCCGCTCGCCCACGCCACCGGCAGCCCCGGGGACGTCTACCTCTGCCACCCCTTTCTGGTCCACGCGGCCCAGCCCCACCACGGCACGAACCCCCGCTTCATGGCACAGCCGCCACTGCTCCCGGCGCAGCCGTACGAGTTGGACCGCCCCGACGGCGACTATTCGGCGGTGGAGTTCGCAATCCGCCGGGGCCTGGCCAAAGAGAACTGACCGGGCCCCGGCCGACGTGATGCTTTCAGGGGCGCGGGGAACTGCGCGACCGGCCACGACGGACCGGTACCCGCAGCCCCACCGCACCCGGCCCGGTTAGAGCGCGGGGTACGCGTTCTTCATGAGCTCCTGGAACTGCGCCGAGAACCAGTGCCCCGACAGCGGAGCGTTCGGCAGCGCACCGGACATGTTGTTGTTGTTCCGCGGGTTGCCCGTGTACGTCGGGTCGCACATCCGGTCGAAGCCCTTGCCCTCGTCGTTCGCGATCGCGGAGCTGGACCCGTCGGACTCACCCGGAGGCTTGATCCACACGTAGGCGTCGATCCCGGCGGCCGGACTGGCCTTCGGACGCTCACCGAGACCGGCCCCCGACTGGTTGCACCAGTTGCCGACATGGATACGCCGGTCGATCCGGCCGCCGTTGACGTAGGTGTCCACGTCCGTCGTGGCACCGGGGCCGGTGGGCCGGGCGGTGCCGCCCCAGCCGTTGCGGGAGGTGTCGATCAGCATGCCGACGCCCGAGGCGAAGCCCTGGTTCACCGCCTCCTGGCGGAAGGCCTGGGCGAAGGAGAGTTCGTCGGTGTACCGGTTCCAGTCGACCCACTTCGACTCGCGCACGGACTTGCCGCCCACGGAGTCGTTGATGGTGAAGTACTGCTCCTTGAGCGCGCTGTAGTTGGCGGTGTTGGTGATGAAGCCCTGGACGTCGTTGACGGTGGCGCCCTCGGCGGTCGCGGCCTGCTTGATGGTCTGGACGGTCGCCGAGAAGTTGTCGTCCCAGCCGATCCAGCCGTGGTGGCCGGCGTCCACGTAGTTGTAGACGTTGGGGGCGTCACCGAGCTTGTTGAGCGCGTAGCCGACGCCCTTGATGTAGTTGCCGTTGGCCTTCATGGTGTCGCAGTTGGCGGTGGCGGTGGCCCGCGGCGAGACGTTGGTGACAAGGTTCGGCAGCGAGTCGATCTCGATCGTGTTGACGATCCGCAGCGAGGCGTACTTCGGGTCGGCGAGGATCGCCGCGATCGGGTCGATGTACTGCGTCTTGTACTTGTCGATCTCCGTGGGACCGAGTTCGCCGTTGGAGGCGAGCGCCGCACAGTCGCGGCCGGGCAGGTTGTAGATGACCAGCTGGACGACGAGTTCGCCGCTGCCCTTCTGCTCCAGGGCCTTGTCGAGGTGGGCGCGCAGCCCCATGCCGCCGTTGACGCCGTTGATCGCGGCGATCCGGTCGAGCCACACGCCGGTGGGCTGGTTGGAGATCCGGCTGCCGCCCGGCTCGGCGGCGGCCTTCGCGGACCACTCGGGGTTCACGTACACCTTGGCGCCGGTGTACGGGTTGTCGACCTTGGTGCCGCCCCCGGGGTCCGGCGGGTCCGTCGGACCGGTGCCGCCGTCGACGTTGCAGGTCACCCCGTCGAGGGTGAAGGTGGCGGGGATCGCGTTGGTGCCGCTGTAGGTGCCCTGGAAGCCGAAGCTGGCCGAACCGCCGGTGGCGAGCGTGCCGTTGTAGCTCTCGTTGGCGGCGGTGACGGCCGTTCCGCTCTGGCTGATCTTGGCGTTCCAGCCGCTGGTGACCTTCTGGTTTCCGGCGTACGACCACTTCAGTGACCAACTCGACTTGGCGGCACTGTTGTTGGTGATCGTGACGGCGGCGGTGAAGCCGGTGTCCCACTGGTTCTGCACCTTGTAGTCCACGGTGCAGGGGACGGCGGCGATGCCTGCGTCCCCGGGGGTCACGGCTAGCGCGGTCCCGGAGGCCCCGGCGACGAGCGCCAGGGCAGCGAGGAGCGCTGTTCTCGTACGACTCATGAGTGCGGGTTTCCTTCTCGTTCGAGGGAGTTGTCCCTTGAGCGGGTGCTGTTTGTTCAGCGGGTGCTGTCCGTTGAGCGGGTGGGTCCGTTGAGCGGGTGCTATCCGTTCAGGGCACGCAGATGGTCACGCAGCCCGGTGCCGAACGCTGTGGGGGTGCCGTCGTAGCTGCTGATCAGGGACGGTCCGGAGGAGCAGTCCCAGGTGTTCCAGGTCCAGCCGAGATACGACAGGCCTCGGTCGTCGAACCACTTCATGACCTGGTCGATGAAGCCGTGCGCGCAGGTGTTCTCGCCGATCTCCCCTGCCACGAGGGGAACTTGGGCGGCCACCGGAGCGAGCGTGGAGTTCCAGCAGCTCTCGTTGGAGCAGGTGTTGAAGTTGTACACGTGCCAGGCGGCGGCGAAATTGCCCGCCGGGTCGGTCGGCTTGTACGTCAGCCACTGGCTGAGGTCGTTGGAGTAGGCGATCCCCCCGGCGAGGATCAGGTTGGTCGCTCCGGTGCCCCGGACGCTGTCGACGAGGTCCTGCATGCCGGCGACCTCGTACCCGATGCCCGGGCAGGTGCCGCCGTCCCGCCAGCACTGCCACGCCTGGGTGGTCGTGGAAGTGGCGCGGTCCGGGTAGGGCTCGTTGAACAGGTCGAAGACGACAGTGCGGTCGTTCTTGAAGGTGTTGGCCACCGAGGCCCAGAAGGAGGGCGTGTACCGCATGTCGGGCATCGGCTTCTGGCAGCTCGCGTGCACGTCGGAGCAGCCGGCGGAGTTGCCGGTGTACTGGCCGTAGGTCCAGTGCAGTTCGACCACGGGTGTCATGCCGTGGGCCTTGACCTTGGCGACCAGGTCCTTGACGGCGTTGATGTAGTTCGCCCCGGCGTAGGCCGGGTTGATGTTGGACAGGCCCAGCCAGCACTCCTCGTTGAGGGGAATGCGGACCGTGTTCGCCTTCCAGTCGGCGATCGCCTTGACGGAGGCGTCGTCGACCGGGCCGTCGAAGACACCGCGGCCCTGGACGCACATGAACTCGCCGCCGGACCGGTTCACGCCGAGCAGCCGACGGGTGGCGCCGCCCGCGTCCACGAGCTTGTTGCCGGAGACCCGCAGGACGGGGGGAGCCGTGTCCTCAGGATCCGGCGGATCCGGAGTGGGGGACGGCTCGGCGTCCGTGTTGCAGGCCGTGCCGTTGAGCTTGAACGACGCGGGTACGGCGTTGCTCCCGGACGAGGACGCGATGAATCCGGCACTGACGCTCGCTCCGCTGCCGAGCGAGCCGTTGTAGCTCTCGTTGGCAGCGGTGACCGTCGTGCCGGACTGGGACCATTTCGCGTTCCAGCCCTGGGTGAGCTTCTGACCGCCGGCGAAGTCGAAGGTGAGACTCCAACTGCTCACCGCGGCCATGTTGTTGGTGACTTTCACGGAGCCCTGGAAACCGCTGCCCCACTGACTGGTGACGGAGTACTCCACCGAGCAGGCGGGGGTGGCGCCGGACGCCGTGACCACCGGCGCCGTCACGGACCCGACGAGGGCGACCGCGCCGGCAACGGCTGCTGCTTTCCCCCGGGGGATAACCCCCGGACCCCCAGCAGAAAAACGGGCCGGCTGACGTGACCGGCGCGTCCTGCGCGGGGCGAACCTGAGTAAAGGTACTGAACGCGAGGGGTGTCGCATGAGCGACTCCTTGCAGATCAGCGCGTCGTTACGGACGCGTCGACTGATGGAATCGCTCCCACTGGTGTCAAGGAAGGTAGCGCCAAGTGACAGCAAAGAACAGAGGGGTCACTTGACTTTTCCGGAGCCTCGTTCGTCGAATCTTTTCGACTCTTCAAGCACCTTGACCCCTTGAACGCTCGTCCTCACTATGGGAGCGCTCCCACTGGTTCAAGCCTTGACTTCTCCGAGCCGCACAAGGAGGAACCAGCAATGCCCCCCACCAGGAGACGCCGGACCGTCCGGCGATTGTGGACCGCTGTCGTGGCGGCCATGGCACTGCCGTTCGCGATGCTGAGTGCGGCTTCAACTCCCGCACAGGCAGCGGCAGTTCAGTGCAGTGTCGACTACAAGACCAACGACTGGGGCTCCGGTTTCACCGCGGATCTGACGATCACCAACCGCGGCACGGACGCCATCAACGGCTGGACCCTGACGTACAGCTACGCGGGCAACCAGAAGCTGAGCAACGGCTGGAACGGCACGTGGTCCCAGTCCGGCCAGGCGGTCACGGTCAAGAGCGCCACCTACAACGCCAACATCGCCGCGGGCGCCGCCGTCACCACCGGCGGGCAGTTCACCTACAGCGGCACCAACGCGGCCCCGACCGATTTCGCGGTCAACGGCACCAGTTGCACCGGCGCCCACCAGCCGCCGATCACCGTGCTGACCAGCCCGGCCGCGGGCGCGGTCTACACCCAGGGCAACGCGGTGCCGCTCGCGGCGACAGCGGCGGCCGCGGACAACGCGACCATCAGCAAGGTGGAGTTCTACGACAACACCACGCTGCTCGGTACCGACACGACATCGCCGTACTCGCTCTCGGTCTCAAGCTTGACCGTGGGCAGTCATTCCCTGCTCGCGAAGGCCTACGACAGCCTGGGCGCGTCCGGTGAGTCGACGCCGGTCGGCATCACGGTCGCCTCGGGCCCCGCGGTCGTCGCCTCCGCCACCCAACTGGCCGTCCAGCAGGGCAAGACGGGCACGTACACCGTGAAGCTGTCGACGCAGCCCTCGGCCAACGTGACCGTCACGACCGCCCGCACGAGCGGCAACGCGGGTCTCTCGGTGACCGGTGGGGCCTCGCTCACCTTCACTCCGTCGAACTGGAACACCGCGCAGACGGTCACCATCACCGGCAACGCCTCCGGCACGGGAGCTGCGACCTTCGAGTCGACGGCGACCGGTCACGCGAAGGCCTCGGTGAACGTCACCCAGATCGCGGCGACGGGCACGTACAACGCCCGCTTCCTGGATCTGTACGGCAAGATCACCAACCCGGCGAACGGCTACTTCTCCCCCGAGGGCATCCCCTACCACTCGGTCGAGACGCTGATCGTCGAGGCGCCGGACCAGGGCCACGAGACCACGTCGGAGGCGTACAGCTACCTCCTGTGGCTGCAGGCCATGTACGGCAAGGTGACGGGCGACTGGTCCAAGTTCAACGGGGCCTGGGACATCATGGAGAAGTACATGATCCCCACGCACGCCGACCAGCCGACCAACTCCTTCTACAACGCCTCCAAGCCGGCCACCTACGCGCCCGAGCTGGACACCCCGAACGAGTACCCGGCGAAGCTCGACTCCTCGGTCTCCGTCGGCTCGGACCCGATCGCCGGTGAGCTGAAGAGCGCGTACGGCACGGACGACATCTACGGCATGCACTGGCTCCAGGACGTCGACAACGTCTACGGCTACGGCAACTCGCCCGGCAAGTGCGAGGCGGGGCCGACGGACACCGGACCGTCGTACATCAACACCTTCCAGCGCGGTGCGCAGGAGTCGGTGTGGGAGACGGTGCCGCAGCCGACCTGCGACCAGTTCAAGTACGGCGGCAAGAACGGCTACCTGGACCTCTTCACCGGTGACGCCTCGTACGCCAAGCAGTGGAAGTTCACCAACGCCCCGGACGCCGACGCGCGCGCGGTGCAGGCCGCGTACTGGGCCGACAAGTGGGCGAAGGAGCAGGGCAAGGGCTCCGACGTCTCCGCGACCGTGGGCAAGGCCGCGAAGATGGGCGACTATCTGCGCTACGCCATGTACGACAAGTACTTCAAGAAGATCGGCAACTGTGTCGGTCCGTCCACCTGCGCGGCCGGTACCGGCAAGGACGCCTCGATGTACCTGCTGTCCTGGTACTACGCCTGGGGCGGCGCCACCGACACCTCGGCGGGCTGGGCCTGGCGCATCGGATCCAGTCACGCGCACGGCGGCTACCAGAACCCGATGGCCGCGTACGCGCTGAGCTCCTACGCCGACCTGAAGCCCAAGTCGGCGACGGGCGCGGCGGACTGGAACACCTCGCTGGGCCGGCAGCTGGAGTTCTACCGCTGGCTGCAGTCCGACGAGGGTGCCATCGCGGGCGGTGCGACGAACAGCTGGGCGGGCCGCTACGCGACTCCCCCGGCCGGCAAGTCGACGTTCTACGGCATGTACTACGACCAGCAGCCCGTCTACCACGACCCGCCGTCCAACCAGTGGTTCGGCTTCCAGGCGTGGTCGATGGAGCGGGTGGCCGAGTACTACCAGCAGACGGGGAACGCGCAGGCCAAGGCGGTCCTCGACAAGTGGGTCAAGTGGGCGCTGTCCAAGACCACGATCAACCCGGACGGCACCTACCAGATCCCGTCGACGCTGCAGTGGTCGGGCCAGCCCGACACCTGGAACGCGTCGAGTCCCGGTGCCAACAGCGGACTTCACGTCACCGTCGCGGACTACACCAACGACGTCGGGGTGACCGCCGCGTACGCCAAGACCCTGACGTACTACGCGGACCGCAGTGGTGACACCCAGGCCGCTGCCACGGCCAAGTCGCTGCTGGACGGCATGTGGAACAACTACCAGGACAGCCTGGGGATCGCGGTGCCGGAGAACCGGGCGGACTACAACCGCTTCGACGACTCGGTGTACGTGCCGAGCGGCTGGACCGGGACCATGCCGAACGGGGACGCGATCAACTCGTCGTCGACGTTCGAGTCCATCCGGTCCTTCTACAAGAACGACCCGGCCTGGTCGAAGATCCAGGCCTATCTCGCGGGCGGCGCGGTGCCCTCGTTCACGTATCACCGGTTCTGGGCCCAGGCGGACATCGCCCTGGCCATGGGGTCGTACGCGGAGCTTCTCGAATAGCCCCCGCCGGGCGCTCCGCGGGTAGGGCCGTGTTCGACTGCGGGTCCGTTGTGGCTGGTCGCGCAGTTCCTCGTGCCCCTGAAGGGGCGCACCCGTACACGGCGTTACCTCGGAACCGCCTGAAAAAGCTCCGCGTGCTCGGTCCCGTCACCTGACGACGGGACGACAAGCCGGGCGACCCCCTCCCGCACTGGGGGTCGCCCGGCAACTCTCGCCCCATACGGAAAGCGCTTGCCCCCCACTCGGGAAAGGACCCTCCCGTGCGAAGAACCCGCATCCTCACGGCCGTGCTCGCGCTCGCGGCCGGGCTGCTCGCCGGCACCCCGCCCGCACTGGCGGCGGACAGCACCGCGAAGGTCTCGCTCGCAGCCGACACCTACACGTGGAAGAACGCCCGGATCGACGGCGGCGGCTTCGTGCCGGGCATCGTCTTCAACCGCAAGGAGAAGAACCTGGCGTACGCCCGCACGGACATCGGCGGGGCCTATCGCTGGCAGGAGTCCTCGAAGACCTGGACCCCGCTGCTCGACTCGGTCGGCTGGGACGACTGGGGGCACACCGGAGTGGTCAGCCTGGCGTCCGACTCCGTGGACCCGAACAAGGTGTACGCGGCCGTCGGAACCTACACCAACAGCTGGGATCCGACGAACGGCGCGGTCATGCGCTCCTCGAACCGCGGCGCGAGCTGGCAGAAGACCGACCTGCCCTTCAAGCTCGGCGGCAACATGCCGGGGCGGGGCATGGGCGAACGGCTCGCGGTCGACCCGAACAAGAACAGCGTGCTGTATCTCGGGGCGCCGAGCGGCAAGGGACTGTGGCGGTCGACGGACTCCGGGGCCACCTGGTCGCAGGTGACCAACTTCCCCAACGTCGGCAACTACCAGCAGGATCCGAGCGACACCAGCGGCTACGCCAGCGACAACCAGGGCATCGTCTGGGTCACCTTCGACGAGAAGACGGGCACGTCCGGCAGCGCGACGCAGGCGATCTACGTCGGGGTCGCCGACCTGCAGAACTCGGTGTACCGGTCGACGGACGGCGGCGCGACCTGGAGCCGGCTCGCCGGTCAGCCGACGGGCTACCTGGCCCACAAGGGTGTGCTGGACGCGGTGAACGGCTATCTGTATCTCTCCTACAGCGACAAGGGCGGGCCGTACGACGGCGGCAAGGGCCAGGTGTGGCGGTACGCGACGGCGACCGGCACCTGGACGAACATCAGCCCGGTCGCCGAGGCCGACACCTACTACGGCTTCAGCGGACTGACGGTGGACCGGCAGAAACCCGGCACGGTGATGGCGACGGCGTACAGCTCCTGGTGGCCGGACACCCAGATCTTCCGCTCCACGGACAGCGGGGCGACCTGGACGAAGGCGTGGGACTACTCGTCGTACCCCAACCGCGCGAACCGCTACACGATGGACGTCTCGTCCTCCCCCTGGCTGACCTGGGGCGCGAACCCGTCACCGCCCGAACAGAGCCCGAAACTCGGGTGGATGACCGAGTCCCTGGAGATCGACCCGTTCAACTCGAACCGCATGGTGTACGGGACGGGGGCCACGCTCTACGGCACGGAGAACCTCACGAACTGGGACTCAGGGAGCCAGTTCACCATCAAGCCGATGGTGCAGGGCCTGGAGGAGACCGCGGTCCAAGACCTCGCGTCGCCGCCCTCGGGCGCCCCGCTGCTGAGCGCGCTCGGTGACGTCGGCGGCTTCCGGCACACGGACCTGACCAAGGTCCCCTCGATGATGTTCACGTCCCCGAACTTCACCACGACCACGAGTCTGGACTTCGCGGAGACGAACCCGAACACGGTCGTGCGGACCGGCAATCTGGACTCGGGGCCGCACATCGCGTTCTCGACGGACAACGGCGCCAACTGGTTCGCGGGGACCGATCCTTCGGGTGTGAGCGGTGGCGGGACGGTGGCCGCCGCCTCGGACGGCAGCCGATTCGTGTGGAGCCCCGAGGGTGCGGGCGTGCAATACACGACCGGCTTCGGTTCGTCCTGGTCGGCGTCGAGCGGGATCCCCGCCGGGGCGATCGTGGAGTCGGACCGGGTGGACGCGAAGACCTTCTACGGCTTCAAGTCCGGGAAGTTCTACGTGAGTACGGACGGCGGGGCCACGTTCACGGCGTCCCCGGCGACCGGACTGCCCGCCGGGGACAGTGTGCGGTTCAAGGCGCTGCCCGGGGTGAAGGGCGATGTCTGGCTGGCGGGCGGGGCGAGCGACGGGGCCTACGGTCTGTGGCACTCGACGAACGGCGGCACGAGCTGGACGAAGCTCGCGAACGTCGACCAGGCCGACGCGATCGGCTTCGGGAAGGCGGCGACGGGGGCGTCGTACCAGACGCTCTACACCAGCGCGAAGATCGGCGGAGTGCGTGGCATCTTCCGCTCCACGGACAAGGGCGTGAGCTGGACCCGCATCAACGACGACGCCCACCAGTGGGGTTGGACCGGAGCGGCGATCACCGGTGACCCCCGGGTGTACGGCCGGGTGTACGTCTCGACCAACGGCCGGGGGGTGATCTACGGCGACACGTCCGACACGAGCGGCGGAGGTGGCGGCACCGATCCGACGGACCCGCCGGACCCCACTCCCACGGGTTCCTGCACGGTGACGTACAAGATCACCAACCAGTGGTCGGGCGGCTTCCAGGCGGACGTCCAGCTGAGCAACACGGGCTCCGGCGCGTGGACCGGCTGGACGCTCGGCTGGACCTTCCCCAACGCCCAGACGATCTCCCAGACCTGGAACGCCGAGTCCACCCAGACTGGCTCGGCGGTCACGGCGAAGAACGTCGGCTGGAACGCCAACGTGGCAGCGGGCTCGTCCGTCGGCTTCGGCTTCACGGGGAGCTGGTCGGGGACGAACGGGAAACCGACCGCGTTCAAGGTGGGCGACCAGAACTGCACGATCGCCTGACCGCACCACAGGGGGCGCGTACCGCACCGGGTACGCGCCCTCAGCTCAGCCCAGGCTGGCGGCGAGTTCGCCGTTCTCCGCCTCCTCGGCCGTCAGCTGCACGGTGCCTCGATGGGAGACCTCGACCTTGTAGAACCTCTCGCCCTTGGGGACGCCATCGACGGCGACGGCGAACGTGCAGGTACCGTCCTCGTCTTCCTTGCTGTCCCCGAGGGCTCCGGTCGCGACGACCTCACCGCCGGCTCCGTAGACGGTGACGGAGGTGCCTTCGGCGATGTCGTCGTATCCGCTGTCGTACCGGCCCTGGCAGCCGTCGCCGCCGTCACTGACGACGTCGTCGGTCAGATCGAAGCTGCCCTCGAGAGTGAACGTACCCGGGTCGCCGGTACCGGCGGCGCTGATCGCCCACACGCCGCCGACGATGCCCGCCCCGAGGGCAAGTCCGATCATCCCGGCCACCGCCGGGTTCATACGCCTGCCGGGCACCGCGACCTGGGGCGGGAACGGCGCGGGCATGACGGGTGCTGGAGCGGGCGGCGGAGCGTCCGGCAGCGGCGGCAGGTCCTGCTGTGTCATCTGTCCCCCATATGTGCATGAGGTGTGAAGATTATCCGCCGGTCGGGCCGGATACGCCCCGCCTGGTTGAAGATTCACCAGTTTGAGATCTTGTCACCTCACGGCGTGTACACCGTCGTCCTCGATGCCGTCGCCATTCCGTTGCCGATGAAGAAGCTCGGGTGCGGAGGCTGGTTGTAGGCCGTGTTCTGCCAGGCCAGGGCCGTGCGGTACATCGTGTCGTGGAGCAGGGTCGTGATCTTCGTCGTCGTCTCGTACGGCGTGGAGTAGACGCGCAGTGCCTTGTTGTCCGACGTCGGCCAGACGACCTCCTCGCGCCAGTCGCCGAGGATGTCGCCGGAAAGGGACGGCGTCGCCTTGGTGCTGTTGTTGGAGTGGACCGACGCTCCGGTGAGCAGGCGGGTGTCGCCCGAGGTGCCGTACTTGTCGATGTGGGTGCCGTCGAGGAGTTCGCGGACGGTGTCGCCGTCCCACCAGGACAGGAAGTTGGTCGAACCGGGCTTGCGGGTCGCGACCACCGTGCCCTTGGGGCCGCGGATGCCGCTCTCCGACGACGACCAGGACTCGGCGCCCGCGCTGCCCGACCAGATGTCCCCGGAGACACCCCGGCCGTTGTCGCCGTTGGCGGGAGTGGACCAGATGACCTGGCCGGTCCTCGCGTCCGCCATCCAGGACGACGGCTTCGAACTGTCCTCGTCGACCTTGAACTCCTCCAGGCCCGCGCGCGACGGGTCGAGGTCGCCGACATGCATCGCGTCGCCGTGGCCGTTCTTGGTGGTCCACAGGCCGGAGCCGTTGTCGTCCACGGCCATCGAGCCGTACACGATCTCGTCCCTGCCGTCGCCGTCGACGTCCGCGACCGACAGCTGGTGGTTGCCCTGACCGTCGTACCCCTTGCCGCTGTTGGTCGAGGAGCTGGTGTCGAAGGTCCAGCGGCGGGTGAAGGCGCCACCCCGCCAGTCCCAGGCCGCGATCACCGTGCGGGTGTAGTAGCCGCGGGCCATGATGAGCGACGGACGCGCCCCGTCCAGGTACGCCGTGCCCGCGAGGAAGCGGTCGACCCGGTTGCCGTACGAGTCGCCCCACGACGACACCGTGCCCCGGCCCGGCACGTAGTCGACGCTCTGCATCGCTTTGCCGTTCTGGCCGTTGAACATGGTCAGGTACTCGGGACCGGACAGGACATAGCCGCTGGAGTTGCGGTGGTCGGCCGACGAGCTGCCGATCACCGCTCCCGTGCCGTCGACCGTGCCGTCCGCGGTCTTCATGGCGACCTCGGCCTTGCCGTCGCCGTCGTAGTCGTACGCCTGGAACTGCGTGTAGTGCGCGCCCGAACGGATGTTGCGGCCGAGGTCGATCCGCCACAGCCGGGTGCCGTCGAGCTTGACACCGTCGAGGATCGTATTGCCGGTGTAGCCGGACTGGGAGTTGTCCTTGGCGTTGGTCGGCTGCCACTTCAGGACGAAGTCCAGCGCCCCGTCCCCGTCGAGGTCGGCGACGGAGGCGTCGTTCGCCTCGTAGGTGTACGCCACCCCGTCCGGGGTCGTCCCTCCAGCGGGCGGGCTGATGGGAACGTCCTTGTAGCCGGTGCGCAGTTGGACCGCGTGGACCGAGTCGGCCTGCTCGACTCCGCCGACGATCGCGCGGACCGTGTAGTCGGCCTCGGCGGGCGCGCCGGAGTGGAAGTAGTTGGTGGAGCCGGTGACCGGGGCCGAGTTGACCTTCGTACCGGCGCGGTAGACGTTGAACGACACGTCGTTCGGGTCGGTGCCGAGCCAGCGCCAGCTGACCAGGTTGCCGCTGCTGGTGTGCACGCTGACGACGCCCCGGTCGAGCTTCTCGACCTGGCGGGCGGTGGCGGCCTCGGCGGAGCCGGGGCTCAGGACGGTGAGTCCCGCGGCCACGAGGGCCGTCGCGGCGGTCACCGCCGAGAGGACGACTCGGCGTCTGCGGTGGGGGTGCGGGTGCGGGTGCTGCACGGGTGGACCTCCGAAGCTGTGGGGGCGGACGGGTTCCACCCCCTCAGTCGCCGCCCGGGGAAACGGAGTTGCCGTACCTTTCGGCCAGTTCGGCGATCGTCTGTGGGACCGAGCGGACCATGGGGACTTCAATCGGCCTTCCGGAACGCCCGGACGCTGAACATCGGGTCGGGGCGTGGGAGGTCCTGGTCGGGGAGTGTCTCCAACCGCTCCGCGAACCGTTCGGTGCGCGGGTCGCCGGGCGGCAGCCGGGTGAACCAGCCGCGCCGCAGGTCGGCGGCGGTGCGCCGGGGGCTGCGGCCCTGACCGCGGCCCGGGAAGCGGGCTTGGCCGGCCGGGTGCAGGAGGTGGGCGGCGGCGTACGACTCGACGAGCGGCGCCGCGTCCGGGGCCGGACGGCGCGGGCGCGGGGCGAGGACCGCGTCGATGTCGCTGCCCACGTCGTGCGCGGCGGCCTTGTCGACGGTGGTGACATACACCCCGCCCGGTCTCAGGACCCGGGCGCACTCGGCGACCACCGCCCGGACGTCCTCGGGCCGGTCGAGGAGGTGCAGCAGCCACACGCTGGTGACGGCGTCGAACACCCCGTCGGGGAACGGCAGCGCGCGGCTGTCGGCGAGCACGACCGCGCCGGGCAGCCGGACCGCGGCCATGCGGGCCATCCCGCACGTCAGGTCGGCGCCGGTGACCCGGGTCGCGGGCCGGGCGGCGGCGAGCCTGCGGGTGACGATCCCGGTGCCGCAGGCCACGTCGAGGAGCCGGCGGGTGTCCGCGGGGATCAGACCGAGCAC
This sequence comes from Streptomyces sp. NPDC005402, assembly GCF_040606575.1. Taxonomy (NCBI): domain Bacteria; kingdom Bacillati; phylum Actinomycetota; class Actinomycetes; order Kitasatosporales; family Streptomycetaceae; genus Streptomyces; species Streptomyces sp. NPDC005402. Next base: position 37,805 of record NZ_JBEXFB010000016.1, read on the forward strand.
GGCGTCCGCGGCCGCGGCGGCCCTGGCTTCGCCGCCGCGGGTGGCGTCGTAGGCGTCGGCCTCCTTGTCGTAGTCGAGCACGGGCTCACTGGGCCCGGTGACCGGCGGCGAGCGCCTCCACCCGCTGCGCGAGCTCGAAGTCCTTCTCCGTGAGGGCGCCGCCCGCGCTGTGCGTGTGCACGGACAGCGCGACCGTGTTGTAGCCGAGGGTGAGGTCGGAGTGGTGGTCGAGCTCCTCCTGCACCTGGGCGATGTGGACGACCATCGCCGTGGCGGCGAAGTGGGTGCCGAGGCGGTACGAGCGGGTGAGGCGGCCGTCGTCGACGGACCAGCCCGGCAGTTCCGCGAGCCGGTCCTCGATCTCCTTCTGCGACAGGGGTTCGACGGGCATGACCTCGCTCCTTCCTGGGGGTCGGGGTGTCTTCAGCGTCCCACAGCCGCGGCGGCCTGACCTGGTCCCGGCCTTCTCCGGGTCCCCCGTCACCGCGGGTACACGCATCGCTACAGCGGGGAGCGGACGCCTGCGACGGACGGCCCCGCCCTGGCGCACCGCACCGCACCGCACCGCACCGCAGCCCTCGCCGTCGTCCACGGTCCGCCCACGCGCCCGGTCCTGGACTACGGTCGTGCGTATGACCCTTGTCCACTCCGCCCCAGCCACCCCGTCCGACCAGGGCGTCGGTCCGCTCCTGCGTGCCTGGCGGGAGCAACGGCGGGTCAGTCAGCTGGAGTTGGCGCTGCGGGCCGACTCCAGCGCGCGGCACATCAGCTTCGTCGAGACGGGGCGCTCCCGTCCGAGCGAGGAGATGGTGCTCCGGCTCGCCGAGCATCTGGAGGTGCCGGTGCGGGAGCGCAACGCGCTGCTGCTCGCGGCCGGTTACGCCCCGCGCTTCCCCGAGACCCCACTGGACGATCCGGCCCTGGACGCCGTGCGTGAGGGGATCGAGCGGCTGATCCAGGGCTACGAGCCCTACCCGGCCCTGGTGTTCGACGCCGGCTACCACGTCGTGGCCGCGAACCGCGGGATCATGATGCTCCTCGACGGCGTCCCGGAGTTCCTGCTCCGGCCCCCGCTCAACACCATGCGGCTCACCCTGCACCCCGAGGGCCTCGCCCCGCGCATCCGCAATCTGCGCGAGTGGCGCGGCCATCTGCTGGAACAGATGCGGCGGCAGATCGCCCTGCGCCGGTCGGAGCGGCTGCGGGAGCTGTACGAGGAGGTCGCGGCCTATCCGGTGCCGGACCCGGAGGAGTCCGACGACGGCCGACCTGCCGAGCAGGTCCCCTACTTCGCGCTGCCGATGCGGATCGAGCACGAAGGCCGGACGCTGTCGTTCATCTCGTCCACGTCCACCTTCAACACCCCTATGGACGTGACCGTCGCCGAGCTGGCCATCGAGACGTTCCTTCCGGCCGACCCGGCGACGGTCAAGTACCTTCACTCACTGCTGCCCTGACACGCCTTCAGCGCGGCGTACTGGAGCAGCGCGAACCCGGCGACGGTGATCGCCTGGAGCACGGTCCACACCGCACCGGCGGTGGTCGGCGACAGCCACAGCCCCAGGGCGGCACAACTCACGGCCGACCACAGGAGGTTGGCCTCGACGACGGCACGGACGGCGAGCGCCGGCGGACGGCCGCGCGAGGCGAGGACGCCCACGACGGCCCCGTACGCCGCGAGGAAGGCCCCGAGTCCGAGCAGCAGCCCGGAGCCGACGCCCAGGAACCGGCCGACCGGTCCGGACCCGAGGAGGTACACGAGACCGTTCGCACCGGTCACCGCCGCGTCCAGGGCGAGGAAGCGGCGCAGCATGGTGTGCGGGTCGGAGGTCCGGGCGAGTGCGGTGAGCTGGGTCGCGGACATGACGAATCACCCTCCGTCGAGGTCGGAAACGGGGAAGCGGACGGCGGGTTCCGGACCGGAGTGCGCCGGCCCGGAACCCCTGGGCTCCACCATCCCGCCGCCCCGCGCCCCGGTCGATTACGCGGGAGGTAAGGAAGGAACCGGTCGTGACCGGTGAGGCCGGCACCGGAACATGGCACACTGCACGCTAGCTTCGACGCGTAGGGGAGGCGTGGCGTGAGTGAGCGGCGACCTGCGCCGACCGTGGGCCAGGTGGTGCTCGGCCGACGGCTTCAGGAACTGCGGGAGGCGGCCGGCCTCAAGCGTGAGGAGGCCGCGCAGGTACTGCGGGTGGCCCCCGCGACCGTACGGCGGATGGAAATGGCCGAGGTCGCCCTGAAGATCCCGTATGTCCAGGTGCTCCTGGAGACGTACGGCGTGCCCGACGAACAGGTCGAGGACTTCGTCCAGCTGGCCGAGGAGGCGAACAAACCGGGCTGGTGGCAGCGGTTCCACGACGTGCTGCCCGAGTGGTTCAGCCTGTACGTCAGTCTGGAGGGCGCCGCCGGGATCATCCGCTCCTACGAGCCGCACTTCGTGCCCGGACTGCTCCAGACCGAGGACTACGCGCGTGCCGTCATGGAGGCCGGGACCATCGGGCAGGCGGGCCCCGAGGCGCTGGAGCGGCACGTGTCGCTGCGCATGGCCCGGCAGCAACTGCTGGAACGCCCGAACGCGCCCCACCTGTGGGCGATCATGGACGAGACGGTGCTGCGCCGCCCGGTGAGCATCCGCTCCGAGGTGATGCGCGAACAGCTCGACAAACTCCTGGAGTTCGCCGAGCGCGACCGGGTCACGCTCCAGGTGTGCGAGTTCGAGGAGGGGCCGCACCCGGGGACGTACGCGCCCTTCTCGCTGTTCCGTTTCTCCGAGCCGGAGCTGCCCGACCTGGTCTTCACCGAGTACCTGACCGGTGCGCTGTATCTCGACTCCCGCCAGGAGGTCGCCACGCACCTGGAGGTCCTGGACCACATGTCGGCGCGGGCCGCGTCGGCCGAGCGCACGAAGAAGCTCCTGCGGGAGCGCCGCGAGGACTTCTGAGCGGGCGGGCACGACCACACGCCGGGTGCACCACGCCACCATCACAGGGGAGAAGAGACCGCATGACCGGATCCGACGCCGCAGTGCCCGCCATGGACACCAGCCGGCCGCACCCGGCCCGGGTGTACGACTGGTGGCTGGGCGGCAAGGACAACTACCCGGTGGACGAGGAGCTGGCGCGCCGGATCCTCGCCGTTGACGGCACGGTGATGCGCGGGGCGCGCGCCAACCGCCGCTTCATGCACCGGGCGGTGCGGACGGCCGCCGAGGCCGGGATCCGCCAGTTCCTCGACATCGGCACCGGCATCCCGACCGAGCCCAACCTGCACCAGGTGGCGCAGGAGGTCGCCCCGGAGTCGAAGGTCGTGTACGCGGACAACGACCCGATCGTCCTCAGGCACGCCCAGGCCCTGCTGCACAGCACCCCCGAGGGCGCCACGGACTACGTCCACGCCGATGTCCGCGACCCGGACACCATCCTGCGCCTCGCCGCCGAGACCCTGGACTTCGCCCAGCCCGTCGCACTGTCCCTGGTGGCGCTCACCCACTACCTGAGCGACGAGGCGTACGGGCTGCTCGAGCGGTACGTCACCGAGCTCGCCCCGGGCAGTCACGTGATCCTCTCCCAGGTCACGCCCGATCTGAGCCCCGAGGCCATCGAGAAGGCCGCCGAGCAGTTCCGCCGCAGCGGCACCCCCTTCTTCCCCCGTTCGCTCGCCGAGTTCTCCCGCTTCTTCGACGGCCTGGAGCTGCTCGGCCCCGGGGTGATCCCGGTGTCGGGCTGGCGTCCGGGGCCGGAGGACGTGGCGGCCCAGGCGGAGGGCATCGTGTCGGTGTACGCGGGGGTCGCGCGCAAGGTCTGACCCGTACGGGTGCCGTGAACGGGTGCGCTCCCCCGCCCCGCCCTAGGTTCGAAGCGAGCCGCGGGCAAGCGGAGGGAGCGCACGTGACCGACACCCGGAAACGGACTGTCCGCCGGTGGGCCCCGACCGCCCCGAGCACGAGCCCCGCGGCTGCCCGCGCGGCACCGCCCCCTCGGGGTACACCCACTCCCCGCCCGGGTGCGCCACCCGTACGTCAGGGGCGTCCTGCTGGAGCTGTACCGCGCGGCGCCCGGAAGGCTCCGCGACCCGGTCCTGGCCTGGGCGGGGACGGGCCGTTCGGGCGGGACTCGGGGCGCGGGCAGCTGCCGCTGGTGTCGGTGGAGAACTTCCACGTGCTCCCCGGACGGCAGACCACGGACGACGCGGAGGAGGCCTGATGCCCTCGGACGCCGTGCTCTACCAGGCGGCGGCGCTCTGCCTGACGTATCCCGACGACGACTTCCGCGCGCGGCTGCCGCTGCTGCGGGAAGCGGCGCCGCAACTGCGCGAGTTCGTCGACCACGCGGCGGTGACGCCCGCGCAGGAGCTGGCGGCGCACTATGTGCAGGTCTTCGACTGCGAGAACCGGCACAGTCTGTATCTGAGCCGGCGGCAGGACGGGAACACGCGGCGGCGCGGGATGTCGCCGGCCCGCTTCAAGGAGGTCTACCGGGCCGCCGGGCTGGAGTTCACCGGCGAGGAGCTGCCGGACTTCCTCCCTGCCGTGCTGGAGTTCGCGGCCCGTACCGGGGACCTCGGCCTGCTCACCGAGCACCGCGACGGCCTGGAGCACCTCCGCTCCCGGCTCACCGACTTCGGCACCCCGTACGCGACGGTCCTCGACGCCGTGTGCGCCACGCTTCCCACGAGGGTGCGCCGATGAGCACACTCCTGGACGGACGCGCTCGGGATCGGCGAGCATCTACGACAAGCTCATGTACCTCGTGCTGCTCGCCGCGATGGGCATGGTGGCCGAGCCGACCCCCACTTCTGGCAGCGGCCACAACTGCCGCGAGTCGACCGGCCCTTGCCCCGTGCGCGCGACCCCAGGCAGCTGGGGCCGCGACCGGAGCGGCCGGGAGGGGACATGACGGAGGTCTGACGGGACCTCAGGCGGCGCCGCCCTTCTGGTCCTTCTCGTCGTCCACGATCTCCGCGTCGACCACGCCCTCGTCCTCCTGGGCTGATGTGCGCGGGCCGCCGTCCTCCGTGGGTGTCTCCTGGGACGGCTGCGCCTGGGCGTACATCGCCTGGCCCATCTTCTGACTGACGGTGGCGAGCTTCTCGACGCCGCCCCGGAGGGTGTTCGTGTCGGCGTTCTCCTCCAGGAGCTGTTTCAGTTCGGAGACCGCCGACTGGACCTCCGTCTTCGTCTCGGCGGGGACCTTGTCCTCGTTCTCCCGGACGAACTTCTCCGTCTGGTAGACGAGTTGCTCGGCCTGGTTGCGGGTTTCGGCGGCCTCGCGGCGGTTGCGGTCCTCCTCCGCGTACTGCTCGGCCTCGCGCATCATGCGGTCGATGTCGTCCTTGGGAAGCGCCGATCCGCCCGTCACCGTCATCTTCTGTTCGCGCCCGGTCGCGAGGTCCTTCGCCGAGACGTGCATGATCCCGTTCGCGTCGATGTCGAAGGCCACTTCGATCTGGGGGACGCCCCGGGGCGCCGGCGGGAGGCCGGTGAGGTCGAAGACGCCGAGCTTCTTGTTGTACGCGGCGATCTCGCGTTCGCCCTGGTAGACCTGGATGCCCACCGAGGGCTGGTTGTCGGTGGCGGTCGTGAAGATCTCCGAACGGCGGGTGGGGATCGTGGTGTTGCGTTCGATGAGCTTCGTCATGATGCCGCCCTTGGTCTCGATCCCCAGGGACAGCGGAGTCACGTCGAGCAGCAGCACGTCCTTCACGTCGCCGCGGATGACACCCGCCTGGAGCGCCGCCCCGACCGCCACGACCTCGTCCGGGTTGACCCCCTTGTGCGGGTCCTTGCCCGTGAGCTCCTTGACCAGTTCGGTCACCGCGGGCATCCGCGTCGAGCCGCCGACGAGGATCACGTGGTCGACCGCGGAGAGCTTGATGCCCGCGTCCTTGACCGCCTGGTGGAAGGGGGTCCTGCAGCGGTCGAGCAGATCGGCGGTGAGCTCCTGGAACTGCGCGCGGGTCAGCTTCTCGTCGAGGTGCAGCGGCCCCTCGGCGGAGGCGGTGATGTAGGGCAGGTTGATCGTGGTCTCGGAGGACGACGACAGCTCGATCTTCGCCTTCTCGGCCCCCTCGCGCAGCCGCTGCAGCGCCATCTTGTCCTTGCCGAGGTCGACGCCGTACTGCCCCTGGAACTTCTTCACGAGGTGCTCGACGACCCGCTGGTCCCAGTCGTCGCCGCCCAGATGCGTGTCGCCGTTGGTCGCCTTGACCTCGATGACCCCGTCGCCGATCTCCAGCAGGGACACGTCGAAGGTGCCGCCGCCGAGGTCGAAGACCAGGACCGTCTGCTCCTCGCCCCGGTCGAGGCCGTACGCCAGCGCCGCGGCCGTGGGCTCGTTGATGATCCTGAGCACCTTGAGGCCGGCGATCTCCCCGGCCTCCTTGGTGGCCTGCCGCTGGGTGTCGTCGAAATAGGCGGGCACCGTGATCACGGCGTCGGTGACGTCCTCGCCGAGATACGACTCGGCGTCCCGCTTCAGCTTCTGCAGGACCCGCGCCGACAGCTCCTGCGCCCGGTACCGGGTGCCGTCGATGTCGCCCTGGTCCGGGAAGCGCCAGCTCCCGTCGCCCATGTACCGCTTCACGGAGCGCGCGGTGCGCTCGACGTTGGTCACGGCCTGCCGCTTGGCGACCTCGCCCACCAGCACCTCGCCGTTCTTGGCGAAGGCCACGACCGACGGTGTGGTCCTGGCCCCCTCCGCGTTGGCGACAACCGTGGGCTCACCGCCCTCCAGTACGGCCACCACCGAGTTCGTGGTACCGAGATCGATCCCGACCGCACGTCCCATCGCTGTCCCCTTCCGCCAGGGAGCGTCCCGCACTCCAGCACAAGACCCGGGAGCTTTCTTGTCAACGGGACGGGTACCCCGGTGAACGCTCTTCGCTCGGCTCCGCCCGCAGCGCGACGGCCCGCCGCGGCCGGTCGGTGATCAGGACGTCGACGCGCGGGTGGTCGAGAAACGTCCGCATCAGGGTGTCGTCGTTCACCGTCCAGACCATGGTGAACAGGTCGTGCCGGACGGCCTCACGGAGCACGTTGGCGCGGGCCAGCCGCTGGTGCACGGCCACCCCGCTCGCGCCGCAGGCGCGCACCCGGCGCATCGGCAGCAGCTCGCTGAGCCGGACGCCGGCCAGCCGGGAGCGGCCGACCTCCTTGCCGTCCCGCCCCAGGGACAGGGCCGTGCGCACCCGCGGAAAGGCCCGGGCGATGGCGGCGACGGAACGGTCCTCCAGAGTGGTCGCGACGAAGCCGTCCGCACCGAGCAGGGCGACCGCCCGGTCGATCAGCTCGCGCTCGTAGCCGCTCTCCTTGAGGTCCAGGTGGCCGACCATCCGGCCCGCGATCAGGGACATGACCTCGTCGACGACCGGCACGGGGTATCCCACCCGGTCGCTGAGCTCGGCGTGGGTGATCTCGCCGAGCAGCGGACCGGTGCGCCCCACCCGCGGGTCGTGGTGGACGACGAGGACACCGTCGCCGGTGCGCCGGATGTCGAACTCGACGTACTCCGCCCCGGACCGGATCGCGTCCTCGTAGGCCTCCCAGGTCGCGGCACCGGCACGCTCGGACCCGCCCCGGTGGGCGGAGACGGCGGGACGTCGGGACATACGGCGGTCAGCTTCCGGACGGTGGGCGCTGGGCGGGGATCGGGTCGGCCGGGGTAAGCAGGGAGCCGGAGCGTCTGCCGGTGCGGATGATCCGGACGTATCCGATCACGGCGAGCACGAGAAACGGGATCCAGGCCAGGAGGTACGCCGGGAGGTACCGCGGGTCGAAGACGGAGCGGTGGGGGTTGACGGTCGTGGCGTTGACGCCGAAGAACGCGAGCAGCAGCGTCGGCGGCAGGGCGATCAGGGTGGCGATCGCGACCAGCACGGACACCGTACGGTCGCGGCGGTCGTCGCGCTCCGAGAGCTCGGCGTCCAGTGCCGCCGAGCGGGCGCTGATCACCGAGGTCAGCCGCTCCACCATGCGGGCCGAGTTGTCCAGGCTGTCGCGGATGCCGAGCGCGTCCCGCAGGGACGACTGGAAGGCCTCCATGACCATCTCCGGGATCAGCAGACTGTCGACGTACGCCTCCACCCCGAAGGCCAGGTCCAGCTGGAGCTCGTTGACCCCCGCGGACAGCTGCGAGATCAGCGAACGGATCTCGTACGGCGAGCTCGCCGAGGCCTGTTCGTTCGCCCGCATCGTCTCGAAGGCGGCCAGCCGCGTGCGCTGGAGGACGGCGAGCGCGGAGACCATGCCGATGGCGACCAGGGTCAGACCGTTCTCCACGTGCTCGGCCCAGCCGGCGTGGACGGAGACCCCGCGGCCGTGTGCGGAGAGCGTGCGGCCGTGCCTGCTGAGATGGGGCGGCTCGGACGTGGACAGCCGGCCGCGGTACACGAGCTCGTTCAGCAGGGTGGGTGGGCGGGTCTCGTCCGGGCCCAACAGATCGTCCGCCAAGTCGCCGCCGGGGAACACCAGTTGGTGGACGTTCTGGCCGAAGGCCAGCGGTTCGCGCGGGGCGAGCCGTCCGCTCAGCGAGTCGAGCAGGTCTTCGGAGCCGAGCGTGATCCGGTCCCGATCGAAGCAGCTGTCGGCGAGCCACGCCGCGAGGGCGGCGGAAGGCGTTTCTCCGGCGAATCCGCAGTCAAGAGCCAGGGTGAGGTCCCCGCGCGGAGTGGCGAGGACAGCGATCTCGACGGCGGCGAGGTCGAGCCCGTGGTCGCCGTGCGGCAGCCGCAGGTCCGCGGGGGCCACGTCCTCGACGAGCACCGGCACCGGTAGCACCGCCTCGCTGGACGTGAGGTGCAGGGCGAAGCGGCCGAAGTCGAAGGTGTCGACGAGGCTGCCCAGCGCGGGACGCCCCGGATCGAGTCGGCCGGTGAGGCTGAACAGCACGACGACACGGGTGAGTTCACGGGTGCCGGCGTCGAGTGCCGCCGTACCGCCTGCCGTTCCCACCGTCATCGTGTGCCCTTTCACCCCACCGGACCGGCCCCGAGACCGCGCTTCGCGCAGACCGCCCCGGACGAGCGGCCTGCGCGACGCGGTGTCTCGGGGTTCAGGCGAGCTTCGCGTCCAGCGTGATCGGAACGGACTTCAGGGCCTGGCTGACGGGGCAGTTGGCCTTCGCGTCGTCGGCGGCGGCGACGAAGCCGTCCTCGTCGAGGCCCGGCACGGTGCCCTCGACGGTGAGGTGGATGCCGGTGATGCCCTCGCCCGGCTGGAAGGAGACGTCGGCCGAGGTGATGAGCTTGGTGGGCGGGGTGCCCGCGCCGTTCAGGGCGTGCGACAGCGCCATCGAGAAGCAGCTGGAGTGCGCGGCGGCGATCAGCTCCTCGGGGCTGGTCTTGCCGTTCGCGTCCTGGGAGCGCGAGGCCCACGTGACCGGCTGTGCCTCGATGGCACCGGAGGAGTCGAAGTTGACGACACCGCTCCCCTCGAGGAGGTTGCCTTCCCAGACGGTGTGTGCGGAGCGCGTGGTAGCCACGATCAGTCCTTTCGTGTGGTCCCGCGGACGGGGGATGCGGGATCCATCCGATCACACTACGGCTCAGCTCACGCGGAAGACCGGTCCCCCTGCGCTGAACGGCAGCCTGGCCCCCTGGGGGATCAGACAGGCGTGCTCGCGCCGCACCCGCAGCACATCGCACCAGCCGTCGGTGATCACCAGCACGGGCGCGTTCGCGGGGAAGTCGTCGGCCCGGTGCAGCAGGTCGATGCCCGGCTGGAGGACGGTGCCGCCGCGCCCGTGCACCCGGACCCGCTCGGCGATCTCGGTGACGGGCAGATAGCCGGCGTCATGCGGGGCGGCGTCGCAGAACACGTCCCTGTGTGCGGGGCTCCGGATAACCGCAGCTGAATATCGAGGCCCAGGTATCCGCTTTCAGGGGCGCGGGGAACTGCGCGACAAGCCCCCACCGCCCAGCGGCCGAACGACTACGCAGCCTTGTCCTCTCGCGCAGTCAACGGCACTTGAGGACCCCCCGCTTCATCCAGCCACCGACGCAGCACCTCATGAACCCCCTCCGCCCCCACAAGCCCCTCGGGCGGCGCGGACAAGGCAAGCGGCGACAACAGGAACGGCTTCCCCTGGGCCCCACCGAGCCCGCCGTGCGACCCGATCTGCTCCTCGAAGGCGAGCACCTCCCCCTCACCCGGGTCGTACCACGAGTTGACCATGATGTCGGCGGTGTGCGGGAAGGAGTGCGTACGCCGTACCGCCTCCGCCGCGCCGGGCCCGAAGTCGGCCAACGGCCCCGGATTCTCGTCCAGTTGCTCCAGCGGGATCTCCGTACCGAACGGGCCGAGGACCACCCCGCCGTGCTCCTCGCTCCGCACCAGGAGGAAACCGATGCCGGGATGGTTGGCGAGCGTGGTCAGCAGCGCCGGATGCCGCGCGTCGATCTCCTCCTTGCTCATCCGGTGATGCACATCGGGGAAGGACACCAGTCCGAGATTCCCCGAGGCCAGCACGATCGGTTCCGAGTCACGCGCGGGACGGTACTGCTCGCGTCCTTCCTTACCCGGCCGGCGCAGCGCGGCGCGGACGGCGGCGCGGGCCTCGGCGCCGCTGTGGGTGCGCTCGGCCTTGCGCGACACGGGCAGCCCACAGCCGGCCCGGACCAGGTCGCCGAGGGTGAGCCCGTAGCGGGTGCGGAAGGTCTCGCCGGGGCTCTGGCCGTGGTCGGAGAGGACGACGATCCGGTACGGGCGCGGGGCGTGCTCGGCGACGTTCTCGATCAGGGCGAGCGAGCGGTCCAGGCGCTCCAGGACCTTGGCGGCGTCGCGGCTGGTCGGCCCGGAGTGGTGGGCGACCTCGTCGTAGGCGACGAGGTCGGCGTAGACGGCCGTACGGCCCGCGAGCATGTCGCCCATGACGGCGGCGACCACGACGTCACGTTCGACGACGGTCGCGAAGGCGCGGACCAAGGGGTACAGACCCCCGCGGCCGACCCTCGGGCGCTCCTTGCGGGCCCGGGTCCGGGTCGACTGGCCGATCTCGCGGCCGACCTCGGCGAAGAAGGACAGGGCGGTGCGCACGGCGTTGGCCGGGTCGGAGAAGTACGCGAAGTAGCCCGCCCGGGAGCGGGTCTCGCGGCTGCGGCGGCGGGTGGCGATGGACAGGACGAGGGCCTGTTCCTCGGCGCCGCCGGAGAAGAGGTTGCCGCGGCTCGCCCCGTCGACGGCGAGCAGTCCGGCGTGACCCGCCCGCTCCACGGCCCGGCGCTGGAGTTCGACGGCGCTGGTCGGGCGGTTGCAGACCATCACCTCGCCGCGGTCCTTCTCGTACCAGCGGAAGGCGGGGACGTCGTGATTGCTGCCGTGCAGGATGCCGAGCTGGCTGGCGCCGGTCTGGCTGGACCAGTCGGTGCGCCAGGAGGTGAGCCGGTGGGTGGGGCGTACCGCGCGGCCGGGGGTGTGGCTGTGGCCGATCCAGCGGGCGATCGTGGGCATGAGGCCCTGGCCGACCGCGGCCAGCAGGACGTCGTGGCCGACGCCGTCGAGCTGGAGGAAGACCGTGCCGGGGGTGGCCGGGCCGACAGGACCGCCTCTGCGGCGGCGGTCGGCGAGACGGTACAGGCGGCGCCGGTAGGCGTCGTCGTCGCGCACGGCGAGGGCACCGCCGGTGGCGGAGGCGACCGCGGACATCACGGCGGCGACCACGACCGCGGTCTCCGGGGCGGCGTCGCCGCGCTCGGCGGGGTTCAGGCGCAGGGCGAGCAGCAGCAGCGCCCCGTTGAGGAAGAAGACGAGGAGCCCGAGCACCAGCGTCGGCACGAGCAGGAAGAGCCGTACGAGCAGGGGCCACACGACGGCCGACAGCACACCGAAGGCACCGGCGCCGAACGCCGCCGTGACCGCGATCCGGGTCGCGCTGTCACCGGTCGGGGACTGCAGCCGGAAGTCCGGCAGGATGCCGGCCAGCACCAGCATCGTCAGGGTCGAGACGGCCCATACCGTGATGCTCCGCCCGACCTGACTGGCGATCCGCCGCCCACGCCCCGCACCCACGCCCCGTACACCTCACGTCCTGGCCCGTCGTCGGTGCGGGCGCTGGGACCAGCGTGTCATACGGGTCGGACAGTCAGCGTCCGTCGTATCCCGCCGTCGGCATCGACAGCCTGCGGTGCACGCTGGCCTTCATCTGGGCGTCGTAGAGGGGCTCCGCGAAGCCCACTGTCTCGACCCGCACTCCGCGGCGGGCGCATTCGGCGGTGAACTCCTCCACGGAGGACAGGGCGCTCTCCAGGACCCGGCGGCTGGGGGCCACGAAGAGATCCCGCCCCGCCCGCACCCCGTCCCACAGCACGCAGTGGTCGGCGCGCAGGCCCCGCACCAGCAGTTCCCGCCGCACGGTGTACCCCCGCTCCGCGGCCCAGCGCGCGCACATCGCGTGCTGGCTGCGCGAGTCCACCAGGAAGGGATCGGCGTCCAGCTCCTCCAGCGGCGTCAGACTCGCGATCGCCGTGACATGGACCGCTCCCATGGTGTCCCCCTCACCTCCGGGTTTCGCCGCCGACCATACTCCAGCCCGTAGGCTTCGGGGAGTCGCGCGAAGGAGGCAAAGAGGTGCCGGTGGAGATCACCTGGTGGGGCCACGCCACCTGTACGGTCACGGATTCGGACGTACGTGTGCTCACCGACCCTCTGTTCACCCGTCGGCTCGCGCATCTGCGCCGGCGCCGCGGGGCGGTGCCCCCGCCGGACGCCAGGCGGGCGGATGTGGTCCTCGTCTCCCATCTGCACGCCGACCATCTGCACGTTCCCTCGCTGGCCCGGCTGGAGCCGGGCACGCGCCTGCTCGTGCCCCGGGGCGCACCACGCCAGGTGCCGGGGCTGCGCCGGCTGACCCATCTGCGGGTGGAGGAGGTGGCGCCCGGCGACGAGCGGCGCGTCGGCGACCTTCTGATACGCGCGGTGCCCGCGTGGCACGACGGGCGGCGGCTGCCGCTCGGGCCGCACCGCTCCCCCGCGCTCGGTTACGTCGTCGAGGGCTCGGCGCGGACGTACTTCGCCGGGGACACCGGCCTGTTCGACGACATGGCCAAGGAGGTCGGCCCGGTCGACGTGGCGCTGTTGCCGGTCGGCGGGTGGGGGCCGTATCTCGGGGAGGGGCACCTCGACGCGGGGCGTGCGGCCCAGGCGTTGGCGCGGCTGGGGCCGCGCAGTGCGGTGCCGGTGCACTATGGGACGTACTGGCCGATCGGGATGGACTCGGTGCGGCCGCACGAGTTCCACGCTCCGGGCGCGGAGTTCGTGCGGCTGGCGGCTCGGTTCGCGCCCGAGGTGGACGTGCACCGGCTGGAGCACGGGGAGAGCGTGCGGCTGGAGGTCACGCCGTGACCTGGCTCGCGGCCGCCACCACGGGGGCGACACCCGGTGCCGCCGGGCAGGCGATCGGGTATCCGACGCTGTTCCTGCTGGTGTTCCTGGGGGCGTTGGTGCCCGTGATACCCACGGGGGCGCTGGTGAGCTCGGCGGCCGTGGTGGCCTTTCACCAGACCGCGCCCCTGTCCCTGCTGTACGTGTTCGTCACGGCCTCCCTCGCCGCGTTCCTCGGGGACATCGCCCTGTACTGGCTGGGGCGGCGCGGGATGAAGTCGAAGAACGGCTCGCGGTGGCTGGAGGCCCTTCGGTCCCGGGCGCCGGAGGAGCGGCTCTCCCAGGCGCAGGGGAAGCTGGCCGACCACGGGGTGGCCGTCCTCGTGCTGTCCCGGCTCGTGCCGGCGGGGCGGATTCCGGTGATGCTGGCCTGCCTGATGGCCGAGTGGCCGTTGCGGCGGTTCGTGCGGGGGAATCTGCCGGCCTGTCTGGCCTGGGCCGTGACGTACCAGCTGATCGGGATTCTGGGCGGGTCGCTGTTCAAGGAGCCCTGGGAGGGCGTGCTGGCGGCGGTCGCGCTGACCGTGGCGATCAGCGCGGCGCCGACGGTGTGGAAGCGGGTGCGCTCCTGAGAGCGCCCCTCAGGGGTACTCCAGGACGCGTGAGCCTCCGATCGGCAGGTCCCACAGGTCCTCGCGTGCCAGACCCGCCTTCTCCCAGGCCTCCCGCACCCTCGTCAGAGGTTCCAGCACCGGCTCCGCCGACAGCACGAACGTCGCCCAGTGCATGGGGGCCATGCGGCGGGCGCCCAGGTCCTGGGCGGCTCGCACCGCCTCCTCCGGATCGCAGTGGACGTCGCTGAGCCACCAGCGGGGGTCGTAGGCGCCGATGGGCAGGAGGGCGAGGTCGATGCCGGGGTAGCGGTGGCCGATGCGGGAGAACCAGTGGCCGTAGCCCGTGTCGCCGGCGAAGTAGACGCGTTGGCCGTCCCGGGCCGTGAGGACCCAGCCGCCCCACAGGGTGCGGCAGGTGTCGGTGAGGGAGCGCTTGGACCAGTGGTGGGCGGGGACGAAGTCGAAGCGGACGCCGTCCAGTTCGGCCGCCTCCCACCAGTCGAGTTCGGTCACCGCGGTGAAGCGGCGGCGGTGGAACCAGCGGGCGAGGCCGGCCGGGACGAAGACCGGGGTGTCGCGTGGCAGGCGGCGCAGGGTCGGGGCGTCCAGGTGGTCGTAGTGGTTGTGGCTGATGACGACCGCGTCGACGCGCGGCACAGCGTCCCAGTCGATGCCGACCGGCGTGATGCGGGCCGGGGTGCCGAGGATGCGACGGGACCACACCGGGTCGGTCAGGATCGTCAGGCCGCCGATCCGGACCACCCAACTGGCGTGTCCCGCCCAGGAGACGGCGACCGTGCTGGCGTCGACGGCGGGGAGCGGGCCGGGCGCGTAGGGCAGCTTCGGGATGTCGGCGAGGCCCTCGGGTCCTGGCCGTACCGCGCCCTCGCGGGCGAAGCGGGCCATTGCCTTCAGGCCGGGCAGCGGGGCGGTCAGACGGTCGTGGAAGGACTTCGGCCACACTCTGCGCTCCCCCAGCGGGCGGGGTTCGGCGAGTGGCGGGGACGGCGGCGCGAAGGAGGAGGGGGCCAAGGGCTCGTCGACCACTCGCATGCTTGTGGTCGACTCGGACTGCTGCGTCATCGAGGAGGCTCCCATCGCTGAGCGTCGTCGCGGAGGTCGTCGAAGACCGACTCCAGGGTGTTCAACGCGCGTTGCAGTTGTGGCAGTTCCAACGGCGCGGGTGAGGTGAGGCATTCCGCGCGTTCCTCGTCCGAGCCGCCGAGCAGTGGCCCTGTGGACAGCCGTACGCGCAGTGCGCCGAGGTCGTCGCCGAAGCGGTGGCCGCCGGGTGCGGGCATGCCGAGCCGGGCGGTGAGGAAGTCCTCCAGGTCCTGGGCGTCGCCGACGCCCCGCGCGGTGAGCGCGGGGCGCAGGGGGCCGAGGTCGACGTAGAGATGGCGTCCGGCCCGCGGGGGCCGGCAGAGCGCGCCCGCGCCGACGACCACGGAGTGCGCGGCTGCGGCCACGCGCGCGTGGAGGTGTCCTACGGCGGTGCGGCGGGCGGTGACCGGTTCGGGTTCGGTGAGGGCGTGGGTGGCGGCCGCGGCGACGGGGGCGGCGATGTGGGCGCCCAGGGCGGTCAGGACGTCGAGCACGCGGGCGCGCAGACCGTCGCCGCCGCCGTTCGCCGGGAAGCGGGCGAAGGCGGCCGGCCAGCCGGCCGGGAGCAGGCTGCCGGCCAGGTCGGTGACGACGGTGACCCGGTCGGGCAGCATCTCGGCGGGGCTGAGCAGGACCGTCTCGTGCGGGGCGTGCACGGTGTCGCGCCAGGTCTCGTCGCTGACCAGGTGCAGGCCCTCCCCCGCGGCGGCCTCGACGGTCTCGTGCAGCAGCTCGGGCGGGGCGACGGTGGCGGTGGGGTCGTCGGCGACGGACAGCACCAGCAGCCGTGGGTCACCGCCCTCGGCGCGCACCCGGCGCACGGTCTCCAGGAGGGCGTACGGGTCGGGGACTCCGCCGCACTCGGCCGGCGTCGCCACGTGGAAGACGGGTCGGCCCAACAGGCGTGCGTACGGCGCCCACCAGGCGGCACAGGGGCGGGGCACCAGGACGTCGCCGCCGAGCGCGGCGGTCAGGGCGACCAGGAGGGCGGGGGCGCCGGGCGCGGCGGCCACGTGGTCGGGTTCGGCGGGCAGGCCGCGCCGGGCCGCGTAAGCGCCGGCGGCCTCCAGGAGCGGGTGGCCGCCGCCGACCGGTTCGGCGCGGGGGCGGGCGGCCGCGGCGGCGAGGACGGCGGTGAGTTCGGGCAGTACGGGCAGTCCGTCGTCGGGCGGCGGAGGGCCGTAGCGGACGGGGCCGTGGCCCTCCGGGTCGGTCCGCATGGTCACCTCCGTAAGGCGCTGTCCGGTGGCTCGTCCGGTCCGCCGTCTCGTCTCCTCGCGCCTGGCGCGTTCCTTGCGTTCCTCGCGCTCCGAGTACCCACGGTGCCGCCTGTCCATGGGCGGGGCGCGGGTTGCGCCTGTCACACGGACCTGAGGTTTCGATCTCAGGTGTCCGTCGCGGGAGCTTTGCGGCGCAGTCGGTACACGGCGCCCGCGGCGGCGCCCGCGATCAGCACACCGCCGGCGACCAGGGCGGGCACGGAGTCGGTGAAGGAGCCGCCCTGACCGGCGTGGACGGGGCGCTGGACGGCGGCGGGGGCGCAGCTCTCGGTGCGCGGCTCGGTGCGCGGCTGGGTGCGCGGTTCGGTGTCCGGCTCGGTCCGTGGCTCGGTGCGCGGCTCGGTCCATGGCTCGGTGTGCGGCTCGGTGCACGGTCGGTGGCTGCTGTCGGCGGTGGCGGTGCCGCGGGTGACGGTGAAGGTGGCGCTCCAGGCCTTGCCCGGTGCGCGGTCAGCGGTCGGGCAGGTGCCGTCGACGGTCCACGCGGAGTCCGGGCCGACTCCTCCGGCACCGTCCTGGAGTTCCTGGTCGGCGGCGATGCGCACGGTGCCGCTGTAGGCGGGTCCGGAGACCTTGTCGTCGTTGCCGGGCACCAGTTGCAGCCGCACGGTCTGCGACTCGAAGGCCTCCGAGGTGGCGTCGACGGTGGCGGGCGGCGTCCCGGTGGCGGGGTCGCAGGAGACGGACACGGTGACACTGCCGCCCGGCTGGACGCTGGTGGGGCTGACCTCCGCGGCCGGTTCCGCGAAGGCGCTCGGCGCGGCGGCGCCCAGGGTGATGCCGAGCGCGGGGAGGACGACGGACAGGGCCCGGAGACGGGCGGTGCGGCGCATGGGGTGGACTCCTTCGGCCGACGGCTGCGGGGCCCGTCGTCGGGCGTCGGGGTCACGACGACTGGACCGGGGGCACGACGGTCGCACCCACGGTCATCACAGCCCGGCCCTCCCCGTCCCGCGCGCGGCCGGAGGCCATTGGCGGGACGGGGAGGGCCGAGTGGGTGACGCCGGGCGCCGAAGGCGTCGTTCCGCCGGCGCGCTCCCGTCAGCCGGCGGCGTCGCGCATGATCTGCTCGCGCATCCGTCCGCAGCAGCGGCTGATCAGCCGGGACACGTGCATCTGGGAGATACCCAGCTGTTCGGCGATCCGGCTCTGGGTCATGTCGCCGAAGAAGCGCATGTAGAGGATGGCGCGCTCCCGCTCGGGCAGGGCGGCCAGCCGGGGCTTGACGGACTCCCGGTCGACGACCGTGTCCAGTGCCGGATCGGCCGAGCCGAGGGCGTCGGCGAGCGAGTAGCCGTCCTGACTGCCGGGCAGTTCGGCGTCGAGGGAGAGGGCGGTGAAGCTCTCCAGGGCCCCGAGGCCCACCAGCACGTCGTCCTCGCTCATGTTCGCGTGCTCGGCGATCTCGGCGACGGTGGGCCTGCGTCCCGGGATGGTCTGGGCGAGGTCCTGGGAGGCGAAGCGGACGCGGTTGCGCAGGTCCTGGACCCGGCGGGGCACGTGCAGGGTCCACATGTGGTCGCGGAAGTGCCGCTTGATCTCGCCGGTGATGGTGGGGACGGCGTAGCTCTCGAAGGCGTTGCCGCGGGCGGGGTCGTAGCGGTCGACGGCCTTGACCAGGCCGAGGGCGGCGACCTGGCGCAGGTCGTCGAAGCTCTCGCCGCGGCTGCGGAAGCGTCCGGCGAGGCGGTCGGCCATGGGCAGCCAGGCCTCCACGACCTGTCCGCGCAGGCTGTCGCGCTCGGGTCCCGGGGGCAGCTCGGCGAGCCTGCGGAAGGCTTCGGCCGTGTCGGGTGCGTCGTCGTGCGGGTGGTGCTTCGCGCTCACTGGAGTGGGCATCTGCGTCGCAACTCCCTAGATCGTGCTCTGGGGTGGACGGTCGGCGTGGGGAGCGCGTCCGCGTGCGGGCAGGCGCGGCCGTGGCGGCCGATCGCCGCTCCCACGGACGTGCCTCCGGTCCGAAGCACTGTGAGTGCGCCTGCCCCCGGCCCTCCGGGCCAAACACCGGGGCAGGTTTTCCGGCGCCCCGCAGGGTGACTCGTAAGCCTGCCTGTCCATCCATGTCCGGGAGGTCAGCCCATGAGCACCAAGGTGTCCGATCACATCCTCGAGAGGCTGCGCGACTGGGGGGTGGACCATGTCTTCGGCTATCCGGGCGACGGCATCAACGGCCTGCTGGCGGCCTGGGGACGGGCCGAGAACCAGCCACGGTTCGTGCAGTCGCGGCACGAGGAGATGTCCGCGTTCGAGGCGGTCGGTTACGCCAAGTTCAGCGGCCGTATCGGAGTGTGCGCGGCGACCTCGGGGCCCGGTGCGATCCACCTGCTCAACGGGCTGTACGACGCCAAGCTGGACCATGTGCCGGTGCTGGCGATCGTCGGCCAGACGCACCGCACCGCGATGGGCGGGTCGTACCAGCAGGAGGTGGACCTGCACACCCTGTTCAAGGACGTCGCCTCGGAGTTCGTGGAGACGGTGACGGTCCCCGAGCAGCTGCCGAACGTCCTGGACCGGGCGATCCGCACCGCGTACGCCCGCCGCTGCCCCACGGCGATCATCATCCCGGGCGACGTCCAGGAGCTCGACTACTCGGCGCCCACGCACGAGTTCAAGATGGTGCCCTCCAGCCTGGACCGCAGCGCCTGGACGGCGGTGCCCTCCCAGGAGTCGCTGGAGCGGGCCGCGGAGATCCTCAACTCCGGTGCGAAGCCCGCGATCCTGATCGGTCAGGGCGCGGCCGGGGCACGGGCCGAGGTGGAGCGGATCGCCGAACTGCTCGGCGCGGGCGTCGCCAAGGCACTGCTCGGCAAGGACGCGCTGAGCGACGAACTCCCGTACGTCACCGGCTCGATCGGCCTGCTGGGCACCCGCCCGTCGTACGAACTCATGCGGGACTGCGACACCCTGCTGACCATCGGCTCGTCGTTCCCGTACACGCAGTTCCTGCCGGAGTTCGGCAAGGCGCGGGGCGTGCAGATCGACATCGACCCGCACATGATCGGCATGCGCTACCCGTACGAGGTGAACCTCGTCGGTGACGCGAAGGCGACGCTCCAGCGGCTGATCCCGATGCTGGACGTGGAGCGCGACGGGCGCGAGTGGTACGACACGGTGTGCGGCAACGTCACGCGCTGGCGCGAGGTGATGGAGCGGCGGGCGCAGCAGTCCGCCGACCCGATCAACCCCGAATACGTGGCCCACGCCCTCGACCCGCTGCTGCCCGACAACGCGATCGTCACCTCGGACTCCGGGTCCACCGCCAACTGGTACGCCCGGCACCTGACCATGCGACCCGGTATGCGGTCGTCGCTGTCCGGCACGCTGGCGACGATGGGCCCCGGGGTGCCGTACGCCATCGGTGCGAAGTTCGCGCATCCGGACCGGCCGGCGATCGCTCTGGTCGGGGACGGGGCGATGCAGATGAACGGCATGGCCGAGCTGATCACCGCGGCCAAGTACCGCGACCTGTGGGAAGATCCGCGGCTGATCGTCGCCATCTGGAACAACCATGACCTCAACCAGGTCACCTGGGAGATGCGGGCCATGGAGGGCGCCCCGTCCTTCCTGCCCTCGCAGCAGCTGCCGGACGTGCAGTACGCCGCGTTCGCCCGCTCCCTCGGTCTGACCGGGATCCGGGTGGAGAAGCCGGAGGACGTCGAGGCGGCCTGGCGGGCCGGTCTTCAGGCGGACGGGCCGGCGGTCCTGGAGTTCCTCACCGACCCCGCCGTACCGCCGATCCCGCCGCACGCCACCTGGGAGCAGATGGAGGCGACGGCCGCGTCCGTCCTCAAGGGCGACGCGGACGCGGCGTCCATGGTGAAGCAGGGTTTCAAGGCGAAGGTGCAGGAGTTCCTGCCGGGGCGGGAGAAGTAGCCGCCGGGAGGGCGGCCGGTTCGTGCCGGTCGCCCTTCGGCCCGGGGAGCAGCAGTTCCTCGTACCGGCCGAGCGCGAGCACCGCGCCGAGCATGAGGATCGGTATGAGCGCGGCGAGGACGACCATCGCCATGTCCTTCCCAAGGGAGGTGCGCGGGGGGTGCGGACCGGGTCTCCCGACTTCGGTCCGGCAAACCCCGTGTCGGCCTCCGGCGCACGGGTACGCGGTGCGGACCCGAAGATCTGGAGCGAGAAATGCAGCGAGGCAGCGACCGGCTGAGCCGCCACCGCGACGACGAGATGAAGCACGAACTCCAGGGTCTGCTCCGCTCCGGGCATCCCACCCGGAGCGAGGAGTGGAACGACCCGGAGCCGACCGCCGACGACGATCCGCAGGTCTGGGGCGGACCCGTGACGCCGGGCAGCGACGGGGCGTCGCTGGAGACCGTCCGACTGGAGCTGGCCCGCCTCCTGGGCCGCAGCTCGTTCCCCGCCACTCCCGTGGAGCTGGTGCGGGTGCTGCGCCGCAAGAACGGCCCCGACGCCCTCACCGAGGCGGTGGAGCGACTGCCGCGCAAGGACACCTACGCCAACGTCCAGGAGCTCGCGCGGGCGCTGACCCGGACGGAGGGCACCCCGTGACGGCGGACCTCGTGCGGGACGTGATGACGCCCGGTGTGGTGGCCGTCCGCCCGGACGCCTCGCTGGTCGAGGCGGCGCGGCTGATGCGCGCGCAGGACATCGGCGATGTCGTCGTGGCCGACGGTCAGCGCGTGGTGGGGCTGCTCACCGACCGGGACATCACGGTCCGGGCCGTCGCCGACGGGGCCGATCCGCTGACGGTGAGCGCCCAGTCGGTGTGCACGCCGGATCCGCTGACGGTGGCCCCCGGCGACCCGGTGACGCAGGCGGTCGCGCTGATGCGGGCCCATGCCGTACGGCGGCTGCCGGTCGTCGAGGACGGCCTGCCCGTCGGCATGGTGAGCCTCGGGGACATAGCCGAGGCCCGGGATCCGGGGTCGGCGCTCGCCGACATCAGCCGCGCGGAACCCGATGTGGAGCCCGCGAGCGACGGACACGACCTGATATGAGCCGGGATCCCCGGCACCGGGACGCACCGGCAGGAAGTTTTCCAGGAAAGGACGTTGAATCATCATGCGCATCGCGTTTCTGACCGCGCCCGAGGGCGTCGAGCAGATCGAGCTCACCGATCCGTGGCAGGCGGCGGTGGACGCGGGGCACGAGCCCGTGCTCGTCTCGACGGAGCCCGGCAAGATCCAGGCGTTCAACCATCTCGACAAGGCGGACACCTTCCCCGTGCAGGAGGTCGTGGGCGAGACGTCCGCGGACTCCTTCGGCGCCCTGGTGCTGCCCGGCGGAGTGGCCAACCCGGACTTCCTGCGGATGGACGAGAAGGCGGTGGCGTTCGTACGGGACTTCTTCACCCAGGGGCGCCCGGTGGCCGCGATCTGCCACGCGCCGTGGACGCTCGTGGAGGCGGACGTGGTGCGGGGCCGGGTGCTCACCTCCTGGCCGAGCCTTGAGACGGACATCCGCAACGCGGGCGGCACCTGGGTGGACGAGCAGGTGAAGGTCTGCGACCACGGGAACAACAAGCTGGTCACCAGCCGCAAGCCGGACGACCTCAAGGCGTTCTGCGAGACGTTCCTAGACGTGTTCGCGAAGGAAGCCGCTTAGGCGGCCCCGGGCACGTCACCGGTGGCCTGCTGATCGTGTGATCGGCAGGTCACCGTCTGCTGCGGTACATGGGTTCCCCCCGGTCAGTCCAGCGACGGGGTGGCCGACTCCCCCGGCTTGCGGTCACGCGCGCCCTCACGTGTGCGGCCCGCGGCCACCGTCCGGCGCGGGTTGCGGCGCAGATACTCGCCCTCGAGCCGGGCCATGCGCTCGTTGTGGGCACTGAGGGCGTCGTTCGAGCCGTGGAGCAGCGTTTCGTGCCGGGTGCGATGGATCGTCTCCAGCTCTTTCATGAGCTGGTGGTCGTCCAACTGGCTGGGGTCGACTCCGGTCATGGTGGTGTCCCGCTCGTCGTGTTCGTTCATGTGCTTCGGGTACCCGCCCCGCAAGCATTACCGCACTGCCCCCGAGCGGCATCCGGGAGGGAACCATGGATCTCGCTTTCCTGCATCCACTCTACGAACATCCGGGCCCCTGGGCCTCCGTGTACGTCGACGCCCCTCGCCCCACGGAGGACACGTCCCACGAGCGGCATCTCGCGGCGGTCGCGGTCGCCCGCGAGCTGTCCACGCAGGGGGCCGACGAGGAGACCTGTGTGGCTGTGCGGGAGGCGCTGGAGGAACTGCGGCAATCGTCCGAACCGCACGGCCGGGCCGTCTTCGCACGGGCCGGCGAGGTCGTCCTGGACCCGGCACTGACCAGGTCCCCCGAGGGCAGTCTGGTCCGCTGGGCCCCGCTGCCGCACACCGCGCCCCTCCTTGAGCTGGCCGGCGATGACCCGGTGTGCGTGGTGGCGTACGTCGACCGCAAGGGCGCCGACTTCGAGCTGCGCGGGGCGCTGGGCCGCAAGGGCGCCGGGTCGGTCACCGGCAGGCAGTGGCCCGTCCACCGGACCAGCAGCGCGGACTGGTCGGAGCGGCACTTCCAGCTGCGGGTGGAGAACACCTGGGAGCACAACGCGGCGGAGATCGCCGACGCGCTCGCCGTCTGCCAGGAGGAGACCGGCGCCGACCTGCTGATCCTGGTCGGTGACGACCGGGAGAAGCGGTCGGTGCACGAGCGGCTGCCCAAGCGGCTGTACGGGCGGGTCGTGGAGGCCGAGCACGGCGCCGGGAGCCGGCTGCTCGACGAGGACGTGGAGCGGGCCCGCGGCGAGCACGTACGCCAACGCGCGGAGCAGGAGCTGGAACGGTTCCTCGCGGCCCGCGCGCCGGGCGACGACGGCCGTCCGGGGGCCGTGGAAGGCGTTCCCGCGCTGGTCGAGGCCGCGCGCGAGCACCGTATCGACGAACTTCTGATCCGCCCGGACGGGCCGGACGCGCACCGCGTCGTGTGGGTCGGCGAGGACCCGGACCAGCTGGCGGTCCGCCGCACGGATCTGAAGATCCTCGGTGAACAGAACTCCTGGTCGGTCCGGGCGGACGACGCGCTGATCAGGTCGGTGGTGGCGACCGGCGCTCCGGCGCTCTCGGTGACAGCGGCGGCCGAGGAGGCCCCGGTGGGCGGCCTGGGCGCCCTGCTGCGCTGGGCCTGAGAGGCTTCGGACGGGCCCGGTGACCGGCGGTCACCGGGCCCGTTCCACGCGTCGTTCGTCCCACACCGGCTCCGGCGTCTCGCGCACCCGCCCGTCCGAGCCGAAGACCAGGAACCGGTCGAAGGACCGCGCGAACCAGCGGTCGTGGGTGACCGCGAGGACCGTGCCGTCGAAGGCCTCCAGCCCCTCCTGGAGGGCCTCCGCGCTCTCCAGGTCGAGGTTGTCCGTGGGCTCGTCCAGAAGCAGCGCGGTGACGCCCTGGAGCTCCAGCAGGAGGATCTGGAAGCGGGCCTGCTGGCCGCCGGAGAGCCGGTCGAAGCCCTGCTCGGCCGGACCGGTCAGTTCGTAGCGGCGCAGCCGGGACATCGCGGCGCCCCGGTCCTGGGCGTGCTCCTTCCAGAGGATGTCGAGAAGGGTGCGGCCGAAGAGTTCGGGGTGGGCGTGCGTCTGCGCGAAGTGGCCGGGCACGACCCGCGCCCCGAGCTTCCACTGCCCCGTGTGCGCCACGGTGGCGTCCCCCGCGAGCAGCCGCAGGAAGTGGGACTTGCCGGAGCCGTTGGAGCCGAGGACGGCGACGCGTTCGCCGTAGAAGACCTCCAGGTCGAAGGGCTTCATCAGGCCGGTCAGCTCGAGTTGCGTGCAGGTGACGGCCCTTACGCCGGTGCGGCCGCCCTTGAGCCGCATGGTGATGTCCTGCTCGCGCGGCGGCTCGGGCGGCGGCCCGGCCTCCTCGAACTTGCGCAGGCGGGTCTGGGCGGCCTGGTAGCGGGACGCCAGCTCATGGCTGATGCTGGCCGCCTGCCGGAGGTTCAGCACCAGCTTCTTGAGCTGCGCGTGCTTCTCGTCCCAGCGTCGGCGCAACTCCTCGAAACGCGCGAAGCGTTCGCGCCGCGCCTCGTGGTAGGTGGCGAAACCGCCGCCGTGCACCCAGGCGTCCGCTCCGGCGGGCGAGGGTTCCACGGAGACGATCCTCTCGGCGGCCCGCGAGAGCAGTTCCCGGTCGTGGGAGACGAAGAGAACCGTCTTGCGGGTCTCCTTCAGCCGCTCCTCCAGCCAGCGCTTGCCGGGCACGTCGAGGTAGTTGTCCGGCTCGTCGAGCAGCAGCACCTCGTCCGTGCCGCGCAGCAGCGCCTCCAGCACGAGCCGCTTCTGCTCGCCGCCGGACAGGGTCCGCACCTGCCGGAACTGCGCCTTGTCGTACGGCACCCCGAGCGCGGCCATGGTGCACATGTCCCAGAGCGTCTCGGACTCGTACCCGCGCACCTCGGCCCAGTCGGACAGGGCCTGCGCGTACTTCAGCTGGGCGGCCTCGTTGTCGACGGTCATGATCAGGTGCTCGGCCTTGTCGACGGCCTCCGCCGCCTCCCGGATCCGGGGCGGCGCGACCGACACGAGCAGATCCCGTACGGTCGTCTCGTCCCGTACGGACCCCACGAACTGGCGCATCACGCCCAGGCCGCCACTCACCGTGACCGTCCCGCCGTGCGGTTTCAGCTCACCGGAGATCAGCCGCAGCAGGGTCGTCTTCCCGGCCCCGTTGGGCCCGACCAGGGCCACGACGGCCCCTTCCCCCACCCGGAACGACACATCGCCGAGCAGCGCCCTCCCGTCGGGGAGGTAGTACTCGAGATGTGCGGCTTCCAGATGTCCCATGGGGCGCATTGTCGACGGGAGAGCAGGACCTGGGCAAACGCATATCGCCCCCTGCGGCGCGGGGACCTGCGCGACAAACCATGGGTACGGCCCGCAGGTCCATTACTGATCACCCGTCAGTCCACATGGCAATACGGGGGTCTCACCATGCGACATGCGGGCGTACGGTTCTGCGTACCGAGGGACGTGTCGAAAAGGGGAGCCCAGTCATGTCGACATCGCAGGGGACACCGCGGGAGAAGCCGCAGGAGACCGCCGTCTACACGCACGGCCACCACGAGTCCGTGCTGCGCTCGCACACCTGGCGCACCGCCGCCAACTCGGCGGCGTACCTGCTCGGTTCACTGAAGCCCCACATGAAAATCCTGGACATCGGCTGCGGGCCGGGCACCATCACCGCCGACCTCGCGGCCCTGGTCCCGGACGGCCAGGTCACCGGCGTCGACCACGCGCCCGGCATCCTGGACCAGGCCCGCGCCACGGCCGCCGCACGCGGCCTGACCAACGTCGACTTCGCGGTCGCCGACGTGCACGCGCTCGACTTCCCGGACGACACCTTCTGCGTGGTCCACGCCCACCAGGTGCTCCAGCACGTCGGAGACCCGGTGCAGGCACTGCGCGAGATGAGGCGGGTCACCAGACCGGGCGGCTTCATCGCGGTGCGCGACTCGGACTACGCGGCCATGACCTGGTACCCGGCGTCCGCCGGGCTGGACGACTGGCTGGACCTGTACCGCCGGGTGGCCCGGGCCAACGGCGGTGAGCCGGACGCCGGCCGGCGGCTGAAGTCCTGGGCGCTGCGGGCGGGCCTGACGGACATCACCGCGACCTCCGGCACCTGGACCTATTCCACCGCCGAGGAGCGGGAGTGGTGGAGCGGGCTGTGGGCGGACCGCACGCTGGCCTCGGCGTACGCGGAGCGGGCCACCGAGGGCGGCCACTCCACCGTGGAGGGGCTGCGGGACGTCTCAGAAGCCTGGCGGGAGTGGGGCAGACAGGACGACGGGTGGTTCTGTGTGCTGCACGGAGAAATTCTGTGCCGAAAAGGCGCCTGAATCTTCATTTTCGGGACACTCGAACAGCAGGAGGTTCAGATCATGGTTGCCCTTCTGCTGGTACTGCTTCTGGTGTTGATTCTGTTCGGCGCCGGATTCGCGGTGAAGATTCTCTGGTGGATCGCACTGGCCGTGCTGGTGCTATGGCTCCTGGGGTTCCTGGTGCGCGGAACGACAGCGGGCGGAAGCAGGGGTCGTTGGTACAGGTGGTGAGTTCCTCTGACGTCGCCCCGGGGGGACGTCACTCCCGGGGAAGCAGCGGTCCGAGCGGCCCGAGGTCCAGGTTCAGGTCCTCGGGCCGCAGTCCGTACCGCTCGCGCAGTTCGGTCATGCGGTCGTCGAGGAGCATGAGGGTGAGCCCGATCCGCTCCTCCTGCTCCTCGTTCAGGTCACCCTCGTCGAACCGGCGCAGCGCCTGGCGCTCCATGAGCTGCCGCAGCAGCTCCACGACGGTCAGGACGAGCTTGACCAGGTCGCGCTCGACCGTGTCGGGCTCCAGGTCCAGCCGTTTGCGTCGGGCCGTCACAGCAACTCCTCGAAAGGTGAGGGAACTTGCGCGTTGACCGAGCTGATCAGCGCGTTCAGGTCGATGCGGACGAGGTCGACGTCCGCGATGCGCAGGGTGATGTCCCCCGTGATGACGACCCCGCCGGCCAGCAGCCGGTCGAGCAGGTCGACGAGGGCCACCTCGCGGCGTTCGATGACGGTCACGGCTGTTGTTCCTCCCCCGCGAAGGAATAGGCCGCCCAGGGCCCTGTGAGTTCCACTCGCATTCCCGGGACGTCATCCTTGGTGCGGTCCACCATTTCCACGAATTCCTCGGAATCACCGCGCGGCACCAGATAGGCGGCATTCAGAATGTTCTGCCCGGAGGCGCCGGAAAGCGTGGGGTTCTGCGGGGCGTGCAGCCGCGCGTCCTCGGCGTATCCGGAAAGCGTTTCGTGCAGCCGGGTCGCGAAGGCCTCCGCCTGCTGCCACATCTCCTCGCGGGAACGTACCCGCTGGCGCCGCTGCCGCAGATAGTCCCGGCCCGAGACCGGCTTCTCCGGCGCCTCGGCGGGCTCCGCGGGGGCCGGGGCCGCGGTCTCGGCGTACACCTTGACGCCCCACTCCACCCGGTCCTGAAGCCGGTCGAGGGTGCGTCGGAAGCCTTCCTCGCGTTCCTCGATCATCACCCGGACCCCGCTGTCGTCCCGGAAGACGGTGCCGAGCCGCAGCGGCAGCGGGGTGGTGACCACGGTGAGCGCGTCGATGACACTCTGGTGCGCGCGCACCGTCCCGGTCAGCCACTCCAGGTCCTCCAGATGCCTGCGGAGCGGCTCTTCGGCGAAGTCCCGCTCCGGCACATGGCTGACGACGGCCACCAGACCGTGGTGGTGCAGCAGTCTGGGCGGGTCACCGGCCACCCCGGCCAGTTGGGCCTGCAACGGGGTGCCGAAGGGGCGGCAGACGGCGTACACGTACCGCAGTCCGGTCATGAACTCTCCTCCTCGGCACGGCGGCTGGGCTCCAGCTCCTCCAGCCGCGCGAGCCGCTCACGCAACTCGTTGTTCTCCCGGGCGAGTTCGTCACGGCGGGCGCGGGAGGACAACGCCGGGTCGTCCTCCCACCAGTCGATCCCCATCTCCTTGGCCTTGTCGACCGAGGCGACGATGAGCCGCAGTTTGATGGTGAGCAGCTCGATGTCGAGAAGATTGATGCGGATGTCTCCCGCGATGACGATGCCTTTGTCCAGCACACGCTCCAGGATGTCGGCCAGGTTGGCTCCGCTCCCCTGACCGTAGGGATCCGGAAGCCGGCTGGGCATGCTCATCGTCGGCTCCCGCCCTCGGCGGGCTCGTATTCCTCTTCCTCTTCCTCAGGCTCGTCTTCCTCGTCCGCGGGTGCCTCGTCCTCGGAAGCCTCGTCCTCGGCTTCCTCCTCGGGCTCCTCCTCGTCGTACTCCTCGTACTCGTCCTCGGGCTCGCCCTCTTCCTCGGGCTCCTCCTCGGTCTCGTCCTCGGCGTACGGACCGTCCTGCTCGTCCTCTTCCTCGGCGTCCTCGGCGTCCTCGTTGTCCTCGGACCCCTCGGCCTCTTCCTCCTCCGCCACCGCGTCCTCGTGGCTCTTGACGACCTCGCCGTCCTGGATCTCGCCGCGCCAGCCGTCCTCCGCCTCGCCCTTGAGCGTGATGAAGCGGGCGAAGTGCTTGAGGTCCAGCCGGGCCCGGCGGCCCTGGGCGCGCCAGATGTTGCCGGTCTTCTCGAACAGGCCCTGGGGGTAGTACTCGATCACCAGCAGGACACGGGTGAGCTTGTCGGCGAGCTTGTGGAAGGAGACGACGCCCTTGGTCGTGCCCTTGGCGCCCTCCGACGTCCACTGGATCCGTTCGTCCGGGACCTGTTCTGTGGTGGTCGCCTTCCAGCCGCGGTTGGACCAGAAGATCTTCGCCTGCCAGTCGCTGTGGGTGTCGTCGGCGCGGTTCGCGCTCTTGACGCCCTTCGCGAAGGTGGAGAAGTCCTGGTACTGCGTCCACTGGTCGTAGGCCGTGCGCAGATCCACTCCGACATCGATGAACTCGATGATCACCGTGGGCTTCTGGCCTACGCCGCCCTTCTTCTTGCCCTTGCCGCCGCCGAGGTTCTTGAAGGCGCCGACCACGCTGTCCTTGGCCTTGCCCGCTCCGAGCTCCAGCGCACTGCGCAGCGGCCCCTTGCCCTCGGCGAGCTTCTTGCCGCCGTCGAGGGCGAGCTTGGCGAAGCCCGGGCTGTTGCCCTCGGCGATGTCGTTCAGCTTGCCGGTGGTCTCGCCCAGCTTGCGGCCGACGCCGACCAGCATGCGCTGGGCCTGTGCGGAGACGTACTCCTGCAGCTCCTCCTTGAGCCGGTCGGCGGCCTCGCTGTGGGCCACGTCGGTGAGCGGGTTCTTCTTCGCCTTGTCGGTGGCGGATCCGAGCGTCTCGGTCATCACTCACCGCCTCCCTTCGGCTGCCGGGCGCGGGTGCTCCGGCCGGCGCCCCTGGCCGCGGTCGCCTTCTTGGCGGCCGTCTTCCTCGCCGTGGTCTTCTTGGCCGCGGTCTTCTTGCCGGCCGTGCGGCCCTGGCTCTGCGCCGCCTTCTTGGCGGGCGGTTTCCGGCCCGGCTCCTTCTTCGCGGCCGTCTTCTTGGCCGGGGCCTTCTTCGCGGTCTTCTTCGCCGCGGCCGGAGCCTCGTCCTGCTCGTCCTCGTCCTCGTCGTCCTCTTCCGAGGCCTCGGCGTCGTCGCCCTCTTCCTCGTCCGAAGCCTCGGCGTCCTCTTCCTCGTCCTCGTCCGAGGGCTCCTCGTCGGCCTCGGCCTCCGGGGTCCCAGTCCCCTCTTCCTCGGACTCCTCGTCCCCTTCGGGCTCGTCGTCCTCGTCGTCGGAGAGCCCCGGCACCTCCGGGGCCACGCCCGAGAGCTGGTCGCGGACCTGGGCGGTACGGCCGTGCAGCCGGTCGGCGATCGCGTCGATCTGCCGCTCCACCATGGCACCGGAGGCCGCCTTGCCGACGCCTCGCAGGTCCTCGCGGAGCGTGTCGCCTATCTCCTTGAACTGCGGGTTCTTCAGCAGTTGCTGGGAGACCAGGTCGGCCAGCGCCTTCGGGCTGAGGTGCATCCGCTTGCCGGCCACGAGCGTGCCGACGGCGAACGCCATTTTCAGCTTCTTCGTACGTCCTAGGAGATATCCGGCCCCTACGGCGAGGCCCAGTCCTGTTCGGTTCATCGTGTCGTCCCGTCGCCAGTCCCCGCGCCGCCGCGCAGGCCGATCTCCAGTCGTTCGAGGAGCTCGTCCTCCTGTCGGTCGAATTCCTCCTCATCGATCTCGCCCGCCTCGAGCCGCTCCTCGAGCCGGGCGAGTTCGGCCCGGACCGTCGCCGGGTCGTAGTAGAGGCGCTCGGCTTCGTGCAGCACCTGTCTGATCACCCAACCGCTGCCGCGCACCGGGGCGAACGGCAGCAGCAGCACCTCTCCGATGAGACCCACGACCGCCTCACTCCTCCGCGTGATCGATGCCGACCGTGGTGCCCGCGGGTTCGGCCGGGCCCGGGTCGACGAAGCTGTACGGCGGCAGCGGGCCGTTGACCCGCAGGTCGAGGTGCGGATGGGCCCTGCGGAGCTCGTCCACCGCCTCCAGGAAGGACGCTGCCGAGTCGCGCTCCACGAGGAAGGACACGTTGGCCAGCCAGCCCGAGGACTCCGGGCCCACGCTGATCGCGTCGGCGACCGGTTCCAGGGCGCGCTGCACCTCGCCGGCGTCCTCGGCCTCGCGGGCCTTGACCGCGGCCACGACCATCTCACCGAGCCTGAGGCGGTCGTCGTAACTGCCGCCGCCCGCCTGCCGGTTGGCCTCGGTCATGGCGCGGACCTCCGGGTTGTCGGACATCACCCGGTGCAGTACGGCCTCTTCGTCGTGCGTGGCCTTGACGTTGTACTCGACCTTGCCGTCGAGGGTTTGCAGGCGCTCCTTGTAGTGGTCGGAGCGTTCCGCGAGCACCCCGGTGACGGTGCCGTCGTCGGGGGCCACGCTGCCGAACCGCATGGGCAGGATGCAGCCGTCCGCGCCCGCCTCGCTCAGCACGTTCTGGTGGGCGAGGAGGTCACGGCGCTTGGGCCGCAGCCCTTCGGGGGCGTCACTGACGATGGCCGCCAGGTCGCCCTCCGTCAGCACCCGCACCGGCATGGGGGGCTCGCCGACACCTACCAGCTCCTCGGGCAGCGTGGGGTGGGAGGCGGCGGTGATGCCGTACACGTACGTGCTCACTCCTGTTCCTCCTTCCTGCGCGATGCCGTGGACTTGCGGGCACGCGGCCGGGACTCGCTCTGTCCGTCGCCCTCACGCGCCTGCTTGAAGGCGTCGGAGATGGTCTCCGCGGCGCCGGACAACGCGCCCTTGGACTTGCCGCGGGCACCGGACTCGGTCATCTCGCCGACCAGATCGGGCAGGCCGGGGTTCTTGCGCGGGCCGGCCTCCAGGTCCAGCCGGTTGCACGCTTCGGCGAAGCGCAGATACGTATCGACGCTGGCCACCACGACCCGTACGTCGATCTTCAGGATTTCGATGCCGACCAGGGAGACCCGTACGAACGCGTCGATGACGAGACCCCTGTCGAGGACCAGTTCCAGAACGTCGTAGAGGCCGCTGGAGCCGCCTCCGCCACCGCCCTGTTGTGCCGGGACAACGGTCATGTCGACCGCGCCTCCTTCTCTGTGTGCTGGGGAACGAATGTCTGTGCGGCGGGACGGTCTACCGGCCGCCCTGCCTTTGTGCGTCCGAGCGCCCGCGTTCGTAACGGCGAACGCGCCGATAGCCGGTGAGCTGGCCTTCCGGGTCGAGTTCGACCTGGTAGCTCGCCATCAGGCTCATCGTGTCGGGCACGCGGGACAGCTCGAGGACCTCGATCTCGAGCGACCAGCCGTCCTCCGTCTGTTCGAAGGACGACACGTTCTCGGCGTCCATGCCGGTCAGCTCGGCAAGCTGGGTGCGCGCGTTGCGCAGCACCTCCATGGGCTTCGGCCGCCGGTTCTCCGCCACGTTCTCTTCCGTGTCCTCTTCTGTCCCTTTGCGGGAGTTCCGTGAATTCGGTGATTCGGATGAGTTATTTGTGTTCGACATGGCACCTCTCACCTCGGGTGGCCGCTCGTTCCTTCGCCAAACCTTCAAGAGGGCATCAAGGCGTTCAACCTGCGCCGGGCGGGACCGAGGGCGCGCCCCTTGGCCATGACCCCGGCCCAGGGATTGGTGCGGGCCTGTTCGACCGCGTCGGCGATGGTCCAGCGGCGGGCGTCCAGGCCCGGATCGTCGAGCTGGGTCCAGGCCATCGGGGTGGCCACGGGAGCCCCGGGTTTCGCACGTACGGTGAAGGGGGCGACGGCGGTCTGCGCGTAGCCGTTGCGCTGTACGTCGAGGTAGAGGCGGTCGCCGCGGTCCTTCTTGCGGGCCGCGGTGGTGAGCCGGTCGGGGTGGCCGGCGACCAGGGTGTCGGCGACGTCCCTGGCGAACTGGCGGACCTCGTCGAAGTCGTGTCGGCCGTTGAGGGGCACGATCACATGCAGCCCGCGTGAGCCGGTGGTCATCAGCGCCGAGGGCAGTTTCAGCTCGTCGAGCAGTTCCCCGAGCAGCCAGGCCGCCTCGTGCACCGCCGCGAACTCGTCGTCACCTGCCGGGTCGAGGTCGAAGACCATCCGGTCGGGCCGCTCGACGCTCCCGGCCCGGGACAGCCAGCGGTGCACGGTGATCGAGGCCTGGTCGGCGAGGTACAGGAGGGTGGCGGTGTCGTCACAGACGGTGTGGCGGACGGTGCCGCCCTCCTTCGGCACCTCGACCCGGCTGATCCACTCCGGGTAGGAGTCCGGGGTGTTCTTCTGCATGAACCGGGGGCCGGTGACACCGTCCGGATGCCGTTCCAGCATCAGGGGACGGCCCCTCAGGTGCGGCAGCATGAAGGGCGCGACGGACCGGTAGTAGTCGACGAGATCGCCCTTGGTGTACTCCTTGGCGCCGTCGCCGCCGGGGAAGAGCACCTTGTCCGGCCGGTGCACCTCTACGGTGCGCTTGCCCGCGCGTACGGTCCGTACGTCGTCCCCGGTCACGGCACGATCGCCTGCTCCACCAGCAGCCGTCCGGCGGCCGCGATCGACTCGGCGTCGATGCCCGCGGCGTGCAGCGACTCCTCGGGCGAGGCCGAGCCCGGCATCGTACGGACGGCGAGGCGCACCAGGCGCGGTACGGGCCGGCCGTCGGTGAAGGCGTCGAGGACGGCGTCGCCGAGCCCGCCCTCCTCACGGTGGTCCTCCACGGTCAGCAGGCAGCCGGTGTCCTCGGCGGCCTGGCGCAGGGTGTCCCGGTCGACGGGCTTGACCGAGTACAGGTCGAGGACCCTGACCCGGATGCCCTCCCGGTCCAGCGCTTCGGCGGCCTTGAGCGCCTCGTGCACGGTGACACCCGCGGCGACGATCGTCATCCGGTCGCTCTGGGAGAAGCGCAGCAGCTTGCTGCCGCCGATCGGGAACTCCTCGTCGGGGCCGTAGATCACCGGGCTCTCGCCGCGGCCCGTGCGCAGATAGCGGATGCCCTCCAGGCCGGCCATCTCGGCGACCAGGCGGGCGGTCTGGTTGGCGTCGCACGGGTACAGCACGGTCGAGCCGTGGATCGCCCGCATCATCGCCAGGTCCTCCAGGCCCATCTGGCTGGGCCCGTCCTGCCCGATGGCGACGCCCGCGTGCGAGCCGACGAGGTTGAGGCCGGCCCCGCTGATGGAGGCCATCCGCACGAAGTCGTGGGCACGGGTGAGGAAGGCCGCGAAGGTTCCGGCGTACGGCACCCAGCCGCGCGCGGCGAGTCCCACGGCGGCCGCGACCATCTGCTGCTCGGCGATGTAGCACTCGAAGTAGCGGTCGGCGTGTTCCTTGGCGAAGAACTCGGTACGGGTCGAGTCGCCGACCTCTCCGTCCAGGGCGACGACGTCAGCGCGTCCGCTGCCGAGGGCGGCGAGGGCCTGCCCGTAAGCGTCGCGGGTGGCCACTTCCGCACCGGTGTCCCAGCGGGGCAGTTCGAGGTGCCCGGCACGGACGGCGTGCAGGATGCGGGCGGCCGGCGGCTCCTGCACCTGGACCCGGAGGTCGCGTACGCCGCCGAGCTCCTCGATGGCGTCGTCGGCGTTCTTGAGCGGCTTGCCGTGCAGTCCCTCGCGGTCCTCGATGTCGGCGACGCCCTTGCCCTTGAGGGTGCGGGCGAGGATCGCGGTGGGCTGGCCCTTGGTGGACTCGGCCTCGCCGTACGCGCGGTCGATGGCGTCCACGTCGTGCCCGTCGACCTCGACGGTGTGCCAGCCGAAGGCCTGGAAGCGGCGGGCGTAGGCGTCGAGGTCGTGGCCGTGCCGGGTGGGGCCGCGCTGGCCGAGCCGGTTGACGTCCACGATCGCGGTGAGGTTGTCGAGGTGCTCGTGGCCCGCGTGCTCGGCGGCCTCCCAGATCGAGCCCTCGGCGAGCTCGCTGTCGCCGCACAGCACCCACACGCGGTAGCCGATGCGCTCCAGCCGCTTCCCGGACAGCGCGATGCCGACGCCCACGGGCAGCCCCTGGCCCAGCGATCCGGTCGCCGTCTCGACCCAGGGCAGCTTGCGCGGCGTCGGGTGTCCTTCGAGACGGCTGCCGAGCTTGCGGAAGGTCAGCAGCTCCTCGTCGTCCACGACACCGGCCGCCTTGTACGCGGAGTACAGCAGCGGCGAGGCGTGGCCCTTGGACAGCACGAAGCGGTCGTTGCCGGGGTGCGCGGGGCGGTCGACGTCGTA
Source organism: Streptomyces sp. NPDC005402 (assembly GCF_040606575.1). Lineage (NCBI taxonomy): Bacteria > Bacillati > Actinomycetota > Actinomycetes > Kitasatosporales > Streptomycetaceae > Streptomyces > Streptomyces sp. NPDC005402. The sequence goes on from NZ_JBEXFB010000016.1 coordinate 72,217, forward strand.
GCGGAAGTGGTTCGCGAGGAGTACGGCCATCAGGTCAGCGGCGGACATCGAGGAGGTCGGGTGCCCGGAGCCCGCGGCGGCCGAGGCGCGCACACTGTCCACACGCAACTGCTGGGCGAGTTCGACGAGTTCACCGGTGTTCATGAGTCTCCTTCTCCTGGGTCCGCGTCGGTGCGCTTGACGGGGCCGGGGGTTCGTCCCGGCTCACCGCCCGGTTGGTTCCTGGCGGGTTCACCGCCGGGTCGGTTCCTGACGGGCTCGGAAGGGGGTTGCCTCCTCTGCTCCGGCGTCTGGAACTCGGACGACTCCGGCGCAGGCGAGTCCTGCCCGGGCGAGGCCGCCTCGCGCGCCTTCGCCTCGGCGATCACCGCCTCACCCGCACTCGCCACGGCGGCCGGCTCGCCCGGTTCAGGCGAGTCGTCCCGTTCCCCACGCCCGCTCGCCCCCCGCCCCGGCCCGGTGTCCTCCTCAGTCGCCGCCCCGGGCCCTGAGCGCGCGTCGGCGTCCTGGCGGGCCTGGGGCCGCCCGGGGAACCGCGCCAGTTCCGGTGAAGCCGTGTCCAGGGGTACCGACCAGGACCGTACGAGGCCCAACTGGACGGCCTGGCGCGGGAGTACGGCGTCCAGCAGCCAGTCGGCGGCGACCCGGACGCGGTTGCCCGGCATCGCCGCGAGGTGGTAGCCGCGGGTGACGGCACCGGCCGCGAGGCCGGACAGCGGGACGCCCAACGGGTTGGCCGCGGCCTTCGCTCCGCCGAGGTCCACGACGAACCCCAGGTCCCGGTGTTCGTAGGGGCGGCGCACACCGGCTCCCAGCGAGGCGGCGACGTTGAGGGCCGCCGTACGGCCCTGCCGCCAGGCGTGCTGCGCCGTCATCGGCGTGTACTGCCCGGGGTTCTCCAGATCGGGCACCGCTGCCGCGTCACCGCACGCGAACACCTCGGGCCGTCCCGGTACTTGCAGGTTCGGGTCGACGAGCAGCCGGCCCCGCTCCATGGGCAGTCCGAGCGATTCGGCGAGCGGATCGGGCCGTACGCCCACGCACCACACCAGTGACCGCGTCTCGACGAACTCGCCGTCGGTCAGCAGCACTCCGTCCCGGGTGGCCTCCTTCACGGAGGTGCCCATCCGCACCTCCACGCCCCGTTCCCGGAGCGTGCGGTCGGCGGTGCGGGACAGATGCGGGTCGAGCTCGGGCAGGACCCGCTCCGCGACGTCGAGGAGGAGCCAGCGCGGCCGCATCCCCTTGCGCAGCGGGTGCTTGCGCACCTGCGCGTCGGTGAACAGCTGCCCGTGCGCGGCGACCTCGGTGCCCGTGTAGCCCGCGCCGACCACGACGAAGGTGCACCGGGCGGCGCAGGTCGCGGGATCGTCGGCGGCCGCGGCGAGCTCCACCTGCCGGGTCACGTGGTCCCGCAGGTACAGCGCCTCGGGCAGGCCCCGGAAGCCGTGCGCGTGCTCGGCGACGCCGGGGATGGGCAGCAGTTTGTTGACGCTTCCGGCGGCCAGTACCAGCCGGTCGTAGCCGATTGTGCCGCCGGTGCCTTCGGGGTCGGTGTAGTGGACGGTGCGTCCGTCCAGGTCGATGCCGTCGGCCTCGCCGAGCACCAGCCGCACCTCGGGCAGGGTGTCGGACAGGGAGACGGTCACCCGTCGGGGTTCCAGGATCCCGGCGGCGACCTGGGGCAGCAGGGGCAGGTACAGGAAGTAGTCGGTCGGGTTGAGCAGGGTGATGTCGGCCTTGCCGCGGGCTTTTCGGGACAGTTCCTTGGCCGTCCGGTACCCGGCGAAGCCGGCACCGACGATCACGATGCGGGGTCGACTCACGGTTCGCCTCCGGGGCTGTCGCGTACCTCGGGAGCCTTCCGCGTCCCCCTGGCCAGGGCGCCCAAACGCCGGTTTCCGTACGGGCCGCCGGGTACTCGGGCAAGGCCCCTCTCATCACGGAACCGCCGGAGGTACCCCCCATGCCCGAATACGGCTATTTCCTGTCGTGCGAGGAGTTCGGTCCCGCCGACCTCGTCGAACAGGCGCGCATGGCCGAGCAGGCGGGCTTCAGCTCGCTGTGGATCTCCGATCACTACCACCCGTGGAACGACGCGCAGGGCCAGAGCCCCTTCGTGTGGTCGGTGATCGGCGCACTGTCGGAGGCGGTGTCCCTGCCGATCGAGACGGCCGTGACCTGCCCGACCGTGCGGATCCACCCGGCGGTGGTGGCGCAGGCCGCGGCGACCTCGGCCGTGATGACGAACGGCCGTTTCCGCCTCGGCGTCGGCTCCGGCGAGGCCCTCAACGAGCACGTCCTCGGCCATGTCTGGCCGCCCGCGCACATCCGCCTGGAGATGCTGGAGGAGTCGATCCAGGTGATGCGCCGCCTCTTCACGGGCGAGGAGGTCAACCACCACGGCACGCACTACACGGTCGAGAACGCCCGCCTCTACACGGTCCCCGACGAGCCCGTCCCCATCGACATCTCCGGCTTCGGCCCGGCGGCCACGGCGCTCGCGTCCCGGGTCGGCGACGGCTTCATCACGATGATGCCCGACGAGTCGATGGTGGAGCAGTTCCGCAAGGGCGGCGGCGCCGGCAAGCCGGTCATCGGCGGGACGAAGGTCTGCTACGGCCTCGACCGCGACGAGTGCGTCCGTACGGTCCGCAAGCTGTGGTTCAACCAGTTCCTGCCCGGCGAGATGGCCCAGATCCTGCCCTCGCCGCGCCACTTCGAACAGCTGGAGCCGCTGGTCACCGAGGAGATGGTGCGCGAGAAGGCGGTGTGCGGGGACGACGTCGAAGAGCACGTCTCCGCGCTGAGCGCGTTCGCCGACGCGGGCTTCGACCGGGTCTACGTCAACCAGATCGGCCCCGACCAGCGCGGCTTCTTCGACTTCTACCGTACGAAGGTGCTGCCCCAGCTCCAGCAGGGGTGAGCGATGAGACTCCACCGCCCGGTCGTCTCGGTGTACACGGTGCCGACCGACGCTCCCGAGGCCGACGGCACGCTCGCCTGGGACACCACGACCATGGTGATCGCCGAGGTGACGACCGGCGAGGAGACCGGCACGGGCTGGACCTACGGCCCGGCCGCGATCGGTGACGTCCTCACCGAGCAGTTCGGACCGCTGGTGGAGGGCCGCAGCCCGCTGGACATCCCGGCGCTGCACGACGCGATGTGCCGTTCGGTCCGCAACGCGGGCCGTCCGGGCATCGCGGCGTGCGCGATCTCGGCGCTCGACATCGCCCTGTGGGACCTCAAGGCCCGCATCCTGGAACTCCCGTTGGCGCGCCTGCTCGGCGTCGCCCACGAACGCGTTCCCGTCTACGGCAGCGGCGGCTTCACGACGTACCACGACACGCATCTGGCCGCGCAGCTCAACGGCTGGGTGCACGGTCAGGGCATCCCCCGCGTCAAGGTGAAGATCGGCGAGAGCTGGGGGCGGGCGGTCCCCCGCGACCTGTCCCGGGTCCGCACTGCCCGTGAAGTCATCGGCCCCGACGCCGAGTTGTACGTCGACGCGAACGGCGCGTACACCCGCAAGCAGGCGATCCGGGTGGGCAGCGCCCTGGTCGAGCAGGGCGTCGGCTGGTTCGAGGAACCGGTGTCCTCGGACGACCTGACGGGCCTGCGCCTGGTCCGCGACGCGCTCGTCTGTGACGTCACGGCCGGTGAGTACGGCTACGACCTCCCGTACTTCGCCCGCATGATCGCGGCCGGCGCCGTGGACTGCCTCCAGGTGGACGCGACCCGCTGCGGAGGCATCACGGAGTTCCTCCGCGCGGCGGCGCTGGCCCAGTCCCACGGCCTGGAGATCTCCACCCACTGCGCCCCGCACGCGCATGCCGCGGCGGCCGCCGCGATCCCCAACATCCGTCACATGGAGTGGTTCCACGACCATGTCCGCATCGAGGACATGTTCTTCGACGGGGCACTGGATCCGACGGGAGGCACGGTCCGCCCGGTGGCGGGGGTGGGTCACGGGCTGACGTTGCGGACGGAGGAGGTGGAGGAGTACCGGGTGGCCTGAACCCCGGTGCCCCGCTGCTCCCTCCCCCGCCCCGCCGCTGCTCAGCCCCGGCGGCGCAGCCCCGCGGTCACCGCGGCGCCCAGCCCACCGGCCGCGGCGGCCATGAGCATGCGTCCCCGGTTCCGGGACAGCCAGTCCTGCGGACTCCTGGACACGGCCTCCTCGTCGAACCGCCCGTGCGCCCCGAAGTCCCGCCCGTGCGGCCCGTCCATGGGAGCCCACAGGTTCCCGGGACCGCCGTGCTTCCCCTCTTCCTGCTGTGCCTCGAAGTTGGTGCGGGCGAGGTAACGGTCCAGCACCCCGGGTGCGACGGCGTTGGCGATGAGCGTGGCCGCCGTGGACCCGCCGACCCAGTACTCCCGCCGCCGCGCGTGGGAGGCCGCGTGGACGACCGCGCGCGCGGCGACCTCCGGCTGGTACACCGGGGCCACCGGGCGGGCCTTCCCGGGCATCCGGTTCAACACCCAGTCGAACTGCGGGGTGTTGAGACCGGGCATCTGCACCATCGTCGTACGGACGCCGGTGCCCGAGTGCAGCAGCTCGCACCGCAGGGACTCGTTGAAGCCCTGGATGGCGTGCTTGGCCCCGCAGTACGCGGACTGCAGGGGAATGCCCCGGTAGGCCAGCGCGGATCCCACCTGCACGATGGTGCCGCGGTCCCGCGGCAGCATGTGGTGGAGGGCGGCCCGGCTGCCGAACACATAGCCCAGGTACGTCACTTCGGTCACCCGCCGGAACTCGTCCGGGGTGATCTCCGTGAACGGTGCGAAGACCCCGGTGAAGGCGTTGTTGACCCAGACGTCGATGTGCCCGAAGGCGTCGACGACCTGCTGGGCCGCGTCGTCGACCGCCTTGGCGTCGGACATGTCGACGCTCACGACGAGCGCCTCACCGCCTGCCCGCTGCACCTCGTCGGCGGCGGCCGCGAGGCCCTCCCGGCCCCGGGCCAGCAGGGCGACCCGGGCGCCGCGTTCGGCGAAGGCGCGGGCCGTGGCCCGTCCCACGCCGCCGCTGGCCCCGGTCACCACGACGACCTTGCCGTGCTTCACGCGCGTGTCCTTCCATCCGTCGCGCACCACGCGTCACGCCCGGTGGTGCGGCTGCTCGGGGTCGATGTCGTCCTGCCGCGGCGCCGCGCCGGACTCCGGCGTGCCCGGTGTTCCGGGGGCGACCGGCGGCATGGGCGGATACGGCGTCCCGAGCCCGCTCGGCTGCGCGGCCACCGGCGCCGCTGCCTCGGCGACCCCGCCCTGTCCGGCCGCCGCCTGCGCCTCCCGCGCGCCCGACGGCCGGGACGCGGAGGGCCTGGCCGCACCGCGCAGGGCGTAGGCGATGGCCGCCAGGATGGCGGCGGTGATCAGCGCGGCGGCCCAGTCGGGCAGCCCGAGGGCGAGGGCGAGGCCCACGGCGAGGGCCAGGGCCGCTCCCGCGTACAGCGCGACGGCGCCGGACGCGCCGTACAGCATGGCCGTACGGCGCTGCTTGCGCGTCTGCTCGCGCAGCTCGTCCCGTACGGTCTCGCGCGCCACCTGCGCCAGCTCGTCGACCAGATGCCTGTCCAGATGCTCCAGGTGATCCAAGCGCTCCATGGCCGCCGGGTACCCGCACGGGCGTGCGCATAACGCCAGGCCCACCTGTGCGGTGCGGGCGGCAGGGTCGGGAGGATCGCGTGAAACGATCTCCGCGGCCCGGCCGCCGCAATTAGGCTCGTCCGCATGGACATTCTGGGAACCACGCTGCGTGTCTGTGTCGACGACCTGGAGGCCGCGGTCGTCTTCTACGAACGGCTCGCGGGCGCCACGGCTCTCCGTTTCGAGCGCGGCGGCGTCCAAGTGGCCGCGGTGGGCTGCTTCCTGCTGATGAGCGGCCCCGAGGCCGAGCTGGAGGTGCTGCGCAAGGTCGCGGCGACCATCGCGGTGAAGGACGTCGACGAGGCCCACCGGCTCCTCAGCGAACTGGGCGCCCGGGTCATCGCGGGCCCGGTGCCGACACCGGTGGGCCGCAACCTGATCGCGATGCACCCGGACGGCGTGGTCTACGAGTACGTGGACCGCAACGTCACCTAGGAACTTGGTCGGCGACGGCGGGCAGGGTGAGTACGTCTCGCCGGATCGTCGTCACGATCACCAGGGAAACGCTCGGCGGTGTGTCGGGCCAGGGGAGCTGCCGGTCAGGATTGCGCGAAGGCGTCCACGACGATGTCGGTGAGCAGCGCGCCCGCCGTGCCCTCGGGGTCGAGATCGGGGTCGTAGATGGTGATGTTGAGGCCGACGCAGGAGGGGGAGGCGAGCAACGGCCGGAGCAGCGCGACGAGTTCGGCGGGCAGGAGGCCGTCCGGGTCGGGGCTGTCGACGGCGGGCATGACGGACGGGTCGAGACAGTCGGCGTCCAGGTGCACCCAGTAGCCGTCGATCTCCGGGGTCTCGAAGGCCTGGGCGGTGGCCCGGGCAAGGGCGTCCGCGCCCCACTCCCGGAGGTCGCCGACGGTCACGACGGGGATCTTTAGGGCGGCGAGCTCGGCCCGGTCCTCCTCGAACGCGTCGCGGATCCCGAAGAACCGCACGTCCTCGTCGCGCAGGTAGGGCTTCAGCCCCTCCAGGTCCGTCAGGTCCTCCTGCCCCCGCCCGGTGCCCAGCGCGACCTCCTCGCCGCCCGCCGCGCCGATCCGGTCGGAGTTGCCGGGGTGCCGGAAGTCCGGCGAGGCGTCGATCGCGGCCAGTCCGTAGCGCCCGATGCGGCGCAGGGCGAGCGAGGCGCCGAGCTGGATGGAGCAGTCGCCGCCGAGGACGACGGGGAAGTCCCCGGCGCGCACATGGCGTTCGATGCGGTCGGCCAGCCTGACGGTGTACGAGGCGATGGCGGCGGCGTTGAAGACGCCGTCGCCCTCCTGCCAGTCCCCGCGGTCGTAGCGCGGCGGTACGACCACCCCGCCCTCCAGGGCGTGCAACCGCTGCACGATCCGCTGCTCACGCAGGGCCCCGGCCAGCTTGTGGCAGCCGGGGACGGTACCGGGGGCGGGCGGACGCAGACCGAGGTTGGAGGGGGCGTCCAGCACGACGATATTCCGCATGCGGATCATCCTCGCCGACGTACAGTCGGCCGTCCACGGAGATACGCGAGGGAGCGACAGTGAGTGAGCAGCACACCTACCGGGTGATCGTCCGCGGCACGTGGGAGGGGCTCACCGACGAGGCCCGGGCCCGGCTGCTCGCCGAGGCGGCGGACCACGGCACGGCGAGCATGCGGTTCTCCGAGGAGGGCTCGCTGTCGTACGAGCCGGCTCCGCTGAAGCACTTCTCGATGCGGTACGTGGTGGTGTCGGACGCGGCGGACGGCGACGAGATGGCGGGCGCGATCGCGGAGGACCGCGCGGAGACGGCACTCCGCAAGCTCGGCTTCGGCTTCCGGGACCTGAAGTCGACGGTCACCGACCTCGACACCATGAAGATCAACCGGAAGCCCGCATCTCGGCGGTGATCGCCCAGCGCTCGTGGTCCCGCCACTCCCCGTCGATGTGGATCATCTTCGGGGAGAATCCCTCAAGGCGGAAGCCGCAGCTGCGGGCGAGGGCCAGGGAGGCGGTGTTGAGGGGCTGCGCGTTGATCTCCAGGCGGTGCAGCCGCATCGGACCGAAGGCGTGGTCGACCACGAGGTTCAGCCCTTCGCGCATGAGTCCGCGCCCGGCGGCGTGCGCGAAGGCGCCGTAGCCGAGGGCCCCGCACCGGAAGCCGCCCTCGACGATGTTGTTGATGTTGATGAACCCGGCGATGGCCCCGCCGCCCCGCTCCTCGTCCTTCTCGCAGACCAGGAACCCCGCCTTGGTCGGGTCCTCGATCAGCCGGCCGGCATACGCGAGATACGCGCTCTCGCTGTCCGGCGGGAACAGCCACGGCTGGTGGAGTTCCTTGCTCTCCCGGGCCCGGGCGGTGAACTCGGCGGCGTCCTCGTAGGTGAAGTGACGTATGCCCACGCGGGGGCCTTCGGCGAGATGGCGGGAAGCGGTGTGCGGCATCCCACCACCCTACGACGCGGGCCGGCGGCTCTCTCGTCAGTGGAGCGCCGGTTCGTCGAGGGTCAGGGTGCCCGCCTCCGCGTCGAGTTCGGCGGCCACCCCGAACGGGATCGTCAGTGCCTCCTCGCAGTGCCCGAATCCGAACTCCTCGACGACGGGCACGCCGAGGCCGCCGAGCCGGTCCAGGAGCAGCGCGCGCACCCTCTCGTACGGTTCGCACCGCTCCCACGACCCGAGGAGCACCCCGCGCACCCCGTCGAGCCAGTCGGCGCGCAGGAGTTGGGTCAGATAGCGGTCGAGGCGGTACGTCTCCTCGCCGACGTCCTCCAGACAGAGCAGCCCGCCGCGTGCACCGGGCCGGGCGTGCGCGGAGCCCAGTTCGGAGGCGAGCAGGCACAGACAGCCGCCCAGGGTGACACCGCGGGCCCGGCCGGGGACGAGGGCCGTGCCACCGGAGGCGATCGTGCGGACCGTCTCCGGCGCGAACAAGGTGGACCTCAGGTGTTCCTGGGCGCGCGCGTTCTTGATGAAGTCGATGCCGGCGGCCATCGGGCCGTACAGCGTGACGAGGCCGAGGCGGGCGGCGAACGCCTCGTGCAGCGCGGTGACGTCGCTGAACCCGACCAGCACCTTCGGGCCGGCCGCGCGCAGGGCGTCCCAGTCGAGCAGTTCGACCATGCGCAGCACGCCGTATCCGCCGCGGGCGCACAGCACGGCGTCCACGGAGGGGTCGCACCAGGCGTTCTGCAGATCGGCTGCCCGGTCCGCGTCCGTGCCCGCCAGGTAGGTGAACTCACCGTGCCGGTCGAGGACATGGGGCGCCACGACCGGATCCAGGTCCCAGCCGCGCAGGACGTCCAGGCCCGCCTGGAGGCGCTCCTCCGGCACCGGTCCGCTGGGGGCGACGACGGCCACGCGGGCTCCGGGCGCGAGCCTGGACGGCCGTACGAGTTCCTTCACTTGCTGAGCTCCAATGTCGGGACGCCGGGCGGGTTCAGCCCGAACACCTGGGCGTACAGGGAGAGTTCGGCCTCCAGGGCGCGGATCATCGTGTCGGCCCGGCGGAACCCGTGTCCCTCCCCCTCGAAGGCGAGGTAGGCGTGCGGCACCCGTCGGTCGGCGATCCTGGTGAGGAACCGCTCGCACTGCGCGGGCGGGCAGATCACGTCGTCCAGGCCCTGGAGCAGCAGGAAGGGCACGGTGACCCGGTCGGCGTGCTCGACGGGTGAGCGTTCCGCGTACCGTCCGGGGACCTCGGCGAGCGGTCCGACCAGGCTCTCCAGGTACTGGGACTCGAAGTCGTGGGTCTCCCCCGTGCCCCAGCCGGCCAGGTCGAGGATCGGATAGACGATCGTGCCGCAGGCGTAGACGTCGGTCGTGGTGAGCGAGGCGGCCGCGGTCCAGCCGCCCGCGCTGCCGCCGCGGACGGCGAGCCGGTCGCGGTCGGCGGTGCCCTCGTCGGCGAGGGCGAGGGCGACGGCCGCGCAGTCCTCGACGTCGACCACGCCCCACTGCTCGCGCAGCCGGTTGCGGTACTCCCTGCCGTAGCCGGTCGAGCCGCCGTAGTTGACCTCGGCGACGCCGATGCCGCGCGAGGTGAAGTAGGCGATCGAGAGGTCGAGGACGAGGGGTGCGTGGCCGGTGGGTCCGCCGTGCGCCCAGACGACGTACGGCGGCAGTTCGTCGCCCGGTGCCCGGTGGCCGGGGTGGTGCGGCGGGTAGACGTGGGCGTGGATGTCCCGGCCGTCCGGTCCGGTGAAGACGCGGATCAGGGGCTCGGGGTAGTACACGGGGTCGACCGGGTCGTCGTGCTCGGCGCCGATCACCCGGGCCCGTCCGATGGGGGCGCCCCCGCGCGAGGTTGTTCGAGCGTGGGGGAGCGTGTCCAGCTCCACGACCTCGTGGGCGGTGCGCGGGCTGGCGCCGACGGCGACCACCCGCTCGCCGTGCACCGCGAGGGTGGGCGCGAACTCGGTCCAGGGGCCCGCCGCGTCGACGAGTTCGCCTGTCTCGGGGTCCAGGATCCCGAGGGCGGTCGAGCCGGTGCCGTGCACGACGGCGATCAGTCCGCTGTCCAGCGGGGCGAACCAGCGGTGGCCGAGCTTCCAGAGGGCGCCGCCGAACTCCTCCTCGCGCGGGCAGAGTTGCTCGCCGTCGCGGTAGAGGTTCCACCAGCCGGTGCGGTCGCTCGCGTACAGGAGCTGCCCGTCGGGCGACCAGTCGGCCTGGGCGATGGACTCCTCCGGGCCGCCGGCCACCGTGCGGGGCTCGCGGAGCGTGCCCTCGTGGACCTCGGCGACGACCAGCTCCGTGCCGTCCCAGGGCATGCGCGGGTGGTCCCAGGCGAGCCAAGCGGCGCGCGTGCCGTCGGGAGAGACGCGCGGCCCGGTGACGAACCGGTGGCGGTCGTCGGTGAGTTCACGCACCGCGTCCCGGTCCTGCGCGGCCGAGCCGTCCAGCGGCACGGCGGCGAGGACCCGGCGCACGTCGGTGGGGCCGTCGCCGGTGAACTCCTCCAGCACGCACCACACTTCGCCGAGGTCGGGTCTCAACTGCGGCTCCGCCCAGCGCAGTCCGCCGCCCACCGGGGAGACGGGCGTGAGGGGACGCGGCTCGCCACCCGGCTCGAACCGGTAGAGCCGCTGGTCGGCGAAGTGCACGAACACGACGAGCGGTTCGCCGGCCTGGACCGCCCCGGCCCAGGGGTGGCCGCCGTACTCGATGACCCGGCTGCGCACGTTCCACGGCGCGGGCAGCACCGACTCCTCGGTCCCGTCGGCGTGTCTGCGCACCAGGGTGCGGCGGCCGCCCTCGGTGGGCCGGGGTTCGGTCCACCACACCTCGTCCCCGACGAAGCCCAGCCATTCGGGGTGTCCGTCGTGCGCGGCCGCGAGCGCCGCGTCGATGGGCGAGGGCCAGGATCCGTATGCCGACGTCTGCACGTTCTCCCCCACTCGCTCAGGCCGTTCGCAGGAAGCGGTCGAGTACCCGCACGCCGAAGTGCAGTGCCTCGACGGGGACGCGCTCGTCGACCCCGTGGAAGAGGGCCTGGTAGTCGAAGCCCTCCGGAAGCTTCAGGGGCGCGAACCCGTACCCGGTGACGCCCAGGCGGGAGAACTGCTTGGCGTCCGTGCCGCCGGACATGCAGTACGGCACCACGTGTCCCTCGGGTGCGAACTCCTCGACGGCGGCGCGCATGGTGGCGTACGTCGGGGAGTCGACCGGTGCCTGGAGGGCGACCTCGCGATGGCTGAACTCCCAGTCCACGTCCGGGCCGGTGAGCAGGTCGAGGGTCGCGCGGAACTCGTCCTCCCCGCCGGGCAGATAGCGGCCGTCGACGTAGGCCACGGCCTCCCCGGGGATCACGTTGAGCTTGTAACCGGCTTCCAGCATGGTCGGGTTGGCGCTGTTGCGGACGGTCGCCTCGACCAGCTTGGCCGCCGGGCCCAGCTTCTCCAGCAGCCCGTCCACGTCGGTGAGATCGGTCTCGATGCCGTAGAGGGCGGCGAGTTCGGTAAGGGCGGCGCTGACCGTCGGGGTGAGCCGCAGCGGCCACTCGTGCTCGCCGATGCGGGTCACGGCGGCGGCGAGCCGCGTCACCGCGTTCTCCTTGTTGACCTTGGAGCCGTGTCCGGCGCGGCCCTTCGCGGTGAGCTTGAGCCAGCCCGTGCCGCGCTCCCCCGCCGCGATCGGATAGATCTGCCGCCCGGCGCCGTCGTGGAAGGTGAACGCCCCCGACTCGCTGACCCCCTCCGTGCAGCCCTCGAAGAGCTCGGGGTGCTCGTCGGCGAGGAACCCCGAGCCGTCCACGGCGCTGGCCTCCTCGTCCGCGGTGAACGCGATCACGAGGTCCCGCCGGGGCCGTACGCCCTGCCGCGCCCAGTTCCGGACGACGGCGAGGATCATCGCGTCCATGTTCTTCATGTCGACCGCGCCGCGCCCCCAGACGACCCCGTCGCGGACCTCCCCGGAGAAGGGGTGCACGCTCCAGTCGGCGGCCTCGGCGGGAACCACGTCCAGATGACCGTGGACGAGCAGGGCGTCCGCCGACGGGTCGGAACCCTCGATGCGGGCGATGACGTTCGTCCGGCCCTTGGTGCGCTCCAGCATCAGGGGTTCGAGGCCCGCGCCGGCCAGCTGTTCGGCCGCGTACTCGGCGGCGGGGCGCTCCTGGCAGTCGCCGCCGCCCCGGTTGGTGGTGTCGATGCGGATGAGGTCGGAGGTGAACCGGACGACCTCGTCCAGTGCCTGCTGGTCAGCCATACTGCTCCTCCACGGCGGCCGAGACGATGGTGGTGACCGCCTTGAAGGTACGGATTCCGGCGTACATGGTCTCGTTCGTGTACGCCACCCTCCGCGCCCCGATCCGTTCCACGCCCGGCACCACGGTGGCGGCCATCGCGAGGTGCTCGGCGTCGAACTCGACGGCGATCGTGAACGGCCCTGCCTGTACCGGTTCCTGACGGACCGCCAGCTGTGCGGCTTCCTTCGCGGCGGCCCGGATGTCGGCGGCCGTGCGGGCCGGCGTACGGCACACGGCCGCGTACCGCGAGACATGGTCCTTGACGGCGACCTTCAGCGCCTCGGGCGCGTAGCCGAGCGCGTCCTCGCAGGCCACGTCGTCCCCGGTGACGAGGACGACGGGGACGCCGTACTCCGCGACCACGTGCGCGTTGAGGTGTCCCTCGCTCGCGGGGACGTCGTTCAGCCACACCCCGGTGATGGAGTTGGCGAGGTAGGTGTGGGCGAGGACGCCCTCCTGGCCCGCGCCCGCGTGGTAGCCGAGGAACGCGATGCCGTCGACGTCGCCGTGCTGCACACCCTCGACCATGGACAGCGACTTGTGCCGGCCGGTGAGCAGCTGCGCCCGCTCGTCGAGCCGCTCCAGGAGCAGATTGCGCATGGTCCAGTGGGCCTCGTTGACGAGTACCTCGTCGGCGCCCCCGTCGAAGAAGCCGAGCACGGCGGCGTTCACGTCCGAGGTGAACATCGACCGGCACCGCTCCCACTGCGGGGTGCCCGGCAGCACGTCGGCCGGCCAGGTCACGCCGGTGGCGCCCTCCATGTCGGCGCTGATCAGGATCTTCATGGTGCGCCACGTTACGCGTAGCGGAGGTTTACGTCGCCCGCACGTGGTGAGGCGAGCCGAATGCCGCTCACCCCTGCCACCCAGGCATCTCACAGAAGACGCGTGCCCTCCCCCGCGGGTTCCACAGGAGACGGCCAAGGAGAAGAGTGAGCGACACCGCACAACCCGTCCGGTCGCAGGCACGGCGGACGACGGCGACGACCGCGCCGGGGAACCCTCCCGGACGCCCGAAACAGCGCGACGCGTTCTTCGACAACGCCAAGTACCTGGCGATCGAGCTGTAGCCATGGGGCACGCCTGGGAGCCGCTGCGCTCCGACAGCCGTGCCGTCACCGCGCTGTACACGATCGTCTACGCCTTCCACATGCCGGCGTTCATCATCATCTCGGGCTACTTCTCCCGCACCTTCGACGCGAGCCCGGCGAAGATCTAGCGGCTGGTCACCGGGGTCGCCGTCCCTTACGTCGCCTTCGAGACGGCGTACACCTGTTTCACCCGGTGGTCCGACGGGTCCCGGACCGTGCGATCAGCCTCCTGGTACCGCTGTACCTGACCTGGTTCCTGGCCGCCCTGTTCCTCTGGCGGCTTCGTGCTCGCCCTGTGTCTGCGCCCGGAGCACTTCTCGCTGGTACGGCACTGGCGGGTGCGGCTGCTCGCGGTGCCGGTGTTCGCGGCCGCGCCGGCGTTCTCGTACTGGGCGGTCCCGCGCACGGACTACGCGTGGTTCTTCCACCGCGGCGCCGCCGAGGACTTCGGCGTGCCCGCCTGGTACGGGCCGCTCATGACACTGGCCCTCTTCGACTGGGCCGGCCGCCGCTGGCCGCACACCCCGCTCGGCGAGATCGCCGTCACGCTCGTCGCCGCGCGGTGGTGACCGCGCTGTGCACCGCTCCCGTACGGCGGGTCTTCCGGTGTGTGATGGAGCCGCGCATGGAGTGGGCGTTCCGGAAGACCCCGCCCGTCACGGGTGGGGTGCCCTCCCAGGTACGCCGATAGGACGCCTTCACCGCCCGGTGATCAGGCGGTGCGTCCCACCACCCACCACTTCGACGGCAGTTCGATCCGGGTGCCGTCGGACCGGTACTCGGTGGTGACGAGCGGCAGTTCGCCGCTCGCCACGATCGTCAGACCGGCCGCACCGAGGTACACGGGCACCGCTTCGTCGGCGACCTCGCCGGGGGCGATGCCGTGCCGGAAGACGGGCGCCAGCTTGGCGGGCGGTCCGTCGGGGCTCTGCGCCAGACCCACCAGGACGGACTTGGCGGCTTCGGACAGCTCGACGAGGAAGGCCCGGCCGCGCTCCCCGACGAGCGTGGCGATCCCGTCGACCAACTGCTGCCGGTCCTCGGGCGCGGCCTGGTGCAGCACGCCCCGCATGTAGACGTTGGTGTCCCCGAGTTCGGCGTGCAGGTTCTCCGGCTCGCTCTTGTCGGAGGCGTCCAGCAGCCGGTACGTCACCTGTCCGTCGGGGTCCGCGTCGCGCGCGCGGTCGAGGGCGGCGGGCGACAGGTCGACGCCGATGACCTGGGTGAAGTGCGCGGCGAGGAAACGGCTCTGGGTGCCGTTCCCGCAGCCCAGGTCCACGAGGGGCAGCCCGGGGTCCCCCAGGAGCGGTTCGAAGTGGGCAAGGTGGACTCCGGCGGTCAACACCGGCTCCGCGTCCCAGAACACGGCCCCCTGCCGCCCCGGGGCCTCCCGCCAGAAGCCCTCCCAGGACTCCCGGTACCGATCAGTCACGCTCATGCCCAACTCCCCAGGATGCGACACAAACCCGCCACACTTGACGGGCCAGTACGGTGTATCGCGCCAAGGTCACGCGGACAAGCGCATGGCGCGTTCCTTCACTGCCAGTTCGAGAAACAGGCGGTCGCAGGGGCCGCTCAGCGACGCGGCAGGGTCAGTTCGAACCAGACGGTCTTCCCGGCCTTCGTACGACTCGCACCCCACTCCCGCGCGAGCGTGCTGACCACCCTGAGTCCCCGTCCTCGCTCGTCGGTGGGTCCCGCACTCAGCAGGTTCGGCAGATCATGGTCGTCGTCGTCCACCTCGCACAGCAAGGTGTCCCCGCGCACCAGCCGCAGCTGGACGGGACGGCTGTGGGAGTGCCGCACCGCGTTGGTCACCAGCTCGCTCACCATGAGCTCCGCGCCGTCGGCCAGCTTCGCCAGCCCCCAGTCGTGGAGCTGCTCGCGCACCACCGCCCGGGCGCGCCCGACCTCGACCGGATCGAGGGAGATCCGCCACTCGGCGACGTCGTCCGGCTCGATGCCGTTCAGCCGGGCCATGAGCAGCGCCACGTCGTCCTTGCGGCCATCACGCGGGTTGAGCGCACGGATGATCGCGTCGCAGGCGTCGTCCATGGAGGCGGCCGGATGCGCGGCGGACTCGGTGAGCGTCGCGAGACCCACCCCGATGTCCTCGCCCCGCACCTCCACCAGCCCGTCGGTGCACATCAGCAGCCGGTCTCCGGGCTCCACCCGCACGCGTACCGCCTCGAACGGCACTCCGCCGACGCCGATGGGCGCCCCGGTGGGCAGGTCGAGCAGCTCACTGCGCCCGTCCCCGGCCCGCACGATCACCGGCGGGATGTGCCCGGCGTTGGCGATGTGGAGTTCGCTCGCGATCGGGTCGTAGACGGCGTAGAGACAGGTCGCGAGGTAGGTGTCGCCGAGTCGCTGGGCGAGGTCGTCGAGGTTGCGCAGCAGCTGGGCCGGCGGCAGGTCGAGCGCGGCCATGGTCTGTACGGCCGTACGCAACTGGCCCATCATGGCGGCCGAGTTGAGCCCGTGCCCCATGACGTCCCCGACGACCAGGGCGGTTCGCGCGCCGGGCAGCTTCACGGAGTCGAACCAGTCGCCGCCGACGCGTCCGAGGAGCGTGCCCGGCAGATAGCGGGTGGCGATGTCGCAGCCCGCCATGCGCGGCGGGATGTGCGGCAGCATGCTGTCCTGGAGGGTCTCGGCGACGGACTCCTGGAAGGTGTACATGCGCGCGTTGTCCAGCACCAGGCCCGC
Source organism: Streptomyces sp. NPDC005402 (assembly GCF_040606575.1). Taxonomy (NCBI): domain Bacteria; kingdom Bacillati; phylum Actinomycetota; class Actinomycetes; order Kitasatosporales; family Streptomycetaceae; genus Streptomyces; species Streptomyces sp. NPDC005402. The sequence goes on from NZ_JBEXFB010000016.1 coordinate 88,353, forward strand.
GCGGGCGGCGAGTTCGGCGCCGGTGACGCGGTCCATGTCGTTGAACTCGACGCGCTCGGGGTGCCGCAGCAGGATCATGAACCCGAGGACGACGTTGCGGGCCTTCAGCGGAACGACGAGCATGGAGCGACCGGTGATCAGCGGCCTGATGTCGCGCTTCTCGAACTGCGAGGCGATCGCGTGCCCCAGCTGTTCGCTGATGCGCGGCACGAGGACGGGCTCACCGCTGGTCATGCACTGGAAGAACGGGGTGTGCGCGGGGAACGGCATGGCCTCGCCGACCGGCACCACGTCGTCCCAGCGGCCGGGTTCGTCGGTGTGCTCAAGGGCCACCCGGTGCCACATGGTCGTGGTGTCCGGCACACCGTCGGGGAACCCCTCGCCGGCGACGACCTGTTCGCGCAGATAGGTGCCGGCGACGTCGGTGAAGCGGGGTACGACGGCCCTGCTGACCTCGACGATGGTCCGGGACAGGTCGAGGGAGGTGCCGATCTTTCCGCTGACCTCGTTGAGGAACTCCAGACGCTCGCGTACGGCGACGTACTCGAGGTCCTCGCCCTCGTCCGGCTCCTCCTGCGGCAGCGGCAGGCCCGCCGCGACCGCCCGGGCCGCCCGCTCACGGCGGGCCTTGCGCTCGGCACGCCGGGGCACGCCCCAGTCGGGCGTGACGGGCACCCGGTCGTTCTGGCTGAACTCCAGGACCGGATAGCCCAGTTCGAGGATCTGCGCGACGATGCGGGCACTCTCGCCGACGCTCATGCTGGGCAGGATCTCGGGAAGCCTGCGGGCGAGTTCGTCGGCGCCCGGGAAGTCGGTGTGCAGGGCGAAGGCGGGCGCGATCCGCTCGACGCCGATGCCGCCCTCGGCCAGGTCGAGATCCTGGTGGAGGTCCTGGTGGAGGTCCTGGTGGAGTCCGCCCGCGTCGGCGGCCAGGACCAGCAGACGCTCCGGGCCGGGCCCCACCAGCGGGTAGGCCCACCACAGGACGTCGACGCGGTCCGCGCCGGGCACGGTGAGACGGGCGCGACCGGCGGCCGGGTAGGACAGCCCGCTGTCGAGGGAGGACTCGAGGTCGGGTCCGAGCCCGTCGTAGGCCGCGTACACGTCGTGGGGCGGGGTGTCCTCCACGGCGGGGAGGGCTCCGGAGACGGGCAGCAGGTCGGCCGCCGAGCGGCCGATGGCCTCCTCCTTGTCGGCGCCGAACAGACGGCTCGCGCCCCGGCTCCAGTGCGAGACCAGGCCGTCGCGGTCCACCACGACCACGGCCAGCGGGACACGTCCGGCCGCGGCGGGTCCGTCCGCCGCGCCGTTCCCAGCTCCGCGGCTGGGAGGTGCGCCCCTCTCGGTGCCACGGTCCATGGCCCAGGCCCTCTCTCCGCAAGATCTGTGCCGCCTGCTCCACCGTACGGCGCCGGTCGGTCACGGTGTGCGGCAATGCGGTAATTGGCCCGGACCGGAAAGCCCCGGCGCGCGCCCCCGCGCTGACGCCCCGTCAGTCCTCGTGGCGGAGCTGGAGATCCCGCTCCGTCCGGCCGCCGCCGGCCACCTGGAGGACGGTGGCGACCGGCGGGTACCCGGCGGCGATGACGGTGTACTCGCCGCGGGACAGGTCGGCGAAGCGGAAGGTGCCGTCAGGGCCCGTCGTGAGGGAGTCCACCACGTTGCCGGCGACGTCCAGGAGCGTCACGCGCGCGTCCTCGACGTACCGTCCGCCACCGGCCCGCACGGTTCCGCGCAGCACCGCGCCGCCCGCGAGTTCGACGTCCTGGCGGGTCTCCCGGGAGGCCCGGACGGTGACGGGGAGCGCGGCGGGGCGGAACGCGGGCGCGCCGACGGCGAGGGTGTACTCCCCCGCGACCAGTTCGGTGACGGCGTAGGCGCCCTCGTGCGAACTGCGGGTGGTGGCCACGACCTCGCCGTGCGCATCGGTGAGCGTGACGGTGGCGTCCGGTACGGGTGAGCCGTCGGCGGTTCGCACACGGCCCGTGAGCCGTCCGGCGCTGCCGAGGACGACGTCCAGTTCGACGGGGCGCTCGCCGATCGTCACGGCGACGGCCTGCGGCTGGTGGCCGCTCGCGGCGGCGATGAGGACGTACGCCCCCGGTCCGGGCGTCGTCAGCGCGAACCGTCCGTCCTCGCCGCTGGCACCGCGCCCGATCTGCCCTCCGGCCGCGTCGATGAGGGTGAGGGCGGCCCGGGGCACGACGGTCCCGTCGGTGTGCTGCACCGTGCCGCACACGGGGATCCCCGCGGTGTGCTGCGCGCGGGCCGGCGGGACCGGGGCGGCCTCCGGGTCGGCGCTGTGGTGGGACACCAGCGGTTTCTCCTTGAGGAAGAAGGCGATCAGCAGGCCGAGGGCGAGCACCGGCACGAGGTAGAGGAAGATCCTCGGCATGGCGTCGGCGTAGGCCCGGATGTAGTCGTCGCGGAGCGCCGGGGGCAGGGCGTGGACGAGCTGCGGGGTGAGGGACTCGGGGTCGGGCAGCCCTTCCCCGACGGGCAGCCGCTGTTCCAGCGAGTCCGCGAGCCGGTCGGCGAAGAGCGTGCCGAAGATCGCCGCTCCGACGCTGCCGCCGATCTGCCGGAAGTAGTTGTTGGCGCTGGTGGCGGTGCCGAGGTCGGCCGGGCGGACGGAGTTCTGCACGGCGAGGATCAGCACCGGCATCACCATGCCGATCCCGGCGCCGAGGACGGCCATCCAGAGGCTGTAGTGCAGCCGGGGTGTGTCGACCTCGAGCCGGGACAGCAGCCACATGCCGACGACGGCCAGGGCAGTGCCTAGGATCGGCCAGATCCGGTAGCGGCCGGTGTGGCTGATGAGCTGTCCGGCGACGACGGAGGCACCGACGATGCCGGCCATCATGGGCAGCATCAGCAGGCCGGACTCGGTGGCGCTCGCGCCGTCGACCATCTGGAGGAAGGTCGGCAGATAGCTCGCGGCCCCGAAGAGCGCGACGCCGATCACCAGGCCCACCAGGCCGGTGATGGTGAAGACGGAGTCCCTGAACAGCCGCAGCGGGATGAGGGGTTCGGCGGCGAAGTGCTCGGCGACGAGGAACAGGACGGTGGAGGCCACCGCCCCGGCCCCGAGGCCGAGGATCACCCGTGAGTCCCAGGCGTACTCGGTGCCGCCCCAACTGGTCAGCAGCACCAGGCAGGTGGAGGACGCGGCGAGCAGCAGGGCGCCGAGCACGTCGAGCCGGGGCCTGACCCGCGGTTTCGGAAGCTTCAGTACGGCGGTGACGACGGCCAGGGTCAGCAGCCCGAAGGGCACGTTGATGTAGAAGCACCACCGCCAGGAGAGGTGGTCGGTGAAGTAGCCGCCGAGCAGCGGGCCCGCGACGGAGGCGAGTCCGAAGGCGGCGCCGATCAGGCCCATGAAGCGGCCGCGCTGCCGGGGCGGCACGATGTCGGCGATGATCGCCTGCACGCCGATCATGAGACCGCCCGCGCCGACGCCCTGCACCGCGCGGAAGGCGATCAACTGGTCCATGGTCGCGGCCCGTCCGGCCAGCGCGGAGCCGGCGACGAAGACGAGGATCGCGAACTGGAAGACGCCCTTGCGGCCGAGCAGGTCGCCGAGCTTGCCGTAGACCGGCAGGCCGATCGTGGCGGTGAGCAGGTAGGCGGTGATCGCCCAGGACATCCGGTCCAGGCCGTGCAGCTCACCGACAATCTTCGGGAGCGCGGTGGCGACGATCATCTGCTCCAGCGCGGCGAGGAGCAGCGCGAGCATCAGTCCGAGGAAGATCAACCGCACCCGGCGCGGGCCGAGTTCGACGGTCGGGACGGGGGCCTCCGGTGGCGCCTCGACCCGTTCCTCGTGCGTCGCAGTCGTCACACCCACGTCCCGCTCCCCTCGTCGCGCCTGCCACGCATTTCCCGCATAAGGCGACAACTACGAGCAAGCGCGACGAGTTACGGCGCACCGGGCGGCCGTACGGAGATCCACTCGATCCGGTGACCGAGATCAACATCCGCCGGGTGCCGGGGACTTACTTCTCGACCTCGGCGGCGAGCCGGTCGAGGAGGGAGTCGTAGATCCGGCCGAGGCCCTTGGGGGCGAAGGTCTTCTCGAAGAAGCCGCCGATGCCGCCGGCACCCTGCCAGGTGGTGGTCACGACGACGCGGGACTTGCCCTCGCCGGCCGGGGTGACCCGCCAGGTGGTGACCATGGAGGAGTTGCGGTCCTTCTCGACGAGCTCGCCGTCGGTGGGCTCGGTGACCTCCAGGAGGCAGTCGCGCACGCGCTTGCTGGTGGCCTGGAGCTTCCAGTGGACGAGGGTGCCCTCGCCGTCGCCGCCCTCGCGCACCTCGTACTCGCTGAACTGCTCGGGCAGCACCTTCGAGCGCGTGCCGGTGTAGTCGGCGACGGCGTCGAACACCTTCTCCGCGTCCGCCGCGACGATCCGCTCCGTAGTGGCCTCGACCTGCGCCATCGACTTCCTCCAGGACTTCAAGTTCTCGGGCTTGGAGCAAGCCAACCACCCCCGCCCACGGCCACCCAAATCGGGGTTGCGCAGAAATTCGAACAAGTGTTTCACTCGAAGGGCAGTGCTACCGAGGAGGCCTCATGCGCTGGGAGAACCTCACCGAGTCCGCCGAACACGGACGGGCCGACGCCGCCCTCTTCGGCGCCGACGCGGTGGTCAGCCGTACCTTCGACACACCCGAGTTCGCCGGGATCACGTTCCACGAGATCCGGGCCCGCTCGATCATCAACCGGGTGCCGGGCGCCTCCCGCATGCCCTTCGAGTGGACCGTCAACCCCTACCGGGGCTGCTCTCACGCGTGTGTGTACTGCTTCGCCCGCAAGACCCACAGCTATCTCGACCTGGACACCGGTCTCGGCTTCGACTCGCAGATCGTGGTCAAGGTGAACGCCCCCGAGCTGTTGCGCCGCCAGCTGGGCTCGCGCCGCTGGACCGGCGACCACATAGCGATGGGCACCAACGTCGACTGCTACCAGCGCGCGGAGGGCCGCTACCGCCTGATGCCGGGCATCCTCGCCGCCCTGCGCGACCACGCGAACCCCTTCTCGATCCTGACGAAGGGCACGCTGATCCTGCGCGATCTCGACCTGCTCCGGCAGGCCGCCGCGGTGACGGACATCGGCGTCTCGGTCTCGGTCGGCTTCACCGACGCGGACCTGTGGCGCACGGTGGAGCCGGGCACGCCCGCTCCGGAGCGGCGCCTGGACGTCGTACGGACGCTGGGCGAGCACGGGATCGGGTGCGGGGTGCTGATGGCGCCGGTGATCCCGTTCCTGAGCGACCGGCCCGCGCAGCTGCGGGCGACCGTGCGCGCGATCGCCGCCGCGGGGGCCACCTCGGTCACCCCGCTGGTGCTGCATCTGCGGCCGGGCGCCCGGGAGTGGTTCATGGCCTGGCTGAACCGGGAGCACCCGTATCTGGTACGCCGTTACGAGCGGCTCTACGCGGACGGCGCCTACGCTCCGAAGTGGTACCAGCGCCGGATCACCCGTCAGGTCCATGAGCTGGCCCAGGAGTACGGCATCGGTCCAGCGGGCGCGGGGACACCCAGGCGCATCCGGGAGCCGGAGCCCGAGGTGGAGCCGATGTCCGAACCGACCCAACTCACGCTGATCTGAGAGCGTTCGAGCGCATCGGACTGACCAATCGGGTCAACTATCGTCAGAACACGTTTTTCCGGGCGTAGTTTCCGGGACGATGCGGCGTGGGCCGTGACCCTCGCGGTCCGGAACCTCCGTCCTGGGAGGACCCATGAGGAAGCGCGCAGCCGTGCTGTGCGGTACCGCGGTCGTCGTGGCGGGCACTTTCACCGCCGTACCCGCCGACGCCAGTGCCCCGCAGACCACGCACGCCACGCAGACCGTTCAAGCCGCGCAACCCACCTGGAAGAAGTGCGGCACCGCCGACTACCCCACGCTTCAGTGCGCGTCCCTGAAGGTGCCGCTCGATCACGCGCACCCGCGGGGGAAGCAGATCACCCTCGCGCTGTCCCGTGTCCCGCACACCGCGAAGAAGTACCAGGGCCCGCTCCTTGTCAACCCGGGCGGTCCCGGCGGCAGCGGTCTGACGTTCGCCGGGTTCATCGCCTCCGGCCTGCCCAAGGCCGTCGCGGCCCAGTACGACGTCATCGGCTTCGACCCGCGCGGGGTGGGCGCGAGCAAACCCGCCCTGAACTGCAAGCCGGGCCACTTCAAGCCGGTGCGCCCCGACTCCGTGCCGAGCACACCGGCGATCGAGAGGGCCGACCTCAAGCGTGCCCAGTCCTTCGCCGCCGCCTGCGGCCGGAAGTACGCGAGCGTGCTGCCGTACATCGACACCATCAGTGCCGTGCGGGACATGGACTCGATCCGCCAGGCCCTCGGAGCCAGGAGGATCAACTACTTCGGCTACTCGTACGGCACCTATCTGGGCGCCGTCTACGCGAAGCTCTTCCCGCACCAGGTGCGCCGACTGGTCCTGGACTCGATCGTGGATCCGACCGGCGTCTGGTACGACGACAACCTCGCCCAGGACTACGCCTTCAACGACCGGCACCGGGCACTGATGGCCTGGATCGCCACGTACGACTCGACGTACAAGCTCGGCACCGACCCGGAGAAGATCGAGGCCGAGTGGTACGCGATGCGCGCGGCCCTCGCCAGGAAGCCCGCGGACGGCAAGGTCGGCTCCTCCGAACTGGAGGACACCTTCATCCCGGGCGGCTACTACAACGGCTACTGGCCCTACCTGGCCGAGGCGTTCGCGGCGTACGTGAACGACAAGAACGCCGACCCGTTGGTCGAGGCGTACGAGAACTTCGGTGCCGTGGACACCTCCGGTGACAACGGCTACAGCGTCTACACCTCGGTGCAGTGCCGTGACGCCTCCTGGCCGCGCGACTGGCGCCAGTGGCAGAAGGACAACTGGGACGTGTACGAGAAGGCGCCGTTCATGACATGGAACAACGCCTGGTACAACGCGCCCTGCGCGTTCTGGCCCACGAATGCACTGAGCCCGGTGAACATCGCCAACGGCAAGCTGCCGCCTGCGCTGCTCTTCCAGGCGACGAACGACGCGGCCACCCCGTACGAGGGCGGTGCCACGGTCCACCGGCTGCTGGCCCGCTCCAGTCTCGTCGTCGAGCGGGGCGGCGGGAACCACGGCATCACGCTGAGCGGGAACACGTGTCTGGACAAGTACCTGACCGGGTATCTGACCGACGGCAAGGTGCCGCGGGGCGGCGGCGAGGCCGACGCGGTGTGCGAGGCGCTGCCCGATCCGAAGCCGCTGGCCTCCAAGGCGGCTTCGACGTCCTCACGCGGCGCGACGCTGCACAAACTGCTCGGAACCCGCGGCTGAGCGCCTGACGCTCCGTGGGGGCGGGCGTTGTCAGTGCCGTGGTCCACCATGGACGCATGAGTGAGCTGACGAGGATTCCCGCCCCCGACGGGGTCGCCCCCGCGACCCAGTACTCCCACGTGGTGCTGGGTCGCGGCCGTTTCGTGGCGATCTCGGGCCAGGTCGCCCTGGACGGGGACGGCAAGCTCGTCGGGGACGGCGACGCCGCCGCCCAGGCCCGCCAGGTCTTCGAGAACCTCCGCCGCTGTCTGGCAGCCGCCGGAGCGACCTTCGACGAGGTCGTCAAACTGACCTACTTCGTCACGGACATGGCGCACATGCCGGCGATCCGCGCGGCCCGCGCCGAGCACCTGCCCGACGACCGGCTGCCGGCGGCCTCGGCCGTGCAGGTGGCGGCGCTGGTGCGGCCGGAGTTCCTGGTGGAGATCGAGGCGTTCGCGGTGACCGGCGGATAATTCGGAGGCCTGAGCGGATGGAGGCTGCCTAGGGTGCCGCCATGGACGACGACCGCCTCCTCATCCGCCCGATGGCCCTCGCCGACTGCGACCGTGTGGCCGAGATCCGTGTCCGCGGCTGGCAGAGCGCCTACCGGGGCCTGATCCCGCAGTCGTACCTCGACGCCATGAGCGTGGCGCGGGACGCCGAGCGGCACCGCACCCGCTTCGGCCAGGGGGACGGCAGCGTGGTGAACCTCGTGGCCGAGTGGGACGGCGAGGTCCTGGGCTGGGCCTGTCACGGTCCGTACCGGGACGGCGAAGTCCGCACCGCCGACGCCGAGTTGTACGCCGTGTACGTGGACCCGCGGCGCTACGGCACCGGCATCGGACACGCCCTGCTGCTGGAGGCCTTGCGGAACCGCACCGCCGTGGGCCACGACCGCATGTACCTGTGGGTCCTCAAGGGCAACAGCCGCGCCCGCCGCTTCTACGAACGCGCGGGCTTCGAGGCCGACGGCACCGAGGAGCCCTTCGAGGCGGACGGCGTCCTGGTGCCGGAGGTGCGGTACGCGCGAACACTCGACACCTGACCGCCCGCCACCCGCGCGATGGAGCGCGGCCGACCGACGGGGCGCGACCGCACGAACGCCCTCGCCCGCCTCCACATCTCCGGCACCCTCGCCCGCGCACGTCCCTCCGGCGCCCCGGCTCAGTCCCCCGCCGTGAGCTGCCCGTCCGTGTCCCCGCCGACCGGCGGCCGAACCCGACGCCCGACAGCTCGCTCGCCGTCCGCCACGCCTCCTTTGCGCCCGACACCCCACAGCCCCCGCACACCGCCCGTCGACTCACCGCTGCTTGGGGATGCGCGCCAGCGCCCGCACCGCCGCCTCCGCCAGCGACGGATGCGCGAGGGCCTCGTTCAGTACGGGTCTGGCGCGGGCGTCTTCCAGGGTGCCCAGGCCCTCCACGCAGGCGAGCGCCACGCGGCGGTAGGGGTCGTGCGGGCGCAGCCGGCGTTCCAGGGTGGTGATGAGGGCGGGTACGGACTCGGGGGCACGCAGTTCGGCCAGCAGCCGGACCGGGTGCAGAGCGTAGGCAATGCGCAGTTCGTTGGTGGCGAGGGCGGCGGCCGCGCGGGCCGTGCGCGGGTCGTCGAGCCGGGCGAGGGCGTACGCGGCGGCGGCGCAGCGCGGGGGATCGCGGTGGTTGAGCAGCAGGACGAGGGACTCGAAGGCCCGGCGGTCCCCTGCGAGGCCCAGCCGGAACGCGGCCAGCTCCCGGGCCCACAACGGCTGTCCGGGCTCGGTGAGGACGCCGGCCAGCTCATCCGGGTCCTCGGTCGCCACCAGACGGTCGAAGGCGGCCGACGCTCCCGACTCCTGCCGTAAGCGCTCCGTGAGTGATCGCAACTCTTCGTCCATGAACCCGAGGTTAGGCGGCCCGTCGGGGGTGCGGGACGTACATCACAAATCCGGGGGCTGGCGCGCTCGTTACCCACCGGTTAAGCTCAGACGAGCGAGTTACCCACTCGTGGAACTCCTTGCGGTGGCCTGGTGACGCAGCCGCCGCGAGAGCAGTCGGTTCGGTACCTCGGGTACCACCAGTACGACCCGGCCTGGGACAGGGCCGGTCGGATCCACCGTTTCCCGGGCCTGTGCAGGGCCCGCGACGACGGCCCGGGCGTGTGCGCTCGCAGCCCGTAACACCCGCATTCAGCAGTTTTTCCCGCACCCGGTGCGCCCCTCGGCGTACCGGGTCGCGCTCCCAGTCGTCACCCTCATTCCTGGAGTTCCGCGATGGCCACTCCCCTGTCCGACCCCTCTCTGTCCCCGCTCAGGACGATCGCCGTCGTCGGCCTCGGCACCATGGGCACCGGTATCGCCGAGGTCCTCGCCAGGGCCGGCCGCGAGGTCGTCGGCATCGACATCAGCGAGGCGCAGGCCGCCAAGGCCGTCGCCGCCCTGGAGGCCGCGACCGCCCGCGCCGTCGAGCGTGGCCGGCTCACCGGGCAGGAGCGCGCCGACCTCCTCGCCCGCATCCGCACCTCCACCGACCTGCGCGCGGCGGCCGACGCCGACCTCGTCATCGAGGTGGCTCCGGAGTCGTACGAGATCAAGCACCAGATCTTCCGCGAACTCGACGGGATCGTGCGGCCCGAGACGATCCTGGCGACCGGCACCAACGCCCTGTCGGTGACGCGGCTGGCCGCCGACTCGGCCCGCCCGGAGCGCGTGATCGGTCTGCACTTCTTCAACCCCGCTCCCGCCATGAAGCTGGTCGAGGTGGTCTCCTCGGTGCTCACCGCGCCGACGGCCGTCACCGCGGTCACCAACCTCGCCCTCGACCTCGGCAAGGAGCCCGTCGCGGTCGGCGACCGGCCCGGCTTCGTCGCCGACGGGCTGCTGTTCGGCTACCTCAACCAGGCGGCCGCGATGTACGAGGCGAAGTACGCCTCCCGCGAGGACATCGACGCGGCGATGCGGCTCGGCTGCGGCCTGCCCATGGGCCCGCTCGCCCTGCTCGACCTGATCGGCGTCGACACCGCGCGCACGGTCCTTGAGGCCATGTACGCCGAGTCCCACGACCGGCTGCACGCCCCCGCCCCGATCCTCAAGCAGCTCAGCGAGGCGGGCCTGACGGGCCGCAAGTCGGGACGCGGCTTCTACACCTACGAGGCTCCGGGCAGCGCGACCGTCGTGCGGGACGTGCTCACGCCCTCGGAGAGCTCCGCGCAGGTCCCCGGCCGTGAGGTCCGCTCCGTCGGTGTCGCGGGCTCCGGGACCATGGCGTCCGGGATCGCGGAGGTCTTCGCCAAGGCCGGGTACGAGGTCGTGCTCGCCGCCCGCAGCGAGGAGAAGGCGCAGACGGCGAAGTCCCGTATCGGCAAGTCCCTTTCCCGCTCTGTCGACAAGGGCCGCATGACCGCCGAGGCGGCCGCGCAGACCCTGGACCGGATCACCGCGGCGGGCTCCTACGAGGCGTTCGCGGACGTCGACCTGGCCGTCGAGGCCGTCGCCGAGGACCTGGAGATCAAGCGGCAGCTGTTCCAGGCGCTGGACAAGGTCTGCAAGCCGGGCGCTGTCCTGGCCACCACGACCTCCTCGCTGCCCGTCGTCGCCTGTGCCCGTGCCACCTCGCGTCCGCAGGACGTGATCGGCATGCACTTCTTCAACCCGGCGCCCGCGATGAAGCTGGTCGAGGTCGTCCGCACGGTCCTCACGGCCGAGGACGTCCACGCGACGGTCCGCGAGGTCTGCGGCAGGATCAGGAAGCACGCGGTCGACTGCGGCGACCGCGCGGGCTTCATCGTGAACGCCCTGCTCTTCCCGTACCTCAACAACGCGATCAAGATGGTGCAGGAGCACTACGCGTCCCTCGACGACATCGACGCGGCGATGAAGCTGGGCGGCGGCTACCCGATGGGCCCCTTCGAGCTCCTGGACGTCGTCGGCCTGGACGTCTCGCTCGCGATCGAGAAGGTCCTGCACCGCGAGTTCCGCGACCCGGGCCTGGCTCCGGCCCCGCTCCTGGAGCACCTGGTGGCCGCGGGCTGCCTCGGCCGCAAGACCGGCCGTGGCTTCCGCGAATATGCCCGCCGCTGAGCACGTCGGCGACTGGTTCACGGACGGCGAGGACTGGGGCGGACTGCTCGACCCGGGCAGTCCGCCGCTGCCCCCCGGCCCCGGCGGCACCTCTCCGGTCCGGGGCGGGACAAACCCCGGACACGCGCACCAACCTGCGCACATGCAGTACGTTCGGGTCATGTCCCAGCCCGCCAAGTCGTCCCGTACACCAGCCACGTCCGACGTGCCGGAGAGTGCCGCAGGAAGTCGCGCGGCCGCCCAGCGGCTCAAGATGCGCCGAGAACTGGCCGCCGCCGCGATGGAGCTGTTCTCCACCAAGGGGTACGAGGCGACGACCGTCGACGAGATCGCGGCCGCGGCCGGGGTCGCCCGCCGCACCTTCTTCCGCCACTTCCGCTCCAAGGAAGAGGCGATCTTCCCTGACCACGACGACACCCTGGTCCGGGCGGAGGCCGTGCTGAACGCGGCCCCCGCGCACGAGCACCCGCTCGACACGGTGTGCCGCGGCATCAAGGAAGTCATGAAGATGTACGCGGGCCGGCCGGAGATCTCGGTCGCCCGCTACAAGCTGACGCGCGAGGTGCCGACGCTGCGGGAGGCGGAGATCGCCTCGGTGGCCCGCTATGAGCGGCTGTTCACGCGGTATCTGCTCGGGCACTTCGACGAGCACGCGCACGACGACGACGCGAACGACGATCCGCTGCTGGCGGAGGTGGCCGCGTCGGCCGTGGTCACCGCGCACAACCATGTGCTGCGGCGGTGGCTCCGGGCCGGGGGGCAGGGGGATGTCGAGGCACAGCTGGACCACGCCTTCGCGATCGTGCGCAAGACCTTCGGGACGGGGATCGGGGCGGGACGCACCACGACCTCTCAGCCGCCGGCCGCCGCGACCGTATCCACCCAGGGCGAGGTGCTGGTCGCGCTCGCCCGCACCGACGCCCCGCTGGACGAGGTCATGCGCACCATCGAGCAGGCGCTCAAGGAGCATTCCTGACGTACATGTCAAGGGACCGGTACCGGGACAGCCCGGTACCGGTCCTTTTTCGCGTTCGAAGAAAAGTTTCTCTTCGAACTCTTCGCCAAGGCTGATCCAGCTCCTCCGCGATCTGCACCCAAGATCCCTCTCACGGTCCGACGGCATGGCAGGCTTTCGGCCCGTAGGAAAGAAATCCGTCGGCCTGGGGAGGCCGGCGGTCTTGGCGTGGACACCGGAAAAGGCCTCGGGGGAACAGGGGAATGAGGCCCGGTACGCGCCCTCACCATCCTTTTTGCCGCCTGCGCGCGGCATTTTCCAGGGGGATTCCTTTGTCCTTTTCCACTCCGCCTGCCGTCGGCATCATCGGACTCGGCTATGTCGGGCTGCCGACGGCTCTCGCCCTGCTGGAATCGGGTCTCACCGTCATAGGCCTCGACGTGGACCCCGGCCGGCTGGACGCCATCCGCGAAGGCCGCGTCGATCTGGTCCCCGACGACCACCGCCGACTGCGCGTCCACACCGGGGACGGCCCGGGCGCCGACCGGTTCGTCCTGACCACGGACCCCACGGCCCTGCGCGCCGCCGAAGCGATGCTGATCTGCGTCCCGACCCCCGTCGACGACCATCTCGTGCCCGACCTGCGGGCCCTGGCGGGCGCCTGTGCCACCGCCGCGGCCCAGGCGGTCCCCGGGCAGACCATCGTGCTGACCTCGACCAGCTACGTCGGCACCACCCGGGACCTGCTGCTGGGCCCGCTGGCCGAGCGCGGACTGCGGGTGCCCGAGGACCTGAGCGTCGCCTACGCCCCGGAGCGCATCGACCCGGGCAGCACCGAACACACCCAGAGCACCACTCCGCGGGTGGTCGGAGGAGTGAGTCCCGAGTGCACCCGGCGCGCCGCCGACGTACTGCGGCGCACCGGCGCCGAGGTGCACGAGGTGCTCTCGCCCGAGGCCGCCGAGATGACCAAGCTGCTGGAGAACACCTTCCGCGCGGTCAACATCGCCCTGGCCAACGAGTTCGCCACCATCTGCGGGGAGTTGGGCCTGGAGGCCCTGGAGGTCATCCAGGCGGCGGCCACCAAACCGTACGGGTTCATGCCGTTCTTCCCCGGCCCCGGGGTGGGCGGGCACTGCATCCCCTGCGACCCGCACTACCTGCTGTGGCAGCTGCGCGAGAAGCGGGTCGCCTCGCCGCTGATCGACACGGCGATGACCGCGATCGCCACCCGGCCGCACGTGGTGGTGCAGCGCGCCCGGGACGTCCTCGCCGACCGGGGTGTGCCGCTGCGCGCGGCCCGGGTGCTGGTGGTCGGGGTGACGTACAAACCAGGGGTGGCCGATCTGCGGGAGTCGCCGTCCCTGGAGATCATGGCCGCCCTCGGCGAGGCCGGCGCCGACGTGGCGTACACCGATCCGCTCATCCCGTCGGTGGCCGTGGGCGGGCGACGGCTGCGGTCCGAGGCGGAGCCCGGCGAGCGGGACTGGGACCTGGTGCTGGTGCACGGCGTGCACCCGCGACAGGACCTGTCGTGGATCAGGGACGACATCTCGGTCCTGGACACCACCTACCGGCTGCAGGACTTCAAGCACCGGGCGGTGGTATGAGCGTCCAGGCCGAGCGGCCCGCCACACCCGGCGGGCCCGAGCCCTCCCCGTTCGTTCCCGGGCAGCGCGGACCCCGGCCCGGCCGGGCCCGCCTCACCGCGCTGACCGACCGCATGGACCCGGGGGTACGGCACGCCGCGCGCCGCCTGCTCGTGGTGATCGTGCTGCTCCCGCTGCTGCTGATCCTGGCCCACGAGGCGCCCCGGCTGGTCCAGGCTCCCCTGGTGCTCGGGTACGGCTTCCTGGTCCTGACGGTGACCATCTCCATGCTGTTCATCGCCTACAGCCGCTACGACGACCCGTCCCGGCGCACGCTGCGCAGGCGCCCGCGTCACCTGGACCGTTTCCCCGAGCTGCCCGCGCGACCTCGGGTGAGCTTCCTGGTGGCGGTCAAGGACGAGGAGGACGGCATCGAGGCGTGTGTGCGGTCGATGGCCGGGAGCGACTACCCGAACCTGCAGATCGTGGTGGTCGACGACGCCTCCACCGACGGCACCCGCGCGGTGCTGCGGCGACTGGCGCGCGAACTGCCCCTGCGGGTCCTGTACCTGGACCGCAACGTCGGCAAGAAGCACGCCCTGGTCCGGGCCGCCGAGCTCGCGGACGGGGACGTCATCGCCTTCACCGACTCCGACTGCGTCCTCGCCCCCGACGCACTCGGGCGCTGCCTGACCGCGCTGCTGCGGCACCGGGAGCTGGGCGCCGTCAGCGGCCACGCCCGGGCGCTGAACGCCGACGAGAGCGTGCTGTCCAAGGCGCAGGACGTCTGGTACGAGGGCCAGTTCCGGGTCGCCAAGGCCGCGGAGGCGACCTTCGGGTCCGTCTCGTGCGTGTCCGGGCCGCTCGCCGTGTTCCGCCGGGACGCGATTCTCAACTACCTTCCCGCCTGGGCCGGCGACCGCTTCCTCGGCGGTGAATTCCGGTTCGCCACCGACCGGCAGCTGACCGGATACGTCCTGGGCCAGAAATGGAAGGGGCGCAAACTCAAGGCGCAGTACGCCGATTCCCCTTTCGTCACCGAGCGGAATCATCCGGAACTGCCGTGGCGCATCGGCTATGTGCAGTCCGCGAAGGTCTGGACGACCGTTCCGGCTCGGTTCCGGCCTTTCATGCGGCAGCAGGTGCGCTGGAAGAAGAGCTTCATCCGCAATCTGTTCTTCACCGGCACCTTCATGTGGCGGCGCGGGCTCGGTCCGGCGGTGCTCTTCTACGGGCACGTCCTGTGGGTGCTGTGTGCGCCGCTGATGGCCGTACGCCACCTGGTCTGGGCGCCGTACCACGGGCTGTGGTTCCTGACCGGGCTGTATCTGGCGGGCGTCCTCCTCAAGGGCGTGGTGTGGGGCCTGGCCTTCAAGGCGGACAACCCCCGCTCCACGCGCTGGCGGTACCGGCCGCTGATGAGCCTGCTGTCGTCGCTGGTGCTGTCCTGGCTGCTGCCGTACTCGCTGCTGACCATCCGGCGCGGCGTCTGGTCGAGGAGGCTGTCGTGAAGGCCGTACGAGCCGTCGGACGGGGTCTGGCCGCGTTGCTGG
This sequence comes from Streptomyces sp. NPDC005402, assembly GCF_040606575.1. Lineage (NCBI taxonomy): Bacteria > Bacillati > Actinomycetota > Actinomycetes > Kitasatosporales > Streptomycetaceae > Streptomyces > Streptomyces sp. NPDC005402. The sequence goes on from NZ_JBEXFB010000016.1 coordinate 103,820, forward strand.
CGGCGGCCGTCGTCATCGCCCTGTATCTGCTGGTGCTGACCCGGGGGAGCTGGCAGCCGTGGACCGTCCTGTGACCGGGAGGCGGTCCCGCCTCACCGCCCGTCTGCGCCGTGGCACCCTGCGCGGCGCCCTGGCCGCCCTGACCGCACTGGCGCTCACCGTGCCCTTCGTGGTCGCCTGGCGTGTCTACGTCGACCAGCGCAACGTCACCCGCCAGGTGAGCGTGCCGGCCGCTCGCGTCGATGCGGCGACCACCGCTCGCTGGAAGGCCGTGGGAGCCGGTCTCCCGGAGCGCGCGGCGCCGGTGATCCTCACGTACCACGACCTCAAGCCGCACAGCGGCAGTCGGTACATCGTGGACCCGGCCGTCTTCGAACGGCAGCTCAGTGCCCTGCAGGCGGCGGGCTATCACACCCTCACCACCGAGGAGTTCGTCGCCTACCTGCTCGGCGGTCCGGTGCCGCGACGCTCGGTGATGCTGACCTTCGACGACGGCACGCACGGCCTGTGGACCTACGGCGACCGCGTTCTCGCGCGGCACCGCATGAACGCCGTCTCGTTCCTCATCACCGGCAGGGTCGGCCGGCACCGGCCCTACTACCTGTCCTGGCAGGAGATCGACCGGATGGCCCGCTCGGGCCGCTGGGACTTCGAGGACCACACCCATGACCTGCACAGCCGCACCCGGATCGGCCCGCACGGCGAGCTGGGGTCACTGCTCGCCCACCGCAGGTACCTCGCCTCAACCGGCCGCCTGGAGAGCACGGACCACTACCGGCGCAGGGTCAGGGCGGACTTCACCAGCTCCCTGGCGGACTTCGAACGGCACGGCCTGCCGCGGCCCAGTCTGTTCGCCTACCCCTTCTCGGAGTCGGCGGACCCGCAGCAGACGTCGTACGTGCGCGACCTGATCGAGCGGACCTTCGCCGCGGCCATGACGGACAAGACGTTCAGTCCCGAGCCGGCGGCCCGCAGATCGGCGGTCCACCAGGAGTACCAGCGTCTGGAGGTCTTCGCGGACACCTCTCCCGACGCCCTGCTCGCGCAGGTGGCGGCCCGTACGCCGGTGCCTCCGTCGGGTGACCCGCTGCGCTTCCCGGAGCGCTGGACGGGCATCAGCTGGAAGCCGCTCGGCGGCACCGGCGCCCTGACCGGCAAGGGCGTCCGCCCGAGCGCCGGGCGTTATGTGTACGGCGCCTATGCCCCGTACGGCGCCGCCGACTGGGATCACTACTCGGTCACCGCCGGTCTGACCGCCCTGCCCGCGGGAGGCGGCAGCGCCACGGTGTTCGTGCGGGTCGGCGGGGACGCCACGGTCGGGGTGCGCGTCTCCCACGGCACCGCCCAGCTGGTCGGTGGCCGGGCGCGGAACCGTGTCCTGGCCGAGCACGCGCTCATCCCCGGACCGTCCCACGAGGTCCGGCTGACGGTGGACGGCGCCCGGACCGAGGCGGTGGTGGACGGCCGCCACCGGTTCACCGTGCCGAACAGCAGCGGGGTGCGCGGCACCGGCGGGATCGCCCTGGCCCTGTCCCGCGGGGACACCGCCTGGCCCGCGTTCGGCCACGTGGAGACAGCCCCGCTCCCCGGGCCGCCCGCCGCCGCCGGGCCGTTCGACGGTCCTGCCGGCTGGGCCGACGGGGACGGCCACCGGGCTCGTGCGGTGGTCGGGGCCGGTGCCGTGCAGCCGATCGGCTCGCGCGGCTGGACCTTCGCCGCCTACCGGCCCGGCAGCAGCGCGCACTGGTCCGGCTACACGCTGGACACCCGGCTGACGGGTCTGTCGGAGGAGGGGCTGCACAGCTCGGTCGTGGTGCGCCGAGGCGCCCCGGAGCAGCTCACGGTCCGTCTCTCCCGCGGCTGGATCACGCTGCTCTCCGGGCCCGGCGCCCACCCGCGGACCGTGCTCTCCCGCAAGCTGCCGGAGGCCGCGGCACGGGATGTGCGGGTGACGGTCGGAGCGCGGAGCACGGACGTCACCGTCGGTGCCGGGCTCGTGCACACGTCCGTCCCCGCCGCGGGCGGCACCGGTGGCATCGCGCTCGGCGTCTACCGGCGGTCGCCGGCCCAGCCGTGGCCCGGGTTCGAGGACTGCGCGGTCACCGGCGGACGTACGGCGTGATCCGGCGGCTCGTGCGGCGTCGGCGGGCAGGGCTCCTCACCGGGGTCCTGCTCGCCGTGCTGCTGGCGTCGGCGTTCGCGGGCGGACTGACGCTGCACGCCGTGGGCCGGACCGGCCGGCCGTCGGAGTTCCGCCCCGAGTTTCCCGACCGGGGCCTGGTCACCAACGAGTTCGCGTACTGGCACCCCGACGCCCCCGGGGCGCACCACTCCCCCGACTGGACCATGACCAGCGGCTCGCTGTTCGGCGTCGACGGCGCGGGCTGGTCGGGGCACCCCGACGGGGAGCGTCCCGACGCCGAGTCCGCCCGGGCGACGGACTCGGCGGTCTTCCGGCTGGCCTCGCGACGCCGGGACCTCGGTGACACCCGGGTCTCCCTGCGGCTGCGTCTGTCCGACCTGGTGACGACACCGCGGACCCCGGCACAGCCGTACGACGGTGTCCATCTGTGGCTGCGGTTCCACAGCGAGCAGGAGTGCTACGCCGTCAGCGTGGTGCGGCGGGACGGGCAGGTCGTGGTGAAGCGCAAGACGCCCGGTGGCCCGGTCAACGGGGGCACCTACGTGACCCTCGCCACGGCGTCGGTCACGTTCCCGCCGGACGTCTGGACCGAGGCCGTGGCCACCGCCACCGACCTCCCGGACCGCCGGGTACGCATCACGTTGGAGCTCGCGGGCCACCAGGTGCTGGATGTGACCGACGCCTCGCCGGGGGGTCTGTACGAACCCGGCGGTGTCGGCATCCGGGGCGACAACACCGAGTTCCTGTTCCGTGACTTCACGGCACAGCCGGAATGACCCAAACGGGACGAACACCCTACTCACCGGTAGCTTTGATCGATCATCGCTCATTTGTTACGTAAAGATTTCATCTGAGAGCAAGTTCTGGCACTCAGTGCCTTGCACGGTGGCACGCGGTGTCTTACGTTAAGGGAAGTCCGGGCGGCCGGCGTGCAGAGACCATACGTACGCCGGCTGTCCCAGCAAGTCATCGACCTGCCCGCCCGGACGCCTGCGTCACAGGCAACCTCCCGCGCCACAAAGCGCTGCCGAACAGCATGACCGCCGAACCGACGGCACCGACGTAACCCTCAGCGTCTCCCCTCAAGACGCCATTCGCCGGAGGCAACACCGTGACCGTGAAGGACATCCTGGACGCGATCCAGTCGCCGGACTCGACGCCGGCCGACTTCGCCGCCATGCCGCTCCCCGAGTCGTACCGCGCGATCACCGTGCACAAGGACGAGACGGAGATGTTCGCGGGTCTGGAGACCCGCGACAAGGACCCGCGCAAGTCGATCCACCTCGACGACGTGCCGCTGCCCGAACTCGGCCCGGGCGAGGCCCTGGTCGCCGTCATGGCATCGAGTGTCAACTACAACTCGGTGTGGACCTCGATCTTCGAGCCGCTGTCGACCTTCGGGTTCCTGGAGCGCTACGGCCGCACCAACGAGCTGGCCAAGCGGCACGACCTGCCGTACCACATCATCGGCTCCGACCTCGCGGGCGTCGTCCTGCGCACCGGCCCCGGCGTCAACGCCTGGAAGCCCGGCGACGAGGTCGTCGCGCACTGCCTGTCCGTCGAGATGGAATCCTCCGACGGCCACAACGACACCATGCTCGACCCCGAGCAGCGCATCTGGGGCTTCGAGACCAACTTCGGCGGTCTCGCAGAGATCGCGCTCGTCAAGTCGAACCAGCTGATGCCGAAGCCGGATCACCTGAGCTGGGAAGAGGCCGCCGCCCCGGGGCTGGTGAACTCCACCGCCTACCGCCAGCTGGTCTCCCGCAACGGCGCCGGCATGAAGCAGGGCGACAACGTCCTGATCTGGGGCGCGAGCGGCGGACTCGGCTCCTACGCCACGCAGTTCGCGCTGGCCGGCGGCGCCAACCCGATCTGTGTCGTCTCCTCGCCGCAGAAGGCGGACATCTGCCGGGCGATGGGCGCCGAGGCGATCATCGACCGCAACGCCGAGGGCTACAAGTTCTGGAAGGACGAGAACACCCAGGACCCCAAGGAGTGGAAGCGCTTCGGCAAGCGCATCCGCGAACTCACCGGCGGCGAGGACATCGACATCGTCTTCGAGCACCCCGGCCGCGAGACCTTCGGCGCGAGTGTCTTCGTCACCCGCAAGGGCGGCACCATCACCACCTGCGCCTCGACCTCGGGCTACATGCACGAGTACGACAACCGCTACCTGTGGATGTCCCTGAAGCGGATCATCGGCTCGCACTTCGCCAACTACCGCGAGGCCTGGGAGGCCAACCGGCTCATCGCGAAGGGCAAGATCCACCCCACCCTCTCCAAGGTCTACTCCCTGGAGGAGACCGGCCAGGCCGCCTACGACGTGCACCGCAACCTCCACCAGGGCAAGGTCGGCGTGCTGTGCATGGCCCCCGAGGAGGGCCTGGGCGTCCGCGACCAGGAGAAGCGCGCCCAGCACATCGACGCCATCAACCGCTTCCGGAACATCTGAGGAGCGCTGGATGACTGAGCGTCAGAACGCCGACGGGGCAAGGGAGAAGGACCGGCCGTGGCTCATGCGGACCTACGCCGGTCACTCCACGGCCGAGGCGTCCAACGAGCTGTACCGGCGCAACCTCGCCAAGGGCCAGACCGGTCTGTCGGTCGCGTTCGACCTGCCGACGCAGACCGGCTACGACTCCGACCACATCCTCGCCCGCGGCGAGGTCGGCCGGGTCGGCGTGCCGATCGCACACCTCGGTGACATGCGCCGGCTGTTCCAGGACATCCCCCTGGAGCAGATGAACACCTCGATGACGATCAACGCCACCGCCATGTGGCTGCTGGCGCTCTACCAGGTCGTCGCCGAGGAGCAGGGCGCCGACATCACCCAGCTCCAGGGCACGACCCAGAACGACATCGTCAAGGAGTACCTGTCCCGCGGGACGCACGTCTTCCCGCCGGTGCCGAGCCTCCGTCTGACGACCGACATGATCGCGTACACGGTCTCCCACATGCCGAAGTGGAACCCGATCAACATCTGCAGCTACCACCTGCAGGAGGCGGGCGCCACGCCGGTCCAGGAGATCGCGTACGCGATGTCGACGGCGATCGCGGTCCTGGACGCCGTCCGGGACTCGGGGCAGGTGCCGCAGGAGCGCATGGGCGACGTCGTCGGCCGGATCTCCTTCTTCGTCAACGCGGGTGTCCGGTTCGTCGAGGAGATGTGCAAGATGCGCGCCTTCGGCCGCATCTGGGACAAGGTCACGCGTGAGCGCTACGGCATCGAGAACCCCAAGCACCGCCGTTTCCGGTACGGCGTCCAGGTCAACTCCCTCGGGCTGACCGAGGCGCAGCCGGAGAACAACATTCAGCGGATCGTCCTCGAGATGCTGGCGGTGACCCTTTCGAAGGACGCACGCGCGCGCGCCGTCCAGCTGCCGGCCTGGAACGAGGCCCTGGGGCTCCCCCGGCCCTGGGACCAGCAGTGGTCGCTGCGGATGCAGCAGGTGCTGGCCTACGAGAGCGACCTGCTGGAGTATGAGGACATCTTCGAGGGCTCGCACGTCGTCGAGGCGAAGGTGGAAAAGCTCGTCGAGGAGTCCCTCGCGGAGATCGAGCGGATCCAGGAGATGGGCGGCGCGATGGCGGCCGTCGAGTCGGGCTACCTGAAGTCGCAGCTCGTCTCCTCGCACGCCGAGCGGCGGGCCCGTATCGAGTCCGGTCAAGAGAAGATCGTCGGCGTCAACATCTTCAACACGACCGAGCCCAATCCCCTGACCGCGGATCTCGACACAGCCATCCAGACGGTCGATCCGGCCGTAGAGGCCCGGGTCATCGCCTCGCTCCAGCACTGGCGCGACACCCGCTACCAGCCGCCCTTCAACCACCCGCGCCCGTGCAAGGCGCTGGAGAAGCTGAAGGAGGCCGCCAAGGGCACCGACAACCTCATGGAGGCCACCCTGGAGTGCGCCCGCGCGGGTGTCACGACCGGGGAGTGGGCGGGAGCCCTGCGGGAGGTGTTCGGCGAGTTCCGGGCACCCACGGGCGTCTCGTCGGCGCCGGTCGCGGTGCCGGCGGAGGAGGGCTCGGCCATGGCCGACGTCCGCCGCCGGGTCGAGGTGACCGCCAAGGACCTCGGCGTCGGCAAGCTGCGCTTCCTGGTCGGCAAGCCGGGCCTGGACGGGCACTCCAACGGGGCCGAGCAGATCGCCGTGCGTGCGCGTGACGCGGGCTTCGAGGTGGTCTACCAGGGCATCCGGCTCACCCCGGAGCAGATCGTGGACGCGGCCCTCGCCGAGGACGTGCACGCGGTCGGACTGTCCATCCTGTCCGGCTCGCACGCGCAACTGGTGCCGGACGTGCTGGAGCGGCTGCATGTGGCAGGCGCCACAGATGTACCGGTCATCGCCGGTGGGATCATCCCCAGTGGAGACGCCGAACAGCTCAGGGCTGCCGGCGTGGCCGCGGTCTTCACCCCGAAGGACTTCGACATCACCGGAATCATCGGCCGCATCGTCGACGAGATCCGGAAAGCGAACAAGCTCGACCCCCTGGAGGTCCCCGCATGACCACGCCCGTCAACCGTCTGCGTCCGCGACGCTCCTGCCTCGCGGTCCCCGGGAGCAACCCCCGCTTCCTGGAGAAGGCGCAGGGCCTCCCCGCCGACCAGGTCTTCCTCGACCTGGAGGACGCGTGCGCCCCGCTCGCCAAGCCCGAGGCGCGGCACACCATCGTCAAGTTCCTCAACGAGGGTGACTGGACGGGCAAGACGAGGGTCGTGCGCGTCAACGACTGGACGACCGAGTGGACGTACCGCGATGTCGTCACGGTCGTCGAGGGGGCCGGCCAGAACCTCGATTGCATCATGCTGCCGAAGGTGCAGAGCGCCGAGCAGATCGCCGCCCTCGACCTCCTGCTGACCCAGATCGAGAAGACGATGGGCTTCGAAGTCGGCAAGATCGGCATCGAGGCGCAGATCGAGAACGCGCAGGGCCTCAACAACGTCAACGAGATCGCGACCGCGTCCCAGCGCGTCGAGACGATCATCTTCGGCCCGGCCGACTTCATGGCCTCGATCAACATGAAGTCGCTGGTCGTGGGCGAGCAGCCGCCCGGCTACCCGGCGGACGCCTACCACTACATCCTGATGAAGATCCTGATGGCCGCCCGCGCCAACAACCTCCAGGCGATCGACGGCCCCTACCTGCAGATCCGCAACATCGACGGCTACCGCGAGGTCGCCCAGCGTGCCGCGGCCCTCGGCTTCGACGGCAAGTGGGTGCTGCACCCGGGCCAGGTCGAGGCGTCCAACGAGATCTTCTCGCCCTCCCAGGAGGACTACGACCACGCCGAGCTGATCCTGGACGCGTACGACTACTACACGTCCGAAGCGGGCGGCAGGAAGGGCTCGGCGATGCTCGGCGACGAGATGATCGACGAGGCCAGCCGCAAGATGGCGCTGGTCATCTCCGGCAAGGGACGGGCCGCCGGCATGCAGCGCACGTCGAAGTTCGAGATCCCGGAGGCGTGAGCATGCAGTTCGGACGCACGTACGAGGAGTTCGAGGTCGGGGCGGTCTACAAGCACTGGCCCGGGAAGACGGTCACGGAGTACGACGACCACCTCTTCTGCCTCCTCACCATGAACCACCACCCGCTCCACATGGACGTCAACTACGCCGAGAAGACGACGGACTTCGGCAAGAACGTCGTGGTCGGGAACTACATCTACTCCCTGCTGCTCGGCATGTCCGTGCCGGACGTCTCCGGCAAGGCGATCGCCAACCTGGAGATCGAGTCGCTCAAGCACGTGGCGCCGACCTTCCACGGCGACACGCTCTACGGCCAGACGACCGTGCTCGACAAGTGGCCGTCCAAGTCGAAGAACGACCGCGGGATCGTGTACGTCGAGACCAAGGGCTACAAGCAGGACGGCACGCTGGTCTGCGTGTTCCGCCGCAAGGTCATGGTGCCCACCGAGACCTACATCAAGGAGCGCGGCGGCGAGCAGCCCGGCCGCCCGGAACTTCAGGAGGGCTGACCCCATGGCACGCCTCGCCCAGACCCACGGCCTCACGGACGTCCAGCAGGAGATCCTGTCCACCGTCCGGGACTTCGTGGACAAGGAGATCATCCCGGTCGCGACCGAGCTGGAGCACCGCGACGAGTACCCGCAGCAGATCGTCGACGGGCTCAAGGAGTTGGGCCTGTTCGGGCTGATGATCCCCGAGGAGTACGGCGGTCTGGGCGAGTCCCTCCTGACCTACGCGCTGTGCGTGGAGGAGATCGCCCGCGGCTGGATGTCGGTCTCCGGCATCATCAACACCCACTTCATCGTGGCGTACATGCTCAAGCAGCACGGCACGCAGGAGCAGAAGGACCACTTCCTGCCGCGGATGGCGGCCGGCGACGTCCGGGGCGCCTTCTCGATGTCGGAGCCGGGTCTCGGTTCCGATGTGTCGGCCATCACGTCGAAGGCGGTCAAGGACGGCGACGAGTACGTCCTGAACGGTCAGAAGATGTGGCTGACGAACGGCGGTACGTCAACTCTGGTCGCCGTTCTCGTCCGAAGTGACGAAGGACACTCCCCCGAAGAAGCGGCCGCCAAACCCCACAAGTCGATGACGACCTTCCTGATCGAGAAGGAGCCCGGTTTCGGAGAGGTCCGTCCCGGCCTCACCATCCCCGGGAAGATCGACAAGATGGGCTACAAGGGTGTCGACACCACCGAGATGATCATGGATGGCCTGCGACTTCCGGCCAATCGTGTGCTCGGCGGGGCCACCGGCCGAGGTTTTTACCAAATGATGGACGGCGTGGAAGTGGGTCGCGTCAATGTGGCGGCACGCGGCTGCGGTGTCGCTCAGCGTGCCTTCGAACTGGGCGTCCGGTACGCCCAGCAGCGCCACACTTTCGGCAAGGCGATCGCTCAGCACCAGGCGATTCAGTTCAAGCTGGCCGAGATGGCTACCAAGGTCGAGGCCGCGCATGCGATGATGGTCAACGCGGCACGCAAAAAGGACTCCGGGGAGCGAAACGACCTTGAGGCAGGGATGGCGAAGTACCTCGCCTCCGAGTACTGCAAAGAGGTCGTGGAAGACGCCTTCCGGATCCACGGCGGCTACGGCTTCTCCAAGGAGTACGAGATCGAGCGCCTCTACCGTGAGGCTCCGATGCTGCTGATCGGTGAAGGTACCGCCGAGATCCAGAAAATGATCATCGGTCGCAGGCTGCTCGAAGAGTATCGGTTCCAGGGCTAGATGTCCGGATACGGGGTGTTTTCTTGGAGAAGAAGATCACACCCCGTCAAGGCGGTTCAGTCGCCGACTCGGCTTCCTGGCTTGCCCAGTTGTGGCCCGCGACCGGTACGATCCCGGAAAGCCGCCGTCCCCCGTCTAGTGCGCGGCATCATCCGCTACGAAGGTCATCCATGCCCCACAGCCAAACCTCTGCACCTCGCGACAGCCTGGCAGGCGTACGCCTCGCGCGCGGAGCATCGCCGTGGCTCCTGCCGACCGTCGCCACCGCAGCACTGAGCCTGGTACGCGCGCGCAAGTCCGGCGCCGCCAAGGCCGTCGCCGTGCCCGCCACCGCGCTGGCGGCGGGCATGCTGTGGTTCTTCCGCGACCCCGAGCGTGAGATCGCCCCGGGCCGGGTCATCTCGCCCGCCGACGGTGTGGTGCAGAGCATCATGCCGTGGAAGGACGGTCGCACCCGGGTCGCGATCTTCATGAGCCCGCTCAACGTCCACGTCAACCGCGCGCCGCTCTCCGGCACGGTGACCTCGGTCGAGCACATCCCCGGCGGGTTCGTTCCGGCGTTCAACAAGGAGAGCGAGAACAACGAGCGCGTCGTCTGGCACTTCGACACCGAACTCGGTGACATCGAGATGATCCAGATCGCCGGCGCGGTGGCCCGTCGTATCGTCCCCTACATCCCGCAGGGCACGAAGGTCGAGCAGGGTGACCGCATCGGTCTGATCCGCTTCGGCTCGCGCGTCGACATCTACCTGCCCGAGGGCGTGGAGGTCGCGGTCGAGGTCGGCCAGAAGACGGTGGCTGGGGTGACTCGCATTGACCGTGATTGATCCTGATACCCAGGCGGGCTGGGTGCCCGGGGCCGACGAGGTCGACGACGAGGAGGAGATGCCTCTTTCTCTCCGCCTCTCGATAGCGGACACCCTCACCCTCGGCAACGCCACGTGCGGCTTCATGGCGGTGTACTTCACCACCACCGGCATCCTGATCCCGCACCTCACCGACAGCCAGGAATCCGGCATGGCCCGCAACAGCGCGGCCACGGCGGTCATCCTGATGCTGTGCGCGGCGGTCTTCGACCTCTTCGACGGCCTGGTGGCGCGCAAGCTGCGCTCCTCGCCGATGGGCGCCGAGCTGGACAACCTCTCCGACCTGATCAGCTTCGGCCTCGCGCCGGCGTACTTCGTGCTCGTCTACGGCATGGTCGCCGACGACGCGTCGCAGCGGGTCGCGGCGGTGGGGGCCGTGGTGGTGCTGCTGGCTGTGGTGCTGAGGCTGGCGAGATTCTCCTGTGTGACCCCGGCGAACGGCATGTTCCAGGGCATGCCGTCCCCGTTCGGCGCGCTGACGGTGGTCGCGATCGTGTTGCTGGAGCTGCCCTTCGTGGCGACGCTCCTGGCGATCCTGGGCACCGCGTGGCTGATGGTGAGCCGGGTGGAGTACCCGAAGCCGCGGGGGCGGCTCGCGGGGGCGATGCTCGCCTGGATCGTGCTGGCGATGGGTCTGCTCGCGGCCTGGGCCTTCGGCGCCCCGAGCGGACAGCTTCTCCTCCAGACCGGCTGCGCCCTGCAGCTCGTCATGGGTGCGGTGATCCCCTTGTTCGCCACGGCCCGCCGGGTGAACAACTTCCGCGGCAACAGGCGCGAGGCGCGGGCGGCGCAGCTGCCGTAGTGCTCCGCCGCAGTGCTCCCGAGGGGCCCGAACCGATGACGGTTCGGGCCCCTCGTCGTCTGGGCGGGCCCGGCCGTGCGCCCTCCGCTCCGGTTGCTCAGGCCCCCGGCGTGTAGCCTTGCGCCGCCTCCGACGCCCCCGCTTCCCGTACGACCTTCATGCCGCCCGTGACGCTCTTGTCCGGCTGGAGGATCACGCTCTCATGGGAGGACGGGGCCTTGGGGTCGGTGAAGTCCTGGGCGACACCGAAGCCGATGTCGTAGGAGTCGATCGACAACAGGGCCTTGTCCACGCCTTCCCTGGTGAGGTCCTTGTTCGCGCAGGCCTTCTTCAGGGCCGCTCCGAAGGCCGACACGGCGGTCCAGCCGGCGACGATCCCGTTGTCCAGGGCGTCCTTCGGGTAGGCGGCCCGGTAGTCGGCGACCAGCTTCTTCGCCTGCGGGGTGTCCGCGCCGATGGGGAGCGAGGGGGAGGCCACGTAGTAGTTCTTCATCAGGGCCGGGCCCGCCTGGGTGGCGAGGAGCTGCGGTGCGAAGGCCGAGTTGTTGCCGATGACCGGCACGTCGAAGCCGCTCGCCGCCGCCACTCCCACCAGCGAGGCCGCCTGCCGCGGGCCCGCGCTGAGCACGACCGCCTTGACGCCGGCCTGCTTGAGGGCGGTGACCTGGGCGGTCATGTCGTTGTCGGTGGGTTTGATCTTCTGCTCGACGACGGTCAGTCCGGCCTCCTTCGCGATGTGCCGCGAGCCGGCCAGGGCGCTCTCGCCGTAGTCGCCCTCGAAGTAGACGTGGCCGATCCGGTCCCCCTTCTTGACCCCCTTCTCCTTGATCAGGAAGTCGACCGCGTTGATCGTCTCGATGTCGTAGGTCGATCCGATGACCCGGATGTACGGACTGCCGAGCAGCGCGGCCGACCATGCCTGCGGGAGCACCAGCCCCTTGTCCTGGCCGTCGACGCGCTGCTTGACCGCGGCGACGAACGGTGAGCCGATGAACTGCGTGAAGCCCAGCACCTTCGGTTCCAGCTCGGTGTAGCCGGAGACGGCCTTCTGCGGGTCGTAGCCGTGGTCGCGGACCGCGAGGGCCACCTTGTAGCCGCAGACACCCCCGGCGGCGTTGAGCTGCTTCACGTAGAGCTGCTGTGCCTGGGTGACGCTCTTGCCGAGGGTCGCGTAGACGCCGGTCATGTCGGTGAGCGCGCCGAGCGTGATCGTCTTCCCGGAGACGCCCTCCCCGGTCCTCACGCCGCCGGCGGCCGCCTTGTCGCCGTCCCCGTCGGAGTCCTTCGCCTTGGAGCTGCATCCGGCCAGCACCAGCAGCGCGGCGAGCGCGCCCGCGGCGGCTCTGGCGCCATGTGTCCTGATCATCGTTCCTCCCCTGTGTGGGTGGTGACTCGACGCCGTACGGCCGTCCCGACCAGGCCGCCGGGCAGGAACAGCACCACCAGCACGACGGCGGCGCCGTAGAGGTACCGGGATGCCTCGCCCGGTGCGATGCCGCCCGTTCCGGGGGCGGAGACCAGCGGCAGCGCGTCGCTGTAGCGGGTCAGCAGCTGCGGCAGCAGGGACACGAAGACGGCTCCCGTCACCGCGCCGGAGACCGAGCCGAGCCCACCGACGACGATCATCGCGAGGTACTCCAGCGACAGCGTGATGCCGAAGTAGTCGGGAACGGTCCGCTGGAAGACCAGCGCGAGCAGCACGCCCGCGAGGCCGGCGTACATCGACGACAGCACGAAGACGGCGGCGCGGTGGCGGGCGACCGGCACGCCAAGCACTCCGGCGGCGATGCGGTGGTCGCGGATGGCGTTCATGGCCCGGCCCGGACGGCCGCGCAGGACGCCACGGGCGAAGAGGGCGCCCGCCGCCAGCAGGACGAGACCCGCGTACCAGAGCTTCTCGGCCGATCCGAACGGCACGGCGGCGACGAGGAGTTCACGGTCGTCGAAGGTGAGGCCGAACAGGCTCAGCGGCGGGACGTCACGGCCGTTGGCGCCGCCGGTCAGGTCGTGGGCGTTGAACATCACGTGCTGGCCGATGAAGACGAGCGCGAGCGTGGCGATGCCCAGGTAGGCGCCGCTGAGCCGCCCGGAGATGGGGCTGAACAGCCCGCCCGCGGCGCCGGCGACGAGCACCGCGAGCATGGCGGCGAGCCAGGTCGGCAGACCCAGTCCGGTCAGTCCGTCGCCGCCGTCGGCCGCGAACACGCAGTAGCCGTAGGCGCCGACGGCGAGGAAGAAGGCGTGCCCCATGGAGAGCTGCCCGGTCGCGCCGGTGAGGAGGTTGATGCCGATCGCGCCGATGGCGGCGGCCATCGCGAACAGGCCCGCCTGGAGCCAGAAGCGGTCCAGGTAGAAGGGCAGGGCCAGCAGGACGACGATGCCGGCACCCCAGAGACACGTGCGCGTCCGGACGATCCGCAACGGTTTCACCAGGACCTCAGACACGGGCGAGCTCCTTTGTGCCGAACAGCCCGGCGGGCCGGACGAGCAGGATCGCGACCATCACGAGGTAGGGCGCCAGGTCCCCCAACCCCCGGCCCAGGAAGGTCAGATCGCTCTGGTAGCCGGTCGCGAGGGACTCCGTGACCCCGACCAGCAGGCCGCCCACCAGCGCGCCCGTCGTCGAGTCGAGGCCGCCGAGGATCGCCGCCGGGAAGGCCTTCAGGGCGGCCAGCGAGGTGGCCCGTTCCAGGCCCGGCGTCGGGAACACGGTCAGGAACAGGGCGGCCACGGCGGCGAGTCCGCCCGCCACCGCCCAGGCGCCCAGCGACACCCGTCCCAGCCGTACCCCCATCAGCGCGGCCGTCTCCGTGCTCTCCGCCGCCGCCCGCATCGCGACCCCCCACGACGTGTACCGGAAAGCGAGCAGGAACGCGGTGATGAGCAGCGCGGCGGCCAGGAACGCGGCGATCCGGGTGTGGGCGAGCGAGATCGGTCCGAGCCTGAGCACGGCGTCTCCCCAGGGGTCGCCGGGTGTCAGGACGTCCGTGCCGATACGGCGGGTCAGTTCGGTCGTGAGCAGGATGTCCACACCGATGGTGACGATGGCCAGGACGCTGTGGTCGCTGCCCCGGTAGCGCCGCATCACCAGGAACTCCACGGCGGCCCCGACCAGCGCGGCACCCGCGATCCCGACGAGGAGCGCGGGCCAGAAGCCGATGTCGTCGTGGAGGGTGGCGGTGACGTATCCGCCCGCCAACAGCAGGGACGCGTGGGCGAAGTTGACGACCTCGGTGGCCCGGAAGATCACCACGAAGCCGAGCGCGATGAGCGCGTACACCGACCCCAACGAGACGCCGTTCAGCAGGATTTCGGCGAAGGTGCTCATGACGCGGCCCCCAGGTACGCCCGCACGACAGCGGGATCGTTCTGTACGTCGGCGGGGGCGCCGCCCGCGATCCGGCGCCCGAAGTCCAGTACGGTCACCGCGTCCGCGAGCCGCATCACCACCCCCATGTCGTGTTCCACCAGGACGATCGAGATGCCGAGGGAGTCGCGAACACCCGCGATCACGGCGGCTGTCCGGCGTCGTTCGTCGGCGGTCATGCCCGCGACCGGCTCGTCGAGGAGCAGCAGGCGGGGTTCCATGCAGAGCGCGCGGGCGAGTTCGGCGAGCTTCTGCTGCCCGTACGGCAGGGAGCCCGCGGGGCGTGCCAGGCAGTCCGCGATGCCGACGAACTCGGCGATCTCCCGGACGCGTTCACGGTGGAGCCGTTCCTCGCGGGCCGCCGACGGCAGCCGGAGTCCCGCGGCGAGGAAGCCGGTCCGGGTGAGCCGGTACCGGCCGAGAAGCAGGCTTTCCTCGACGGAGGCGCGGGGCGGCAGGGCGAGGTTCTGGAAGATGCGGGCGACGCCGAGGGCGGCGATGCGGTGCGCGGGCATCCCGGTGAGTTCGTGCGCGCCGAAGCGGACGCTGCCGGCGGTGGCCCGGTAGACACCGGAGAGGACGTTGAAGCAGGTGGACTTTCCGGCGCCGTTGGGGCCGATGAGGGCGTGGACGGTGCCGGGGTCCACGGTGAAGCCGACGTCGTCGAGGGCGGTGAGTCCGGCGAAACGGACGGTCAGCCCGCGGACCTCCAGCAAGTCCATCGCGGTCACCCTTTCCATCTCGTGAGGCTCCGGCCCGTCGCCCGGTCCGCGTCGGCTGCCGCGTCCTCGTCGACCACGCCGAGGTAGCGGCGGCGGACCTCGTCGGAGGCGGACAGTTCGGCGGCCGGACCCGACAGGGTGACCTCGCCGACTTCGAGGACGTACGCGCGCGTGGCGAGCCGCAGGGCGAGGGCCGCGTTCTGTTCGACGAGGAGGACGGAGGTGCCCTGGGTGTTGATCTCCCGGACGGTGTCGGCGATCCGTCGGGCCATGAGCGGGGCGAGACCCAGGGAGGGTTCGTCCAGAAGGAGGACCCTGGGGGTGGCCATCAGGGCGCGGGCGACGGCGAGCATCTGCTGTTCGCCGCCGGAGAGGAGTCCGGCGCGCTGCGCGGCGCGTTCGGCGAGTACGGGGAACAGTTCGTGGACGCGGTCGAGGGCTGCGGACCGGCGCGAGCGGGTGCCGCCGAGGGCGCCGGCGCGCAGGTTGTCGGCGACCGTCATGCGCGCGAACACCCGTCGGCCCTCCGGCACTTGGGAGACTCCCGCGGCGACCACCCGGTCGGGTGCCAGACCGTGCAGGCGGTGGCCGTCCAGAGTGACCGTGCCCTCGGTGACCGCGCCGCCGTGGAAGGAGAGGGTCCGGCTGATCGCGCGCAGCAGTGTGGACTTGCCCGCGCCGTTGCCGCCGAGCACCGTCACCACGGCTCCCTCGGGCACCTCCAGGGACACCCGGCGCAGGGCGCGCACGGGGCCGTACCCGACCGACAGGTCTCGGACGACCAGTCCGGCTCCGGTCATGGAATCCCCCTTGTCCGTACTCGGTGTGGCGCTCACCCCAGCACCGGCGCGGGCGTGCGTCCACGGCCCGCGGCGGAATCGCTGCGGGTGCCCAGCGGGCCGGTGCCGCCGTTGTGCACGCGCACAACACCGCGTGTCAGGGGCCTGTGCGCGGCCGGGTCCTGGTGGCATCCTCCGGGCCATGGGAGCGCGACGGCCGCGGACCGGTCATGACTGGAAGCTGCTCGCGGAGTCCTGCACGGCTCTGCTGGATCGGGTGCCGGAGCTGGTCGACGAGCACCTGAGGCAACTCACCGACCACTCCCCCGTCTACGGACAGGTGCTGGCGTACGACCAGCAGTGGCGGGAGGCGGAGGAGGCGATACGGATCGGCATCGAGACGATCTCCGCGCCCCGGGACTCGCCGCGCCGCGACCTGGAGTACGCCGAGGACGCCGGCCGGCGCCGGGCCCACCAGGGGCTGCCGCTGGACCTCCTGGTGCACGCGTACCGGAACGCCGGCTATCTGGTGTGGGACGCGCTCGTGGAGGGGACGGCCGGGCGGGAGCCGGAGCGGCTCGCGGCGCTGATGCGGTCGACGACGATGGTGTGGTCGGCGGTGGACGCGCAGGCGCAGGCGGCGTCGGAGGCGTACCGGGCCACCGAGGCGGAGCTCAGACGGCGAACGGACGAACAGTTGCAGGCGCTCCTCGACGCGCTGCTGGAGGGGCAGGCGACCCCGGGGCTCGCGGCGCGGGCGGCGGCGGGGCTCGATCTGCCGGAGCACGGGCCGTACGCGGTGGTGGTGCTGCGGGCCGAGCGGCGGGAGGCGGCCGAGCGGCCGGTGCGGGGTGCCGGGTTCCGGTTCATCTGGCGGATGCGGGCCGACGGTGAGGTGGCGGTCGTGGCGCTCGCGCCCGGTCAGGGGCTGGACGGCGTGGCGCGTGCGTTGGAGGGGCGCTGTTCGGGGCCGGGCGGGATCAGTCCGGTGGTGCCGGGGCTCGCCGAGCTGGGCCGGGCCCGGCGGCTCGCCGAGCTGGCGCTGCGCACGTGTCCGCCGGACGCCACCGCGGTCGTACGCCTCGATCAGCGGATGCCGACCGCGCTGGTGGTGAGCCAGCCGGAGCTGGCCGACCGGCTGGTGAAGGACGTGTTCGGCGCGCTCCTGGAGCTGGAGCCCGCCGACCGGGCCGTTTTGCTGGAGACCCTCGATGTGTGGCTGGTGTGCGAGGGGTCGGCGGGGCGGGCCGCCGGACGCCTGTACTGCCACCGCAACACGGTCTTCAACCGGCTACGGCGGCTGGAACAGCTCACGTCCCGGTCGCTGGCCCGCCCCCGGGACCTGATCGAGCTGACACTGGCGCTGGACGCGTACCGGTTGTCGGGGGTGCGGGGGTGAGGGGCGGGGCCCGCGCCCCTCGAAACCGCGTTCAGACCAGGAAGTCCCGGCCGATCCGTTCCGCCACGTCCTCCAGGATCGGGCCCGCCTCGGAGATGCACTTCTGGATGTCGGGCTCGGCGTCGGTGAGGGGGTAGACGCGGCGGATGCCCGCCCGGCCGAGGGCCTCCGGGGGCAGGGCGAGGCGGCCGCACACGGCGACGACCTCCTTGCCCTTGGCGCGGGCGGCCGCGGCGACACCCGCCGGGGCCTTGCCGTGCAGGGTCTGCTCGTCGAGGGAGCCCTCGCCGGTGATCACCAGGTCCGACCACTCCAGCGCGGGCGCGAAGCCCAGGACGTCGAGCATGACCTCGATGCCGGGGCGGAACGCGGCACCGACGAGCAGGGCGGCGTAGCCGATGCCGCCGGCGGCCCCCGCACCCGGCGAGGCGGCGTACTCGGCGGCCTTCGCACCGACGGCCTCCTCCAGCACCTTCGCGTAGTGGGCCAGCGCTGCGTCCAGGGCCTCGACGTCGTCCGGGGAGGCGCCCTTCTGGGGGCCGTAGACCGCGGCGGCGCCCTTGGGGCCGGTCAGCGGGTTGTCGACGTCGCTGGCCAGGATGAACTCGACGGACGCGAACCGCGGGTCCAGGCCGGACAGGTCGGCCGAGGCCAGGTCGGCGAGGCCACCGCCGCCGGGGGCCACGGGCTCGCCGTCGGCGTCCAGGAAGCGGGCGCCGAGCGCGGACAGCATTCCGGCGCCGCCGTCGGTGGTGGCGCTGCCGCCGACCCCGAACACGATCGTGCGCGCGCCGGCGTCCAGCGCGGCGCGCAGGAGCTCCCCGGAGCCGTACGTCGACGCCGTGCGCGGCGCGAAGACGCCCGCGGGCAGCCGCTGCAGGCCACTGGCCTCGGCCATCTCGACGACGGCCGTGTCACCGCGGACCGCGAAGGCGGCGGTGATCTCCTGGCCCAGCGGCCCGGCGACCGCCACCTCCCGGCGCTCGAAACCGGCCGCTACGGCCGCGGCGACGGTGCCGTCACCGCCGTCCGCGACGGGCAGCGCCTCGACCTCCAGGTCCGGCACGACCCGGCGCAGCCCGGCCGTCACCCGCTCGGCGACCTGCACGGCCGTGAGCGAGCCCTTGAACTTGTCCGCGGCGATGAGCACGCGCTGTGTCACGTTTTCCCCTTGCTCTCCGGGCCTCGCGCACGTCAAGGCCAGTCGCGCCGTTGCGACCTTAACCGCAGACGCCCCCGGAGTCATGCACCGCCCAGCCCCTGAGAAGGCCCTGCGAACCCTCTGTGCGGTGCTCCGGAATGGGGTAAACCGGAGCTATGACCCTTGTGGGCACTGACCCAGAGCTCGCCGACCGCATCCTCGGGGGCTGGCTCGGCCGGATCGCGGGCAACATGCTCGGCAAGCCGGTCGAGCAGGGCGACCTGTGGACGCGGGACCGGATCGACCGTTATCTCCGGCAGGCCGCCGCCCTGCCCCTGACCGACTACCTTCCCGAGCCCGTCGGCGAGAGCGACGGTTTCGAGCTGCGGCCCGAGTGGCGCGAGTGCGTGCGCGGCCGCATCCACGGCAGCTGCCGTGACGACGACGTGGACTACGCCATCCTCGGCCTCGACCTCCTGGAGACCCACGGCTTCGGCTTCAGCACCGAGCAGGTGGGCGACCTGTGGCTGCTGAGACTGCCGTATCTGCAGACGTTCACCGCGGAGCGGGCCGCCTATCGCAACCTCGCCAACGGGCTGAAACCGCCACTGACGGCGACGTACGACAACCCCTGCCAGGAGTGGATCGGGGCGCTCATCCGCGCCGACATCTACGGCTGGACCTGTCCCGGCGCCCCGCGCCGCGCCGCCTTACTGGCCCGCCGGGACGCGGTGCTCTCGCACACCGGGAACGGCGTGTACGGGGCGATGTGGGCGGCGGCGCTGATCTCGGCGGCGTTCACCGTCGACACCGTGCGGCAGGCCGTGGACCAGGCGCTCGCGGTGATTCCCGCGAGCAGTCGCCTCGCCCGCACGGTACGCCGGGTGACGTCCCTGCACGACACTCGGATGACCTGGGAGGACACGCTGACCACGGTCGCGGAGGAGACCGCCGGTCTCGGCTGGATCCACACCATCCCGAACGCGGCCGTCCTGACCGCCGGACTGCTCTACGGCGACGGCGACTTCACCCGCACCATCACGCTCACCGTCCGGGGCGGCCTGGACACCGACTCCAACGGCGCGACCGCGGGCTCGGTGGCCGGGGTGCTCACCGGGGCGGACGCGATCCCGGACCAGTGGAAGGAGCCGCTGGAGGACAGGGTGCGCAGCGCGGTGTTCGGCTTCGACGGGGTGCACATCAGCGAACTGGCCGAGCGGACGGTGCGGTTGGCGGGAGCGGAGGCCTGAGGCAACCGGGCCGAGGTGTGCGGAAGGCGAGGGCGACAGCGACAGGCACGGGACCACACCCGTGCGTGTGACCGACTGCTGAGCCGTCCCAGGGCACCCCGTCGGCTGGTTACCCTTCGAAGGGTGACCACCACCCAAGACTTCGCCACGTACATCGCCGGTCTCCCCCGTGTCCTCGCCGGTGCCGCCGCCCTCTTCCGTGACCAGGCCGGCCGGGTGCTGCTCGTCGAGCCCAACTACCGTGAGGGCTGGGCGCTTCCGGGCGGCACGGTCGAGTCCGACGAGGGTGAGACCCCGCGCCAGGGCGCGCGCCGTGAGACCGCCGAGGAGATCGGCCTGGACCGTGAGCTCGGGCGGCTGCTGGCCGTGGACTGGGTGCACGGGACGGCCCGCCCGCCGCTGGTCGCGTACCTGTACGACGGCGGGGTGCTCGCCGAGGACGACTTCAAGGCGATCCGCCTCCAGGAGGAGGAGCTGCTGTCCTGGCGGCTGGTGCCGCGCGAGGAGCTCGCCGAGTACCTTCCGGGCGCCCTCGGCCGCCGGGTCGTGGCCGCGCTGGACGCGCTGGCGGACGGCTCGGGCACGGTGGAGCTGGAGAACGGCCACCGGGCGGGCTGACGCGGACGCGTCCAGCGGCCGGTGCGGCACGCCACGGCCGTGGCGTGGCGTGGCGTGGCGTGGCGTGCGGTACGCATATCCGTTCGCTCCATCCCGATCACCCGCCCTACCCTCGGTGCCATGACCAAGCCCCTCGTCGCCCTCCTCAGCGGCGCCGGTATCTCGACCGACTCCGGGATCCCCGACTACCGCGGCCCGAACGGCCTGTGGCGCAAGGATCCCGAGGCCGAGAAGCTCGTGACGTACGAGTACTACATGGGCGATCCGGAGATCCGCCGCCGCTCGTGGCAGATGCGGCGGGCGAACCGCACGCTGAAGGCGGAGCCCAACGCGGCGCACGTGGCGGTGGCCGAGCTGGAGAGGTCCGGGGTGCCGGTGCGGGTGATCACGCAGAACGTGGACGGGCTGCACCAGCTGGCCGGGTTGTCCGCCCGCAAGGTTCTCGAACTGCACGGCACCGCGCGGCAGGTGGTGTGCACGAAGTGCCACGCCCGCGGTTCGATGGAGGACGCGCTCGCCCGGGTCGAGGCCGGCGAGGCGGACCCGCCGTGCCTGGACTGCGGCGGCATCCTCAAGTCGGCGACGGTGATGTTCGGCGAGCGTCTGGACCCTGTCGTGCTCGGCGAGGCGGTCGCCATCACCAAGGCGTGCCAGATCTTCATCGCCGTCGGCTCCACGCTCCAGGTCCAGCCGGCTGCGGGCCTCGCGGGCGTCGCCGCCGACCACGGCGCCCGTCTCGTCATCGTCAACGCCGAGCCGACCCCGTACGACGACCGCGCCGACGAGGTGATCCGGGAGCCGATCGGCACGGCGCTGCCCGAACTCATGCGCAGGGTCAGGTCGTTCGGGGGGCTGTGATCCCTTGCCGCCGAAACCGGCGGCAAGCCGGCGGGCGGATCTCGCATCCACTGTCGAGAGTTACTGCCCGATGGCACGGAGGACGGAGTCACCGATCGGCCCCAGCCAGCCCGCGAACGAGGACAGGGCTCCCGCGAGGGTCCCGCCGGCGGTGACGGCCGCACCCGCCGCGGTCACCAGCCTGGTGATCCGCACCAGACGCTGGGCCGTGGTGGTGCGATCCGGAGAAGGGGAAGCGAGTTCGGCATCGAGGGACGCGACTTCGGTGTTCACCTCGCTCGCGACATCGGGCGGGAGGGCCAGGTGGTCGAGCTCCGAGCGCAGCAGCCCTAGCATGGCACGCGGATCCGTGGCCGTCGCGAATTGTCCGTGCTGGCCACCGTGAATGGTCTGGTCACCGGCGACGTTGTTGATGTTGCCCTGCTGGCTGCCGATATGGAATGTCACTTGGATGTCCCCTCGCATGAGTCACCGGCGGCGCACGGCCGCGTCGAACGAGCGTTGACGGGATGCGGCGATGACGTGCATCACCAGCCCGGTCATCATCAGGACCGTGCCGACGCCGGCGGCCGCCCAGCCGAGAAGGAACACCGGAAAGCCACCGATCTCCGTGCCGAACATATCTCCCGGGCCTGGCCATTCATTGGGATCCTCGGATACGGGATCCCCTATGTGGCCCATGAATCGCAGAATTCCATAGGCG
Organism: Streptomyces sp. NPDC005402; assembly: GCF_040606575.1. Lineage (NCBI taxonomy): Bacteria > Bacillati > Actinomycetota > Actinomycetes > Kitasatosporales > Streptomycetaceae > Streptomyces > Streptomyces sp. NPDC005402. The sequence continues at coordinate 125,672 of NZ_JBEXFB010000016.1, forward strand.
AAGACAGCGAAGCCGCTCAAGAAGAGCACGAACCCGAACAGAATGATTCGTCGAGCTCTCGTGCGAGCTGCGGCGATCTGCCGGAGAAAGCTCTCCTGCCTTTGATCGACATACTGGTGCCCACCCACATTGTTGATGTTGGCACCGTACTGCTGACCCACATCGAATCGCGGGGCACTGCTCACTTCCGACATCAGGACGGTGCCCTGGGCGGCCTCATGCTCTCGCGGAGCACTGCCGGGCCATTCGTAGCGGATGCTCACGCTGCCCAACGTAAGCACATCACCGTCGTGCAGCGTCTGAGGGGCGGCGAGAGGACGATCGTTCACCGAGGTGCCGTTGGCTGAGCCGAGGTCTTCCAAGACCACGTTCGCTCCCGAGCGACTCAAGATCGCGTGCCTGCCGCTCACATACGGATCGTCTATCCGAATGTCACAACCGGGATCTCGACCGAGGACCGATCTGGCAGCGGCCAGGCGGAGAGGAGATCCATACAGGTGCGATGGATGAATGAACGTGAGCTGGGGACCGGAGCGATCGGGATAACTCGCCATAATCCCACCCCCGTAAGAACTGGATGGAGGAATCATGTTATCCATGGCGGTTTATTGACGACCCGCACAGAACCTACTATTCCCCACCATAATACACCGGAACTGTGTTCACGCGCTGCTGGGGGCGCCCGTTCAGAACAGCGCCGCCCCTCGCTCGAAGTCCAGCAGTCGCTGCTTGCGCTCCAGTCCGCCGCCGTAGCCCGTGAGGCTGCCGTCCGCGCCGACCACGCGGTGGCAGGGGATGATGATGCCGATGGGGTTCCTGCCGTTGGCGAGGCCGACCGCGCGGGAGGCCTTGGGGTTGCCTAGGGCGTCGGCGAGTTCGCCGTAGGTGCGGGTCTCGCCGTGCGGAATCCGGCGCAGCTGGTCCCAGACCGTGCGCTGGAACGGTGTTCCGTGCAGGCGCAGTTCCAGGGTGAACTCCTTCAACTCGCCCTGGAAGTAGGCCTTGAGCTGGTCCTCGGCCTCCTTGGACCATGCGTCGTCCGGCTCGCCGAAGGTCTCCTCCGACGGGCGGTGGCGCTGGTCGGTCATGTAGAGGCCGCACAGGACGCCGTCGTCGGCGACGAGGGTCAGAGGGCCGTAGGGGCTGTCGATCACGGTGTGCTGTCTCACGGAACGTCCTTACACGGGAAGAAAGTTGATCGGGTGGCTGTCGGTCGCCCACAGGTACTGGACCGCGTAGGCCCGCCAGGGCCGCCAGGCCGCCGCGCGGGCCGTGAGCGCGGCCGGGGTCGAGGGCAGGCCCAACTCCTGGGCGGCGCGGCGGATTCCGAGGTCGGTCGGGAGGAAGGCGTCCGGGTCGCCGAGGGCGCGCATGGCGATCACGTCGACCGTCCAGGGGCCGAAGCCGGGCAGGCCGAGGAGGCGGGCACGGGACTCCGACCAGTCGCTCTCCACACCCAACTGGAGGGCTCCGTCAGCCAGTTGGCTCACCAGGGTGGTGAAGGTCGTACGGCGGGTGCGGGGCATCGCGAGCGAGGTGGGGTCCACCGCGGCCAGGGCCTCGGGGGACGGGAAGAGGTGTGTCAGTCCGCCCTCGGGGTCGTCGACGGGTTCGCCGTGGGCCGTGACCAGGCGGGCCGCGTGGGTGCGGGCCGCCGCTGTGGAGACCTGCTGGCCGAGGACGGCCCGTACGGCGAACTCCGCCTCGTCGACGGTGCGCGGGACGCGTCGGCCGGGCGCCTTGTCCACCAGGGGGGCCAGCAGCGGGTCCGTGCGCAGTTGGTCGTCGATCGCGACGGGGTCGGCGTCCAGATCGAGCATCCGGCGGCAGCGGCTGATGGCGACGGTCAGGTCGCGCAGGTCGCTGAGCGTCAACCGGCAGGCGATGTGGTCCGGTTGGGGTGTCAGAGCCACGACACCGTGTCCGTACGGCAGTCGCAGCGTGCGCCGGTACGCGCCGTCCCGCCGCTCCTCCACGCCCGGCACGGCGGTGGCCGCGAGGTGGCCGAAGAGGTTGTCGGGGTTGAGGGGGGTGCGGAACGGCAGGCGCAGGGAGAGGAAGCCGGGGGTGTCCGGCGCGGACTTCTTCGCGGCGCGGGTGCGCAGGTCGCTCGGTGGGAGCGCGAAGACCTCGCGCACGGTGTCGTTGAAGGTGCGGATCGCGGAGAACCCGGCCGCGAAGGCGATGTCCGCCATCGGGAGCGCGGTCGTCTCGATGAGGATCCTCGCCGTCTGGGCGCGCTGGGCCCGGGCGAGGGCGAGCGGTCCGGCCCCGAGTTCGGCGAGCAGCTGGCGTTCGATCTGCCGGGTGCTGTAGCCGAGGCGGGCGGCGAGGCCGGGCACGCCCTCGCGGTCGACCACGCCGTCGGCGATCAGCCGCATCGCGCGGGCCACGAGGTCGGCGCGCTGGTTCCACTCCGGCGAGCCCGGGCTGGTGTCGGGCCGGCACCGCTTGCAGGCGCGGAAGCCCGCCTGCTGGCAGGCCGCCGCGCTCGGGTAGAAGGTCATGTTCTCGGGCTTGGGCGGGACGACCGGACAGCTCGGCCGACAGTAGATACGGGTCGTCAGGACGGCCGTGAAGAACCATCCGTCGAACCGCGCGTCCTTGGACCGCACGGCGCGCACACAGCGCTCGGTCTCGGTGTACATCCCCGTCTGCATGCGTCCAGCATCGGCCACCCGGCGGAGCTCGGCTGGCGAGAATCCGACATCAACCTCGCGTGCCCTGGAACGGGACTCGGCCCGGTCGCCACGCGGACTCGCGCAGGAGCCGCAGCCCGTTGAGGCCGACGAGGACCGTCGACCCCTCGTGCCCGGCCACCCCGAGCGGCAGCGGCAGGTGGCCGAGGAGGTCCCACAGGACGAGTCCGGTGATGAAGGCACCCGCGATCACCAGGTTCTGCAGGACCAGCCGGCGGGCGGCCCGGGACAGTCGTACGACCGCCGGAACGGTCGCGAGCTCGTCGCGTACGACGACCGCGTCCGCCGTCTCCAGCGCGAGGTCGGCGCCCGCACGGCCCATCGCGATGCCGGAGTGGGCGGCGGCGAGCGCGGGGGCGTCGTTGACGCCGTCCCCGACGAACAGGACCTTGCGCCCGGCGTCCTGGAGCCGGCGTACGGCCTCCACCTTGCCCTCGGGCAGCAGGTCGGCGCGGACGTCCGTCAGGCCGGTGGCCTCGGCGACCCTCGCGGCGGCCCGCGCGTTGTCGCCGGTGAGCAGGACGGGGGCCGTGCCGGTCAGGGCGGTGAGCGCGGCGGTGGCGGCGCCGGCCTGCGGGCGGAGGCGGTCGGTGAGGGCGAGGGTGCCGAGGGGGATGCCGTCGCCGGTCACGAGGACGACGGTGGCGCCGGCCTCCGCGCCGGGGACGACCGCCGCAGGGCTCCCGGGGCCCGCGCTCCCCTTGCTGTCGGCACCCGCGCTCCCGGTCCGGCGGGCATCCATGGCCTCGGGGCGGCCCACTCCCGTGTCCGGAGGGACGAGGTCCGACGGGTCACCCGCCCGGCCGACCTCGATCCTCCGCCCTCCGACCACCGCCGTCACCCCGCTCCCGGGCACGGCGACGAAGTTCCGCGCGTCCGCGATCCGCAGCCCCCGCTCCCCGGCCGCACGCACCACGGCCCGCCCCAGCGGATGCTCGCTGGGATGCTCGGCCGCGGCGGCCAGGGCGAGGAGGTCGTCCGGGGCGAGCCCCGAGCCCGGCAGCGGCCGTACCTCCGAGACCTCCGGCGCCCCCTCCGTCAGCGTTCCCGTCTTGTCGAGGGCCACGGCGTCCACCTCCCCGAGCCGCTCCATCGCGACGGCCGACTTCACCAGGACGCCGTGCCGCCCGGCGTTGGCGATGGCGGACAGCAGGGGCGGCATGGTCGCGAGGACGACCGCGCACGGCGAGGCGACGATCATGAAGGTCATCGCGCGCAACAGCGCGTCCGTGAGGTCGGCGCCGAACAGCATCGGCACGCCGAACACGGCGAGCGTGGCGATCACGATGCCCACCGCGTACCGCTGTTCGATCTTCTCGATGAACAGCTGCGTCGGCGCCTTGGTCCTGGAGGCCTCCTCGACCAGGGTCACGATGCGGGCGATCACGGAGTCGGCGGGGTCGCGTTCGACCCGCACGCGCAGCACGCCGGTGCCGTTGAGGGTGCCGGCGAAGACCTCGTCGCCGGGGCCCTTGGCGACCGGGAGGGGTTCACCGGTGATGGTGGCCTGGTCGGCCTCGCTCGCGCCGTCCAGGACCCGGCCGTCGGCGCCGATGCGCTCGCCCGGCCGGATCAACAGGACGTCTCCGAGGGTGAGTTCTCCCGTCGGGACCGTTTCCTCGCCGTTCCCCGTGACCCGGGTCGCCATCGTCGGCGCGAGGTCGAGCAGGCCGCGTACCGAGTCGGCGGTGCGGGCGGTGGCCAGGGCCTCCAGGGCGCCGGACGTGGCGAAGATGACGATGAGCAGGGCGCCGTCCAGGACCTGGCCGATCGCGGCCGCGCCGAGCGCCGCGACGATCATCAGCAGGTCGACGTCCAGGGTCCTCCCGCGCAGCGCCCTGAGCCCTTCGAGGGCCGGTTCCCAGCCGCCGGTGGCATAGGCGAGCGCGTACAGCGGGCCGTACGCCCACCACGGCAGGCCGCCGAGGTCCAGCGCGAGACCGAGCAGGAACGCGGCGGTCGACGCCAGCGCCCAGCGGGTCTCGGGGAGGGCCAGCACCCGGGTGCGGCGGGGTGCCGACCGAGTGGGTGGGGGGACACGAACGGGGGTGAGAGTCGTGGACACCCGAGCACCATACAGGAACACATGAAGACTCGTTCATCTGTTCATGTGCGATGGGTAAGATACCGCCCATGGGTCATGGAGCCGTCACCACCGCGCAGGAAACCGCCGAGCGCGTACGCCTGGACGCGGCGAACGTGGCCAAGGTGGCCACCACCCTCCAGGCCCTGTCCACGCCCTCCCGCCTGCTCATCCTCGCGAGGCTGCGCGAAGGTCCGCTGCCGGCCACGGAGTTGGCCGCCGAAGTGGGCATGGAGCAGTCGGCGTGCTCGCACCAACTGCGCTTGCTGCGCAACCTGGGCCTGGTCGTGGGCGAGCGCCGGGGCCGGTCGGTGGTGTACACGTTGCACGACCACCATGTCGCCGAGCTGCTCGACCAGGCCGTCTTTCACGTGGAACACCTGCGGCTGGGGCTCAGTGACGCCACCGAGTGAGCCTCCCCGGCAGCTGATGTGGCCGCTGTACGCGGCCGGGTTCACCACGGCTTTCGGCGCGCACGGCATCGCCGCGAACCTCGGCGCGGACTCGCAGGACGCGGTCACCTCACTGCTCGTGCTGGGGGGCCTGCTCGCCCTGTACGACGGTGCCGAGGTGCTGCTCAAGCCACTGTTCGGCACGATCGCCGACCGGATCGGGGCGCGCCCCGTGCTCCTCGGCGGACTGCTGGCCTTCGCCGTCGCGTCCGCGCTCTACGCCCTCGCCGACAGCCCCGGCCGGCTGTGGGCCGCACGACTCGGGCAGGGCGCGGCGGCCTCCGCCTTCTCCCCCGCCGCGTCCGCGCTGGTGGCCCGGCTGAACCCGGCGGCCAAACAGGGGCGGGCTTTCGGGAGTTACGGCTTCTACAAGTCCGTCGGCTACACCCTGGGGCCGCTGCTCGGCGGCGTCCTGGTGTGGGCGGGCGGACTGCGCCTGCTGTTCACGGTACTGGCGGTGCTGGGCGCGGCCGTGGCCGTGTGGGCGCTGCTCGCCGTTCCCGTCGTACCGCCCCTCCCCCGGGCCCGGCAGACTGTCCTCGACCTGGCGCGGCGGCTGACCGACCCGGTGTTCCTGATCCCGACGGCCGCGCTCGCCGGGGCGACCGCCGCGCTCTCGGTGGGTGTGGGCTTCCTGCCCGTGTCGGGTGCGGTGGCGGGGCTCGGCACCGTGGCGACGGGTGCCGCGGTGTCGGTGCTCGCGGCTTGCACGGCGGCCGTCCAGCCGCGTGCCGGGCGGGCGTTGGACGCGGGACGGATCACGGTTCGGGGCGGGTTGAGTGCCGGGTTGCTGCTGGCGGCGGCCGGTCTGGGCTGCGCGATGCTGCCCGGGCTCGCGGGTGTGCTGCTGGGGGCCGCGCTGATCGGCGTCGGGACGGGGCTGATCACCCCCCTCGGGTTCGCGGCGCTCGCGGCCTCGACTCCGCGGGAGCGGCTGGGGCAGACGATGGGGGCGGCCGAGCTGGGACGCGAACTGGGCGACGCCGGTGGCCCGTTGCTGGTCGCCGGAGTGGCCACCGCGGCGAGTCTGACGTACGGGTACGGGGTGCTGGCGGTGCTCCTCGCGTGCGGCCCGTTGGTGGCGGTGGGCCTGCTGCGCCGACGGGGGTGAGGCGTTCCCGGCAAACCGGGGACGCCCCACCCGCGCGGTGCGCTAGGCGGAGGCCGTCGGCCGCCGCGAGGCCGCCGTCGCCCGGGCCACGTCCGTAAGCGGCCGCAGCCGGTAGGTGTACGAGTAGTCCCGGTTGGCGAACAGCTTGTACTCGTCGTGGGTGTGCGCGCCCCAGCTGTTGTCGCCGCCGACGCCCATCTGCCGGTGGTTCACCCGCAGCACGACCGCGTCGCGCGGGGTGAGCTGGTAGTCGTGGCGCACCCCGTTGGACAGGTCCTCCGGCGTGAAGTGCGAGGCGTTGACCTCCAGAAGCGGCTCACCCGAGACGAGCAGTCCCACGCCGTCACGGTCGGTCAGGGCCGCCCAGCGCACATCCGTCTTGTTGCCGTTCTCCTGCGGGCGGATGTAGGAGGTCCACTGCTCGGCGACGGTCCCGGACCAAAGGCCCACGTCCGTACCGTCGTTGCGGTCCCAGTGGTTTTCCTCGGGTCCGCGGCCGTAGTAGTGCAGCCGGTCCAGGCGGCGCGGCAGGAACAGGATCGTGCCGACCTCCGGGATGTACGGCAGTGAACTCGCCCCCGGGTGCAGGGTGTTGTCGACCTTGATCTCACCGTTGCCGAAGACCGTGTAGGTCGTGGTGTACGCCGACTCGGTCGTCGTCGGCAGGGTGCCGCTCACCTTGATCTCGACGGCCCGGTCCCGCAGCGCCCGCACGCTCACGTCGGTCACCTTGCGGTTGGCACCGGCGTCGCGCCAGGTCTGGTTGCGGGTGTGCTGCCCGTTGCCGTGGTCGTTGTCGGTGGGCGCCCGCCAGAAGTTCGGGACGGGGCCCGAGGTGATCAGACGCGTGCCATGGGCCCTGTACGACGTGATGGTCCCGGTGCCCTTGTCGACGGTGACGGAGAAGTCCTTGCCGTTGACGGTGACTTGGCCGGAGGCGTCCTTGTACGTCAGGGCCGGGACCTTCGCGAGCGGCACCGGCGTCACCGCCGGGCTGTCCGCGTCGACGGCCAGCTGCTGCTTGGCCACCTCGAAGCCGGCCTTCGCCCAGGGCGTGGACTCCTTGGTGGTGAAGGAGAGTTGGAGGAAGTACTCCGTGCCGGGCGCGGGGGCGCTCGGGAGCTTGTACGGGACGGTGATGTTCTTGCTCGACAGCGGTGCCACGTTCAGCTGGTCCCGTGTCAGCTTCCCGCGCTGCACCACCTTCCCGTCGGCGGAGAGCGTCCAACTTCCGCCGAGTTCCCGGAGGTTGGTGAACAGGTACTCGTTGGTCAGCGCCACCGAGCCGTCCGGGGCCCAGGACGCGTTGACGGCCTGGTAGATCTGCTTGACCTCGGCGGCCTTTCCGGTGTGGCCGCGGTCGGCGGTGACGATGCCGTCCGCGACGAAAGCGCCGTCGTTGGGGTTGTCACCCCAGTCGCCGCCGAAGGCGAAGAAGGTCTTCTGGGCGGGCCGCTTCTCGCTGAGCCCCACGGTCGCCGCGTCGAACCAGAACCGCACGCCCTCGTCGCCGGGCCCCCTGCTGTCGGAGGCCAGTTCGGCGGCGCTCAGGGCACGGCCGTACACGCGCGCTTTCCTGATCGTGCCGCTGAACTCCCTTGTGGGGTTGTCGACATCGACGGCCAGCGCGAGCGGCGCGGTGTTGCTGCTCGGCCGCTGTGTCGTGGCCCTGGTCGACCTCACCTGGCCGTCCACATGGAGGGTCAGCGTGCCCGCGGCCGCGTCGAAGACACCGGCGACATGGTGCTCCCTGCCCGTCCAGTCGTCCGGGAGCGCCCAGGTGGCGGTGATCCACTGGCCGCCGCCGTAGATGAAGAACTCCAGTGTCCTTTCGGACTGCTTGAGGGCGTACTGGGTGTCGCCCTTGGCGATGATCGGCTGGTGATAGCCCGTCACCTTCGGGGTGACCCATGCTTCCAGGGTCAGCGAGCCGGTGAGGTCGAGGCGGGCGTCGCGGGCGAAGACCGTGGCACCGGAGACACCCTTGACACGGTCGAACCCGGCGCTCGCGGGCAGGACTTCACCCTGCAGCGCGCCGGGCCCGCTCTCGGTCAGCAACTGGCGTACCGGGACCGGCTCGGTGAGTGACTGGTCGACGAAGTCCCAGATCCAGCCGCCCTGGAGAACGGGGTAGCGGCGGACGATGTCCCAGTACTTCTTGAAGTTGCCGTTGGAGTTCCCCATCGCGTGGCAGTACTCGATCATCACGTACGGCCGGGTGTCCGCGGTGTCCTTGGCGTGCTGCTCCACGCGTGCGGGGCTGTCGTACATCTCGGAGCGGATGTCGCTGATGGTGGGCCGGTCGTCGCCCTCGTACTGGACGACGCGGGTGGTGTCGTACGACTTGATCCAGTCCCGCATGTTGACGAACGTGCTGCCGCCGCCCGCCTCGTTGCCCAGCGACCAGATCACCACCGAGGCGTGGTTCTTGTCGCGGTGGACCATGTTCTGGGCACGCGCCACACAGGCCGCGCTCCAGTCGGGGTGGTTGCCCGGGTACTCGCCGCGGATGCCGTGGGTCTCCAGGTTGGTCTCGTCGACGAGGTAGAGGCCGTACTCGTCGGCGAGTTCGAGCCACAGGGGGTTGTTGGGGTAGTGCGAGGTGCGGACCGAGTTGATGTTCAGCCGCTTGATGATCGTCATGTCCTTCACGAGGTCCGCGCGGGTGAGCGCGGTGCCGCGGTCCGGGTGCATCTCGTGACGGTTGGTGCCACGGAAGGAGACGGGCTTGCCGTTGATGCGCATCAGCCCGTCCTTCAGGGCGAACTCACGCAGGCCGACGCGGTGCGAGAGCGTCTCGATCACCTTGCCGGCGGGGTCGCGCAGCCGCAGGACGGCGGTGTAGAGATTCGGGTGCTCTGCCGACCACAGCTTCGGCCCGGGCACGGCCTTCGCCGCCTGGACGGTCGTCTCGTCGCCGGAGTCCAGGGCGACGGCCTGCTGGAGCGGGCGGGACCAGACCGCGTGGCCGCCCGCGTCGTAGAGCTGCGTCTCGACCGTGTAGCGGCCCTGGTTGCCGCCGCCGTAGTCGCGCACGCTCGCGGTGACCGAGAGTTCGGCGGACGTGTAGTCGTCGCCGAGCGGGGTGTCCAGCTTGAAGTCGCGCAGGTGGACGGCCGGGGTGGAGTAGAGGTAGACCGAGCGGAAGATGCCGCTCAGCCGGATCATGTCCTGGTCCTCCAGCCAGTCGCCGTCGGAGTAGCGGTAGACCTCGACCGCTATCTGGTTGGTGCCCGGCTTGAGGTGCGGGGTGATGTCGTACTCGGCGGGGGTGTAGGAGTCCTCGTGGTAGCCGACGAGTTCACCGTTGACCCACACGTAGTGGGCGGACTTGACGCCCTCGAAGTGCAGGAAGGTCCGCCGCCCGGACCAGTCCTTCGGGACGGTGAAGGTGCGCCGGTACTGGCCGACGGGGTTGTAGCGGGTCGGGGCGGCGGGCGGCTGTGCCTCCTCGCCGAGGCCGTTGGGGCCCCACCAGGGGTAGGTGATGTTGATGTAGATCGGGAAGTCGTAGCCATGCACCTGCCACACCGAGGGGACCGGAATGGTGTCCCAGTCCTTGTCGTCCACGTCGGTGCGGTAGAAGTCGGTGTCGCGGTCGTCGGGGCGGTCGGCGTAGGCGAACTTCCACTTGCCGTCGAGGCTCACGCGGTACGGCGAGCGGGTGCGGTCGGCGGCGAGCGCCTGGCCGACGTTGGCGTACGGCATGAGGGTGGTGTGCGGGGGCTCGGTACCCACCCGGAAGAGGTCGATGGCGCCGTTCCACTCCGGGGCGCCCTCCGCCGCGTGTCCGCGGCCGGCCAGAGGCCCGGAGGAGAGGGCGAGGGCGCCGAGGACGGCGGCCCCCGACTCCAGCAGACGCCGGCGGCTGATGGGGGCAGGCAGATACGGGTGGGGCATCGGTGGAACCTTCCTCGGGACGACAGTGCGGTGTACGTACTGAGGGAGCGTCAATTCCTGTGCACTATTGGTGACTTTGAGGCACAGGATGCGACTCAACCTAGATCCCGAAGACGTGCGAGGCAATGACTCTGTCGGACTTTGTGTGGTCCTGGGGACATGACGACATGCGGCACCCCCGCGTGCGCTCACGCGGGGGTGCCGTGGGGCGAGGTGCGGTGGTGTCAGGTGGTGGCCGGCAAGGAGGGCAGTCCGCCGCCGAGGAGTCCGGTGACGGTCCCGACCACGGCGCCCAGGAGGCCGGTGACCGCGCCCACCACACCGTTCAGATCCAGCGAGGTCAGCGACTTGAGCAGGTCGTCGATCGTGGACTGGAGAGAGTCCAGGAGGTCGGAGACCGGGTCGGCCGCGGCGGACCGGTCCGTGCCGCTGCCGCTCGGCTGCCGCAGCTTTTCCTGGACCTCGGCGTTCGCCGCCGCCACGGCCTTCGCGTGGGCGGCCGCCTCGCTCGCGTCGAGCCGGTTGCCGTCCTGGGCGGTGATGTCGGTGACGGCGTCCAGGAGGGGCCGCAGGACACTGCCGTGCTCGGCCCGGTCCAGTGCGTCGAGGCGGTCCGTCAGGGTGTCCGCGTCGGCGGTGCCGTAGCCGGTGACCGTGTGGGCCACACCGTGGTCCGACGCGCCGCGGCCTGCGTCGACGGCGGCGGCCGCGGTGCCGACCGGGCCGAGGATCAGCGCGGCACAGACCAGAGACGGCAGGAGGAGGCCGCGGGAGACGAGGGGGCGCATGCAGGGTCCTTTCGAAGAGCTTCGTAGGGCCCACCGTGAGAACCGGCCGGATGTCCCGCAACCGGTACCGGGGCCGGGTGACCGGCCGGTCACTGCCTCCAGGCGGCTCTGAACAGGCACTTTTCCCCGCACCCTCCCCCTTTTTTCAGGCGGTGGGACGTTCGGCCGTCAGGGTGTGGGCCGTTCGGCCGGGGGCCCACGGGCCCGGCGAGGTCAGCCGACCTGCCGTGCGAACGCCTGGTACGCCCTCTCGTCGAACAGCACGAACCGGGCCTCCTCGACCGCGGTCTCCGTCTCCCGTACGGTCTCCACCGCGATCCGGGCGGCGTCGTCGAGCGGCCAGCCGTAGATGCCGGCGGAGACGGCCGGGAAGGCGACGGTGCGGGCGCCCAGCTCGTCGGCGACGCGCAGGGACTCGCGATAGCAGGACGCCAGTAGCTCCGAGCGGTCCTCCTCGCGGCTGTAGCGAGGGCCGACGGTGTGGATCACCCAGCGCGCGTCCAGCTCGCCCGCGGTGGTGGCGACCGCCTTTCCGGTGGGCAGCCCCTTGCCGTAGTGAGAGGCACGCAGCTTCCGGCAGTCCGCCAGGATCGCGGGGCCGCCGCGGCGGTGGATGGCACCGTCGACTCCTCCTCCACCGAGGAGGGAGGAGTTCGCGGCGTTGACGATCGCGTCGGCGCTCTCTCGGGTGATGTCGCCCTGGACGAGCCTGATGGTGGTCATGACCACCACTCTCGCACCACCTGTGGAGGACTCGCGGACCCTCAGGTCTGCTCTCGCAGCCTCCGCCACACGGCCTTCGCGGCGTTGTGTCCCGACATGCCGTGCACGCCCGGTCCCGGTGGGGTCGCCGACGAGCAGATGAAGACGGCCGGGTGCGGGGTGCCGTACGGGGACAGGGAGAGCTTGGGGCGCAGCATGATCTGGAGTCCGCTGACCGCGCCGGAGGCGATGTCACCGCCGACGTAGTTGGCGTTGCGGGCGGCCAGTTCGGGTGGGCCCGCGGTGGCACGGGCCAGGACGCGGTCGCGGAAGCCCGGGGCGAAACGCTCCAGTTGGCGCTCGATGGCGTCGGTGAGGTCGCCCGTCCAGCCGCTGGGGACATGGCCGTAGGCCCAGAAGACGTGCTTTCCGGCGGGGGCCCGGCCCGGGTCGACGACACTCGGCTGCACAGTGATCATGAACGGCCTGTCGGGTGCGCGGCCCTCCCGGGACGCGGCGCGCAGGGCGGTGCCGATCTCCGCGGTGTCGGCGCCGATCTGCACGGTGCCCGCGTCGCGCGCCTCCCTCGCGGTCCACGGCACCGGGCCGTCGAGGGCGTAGTCGACCTTGAAGACCCCCGGGCCGTAGCGGTAGCCCTCGTAGTAGTTGCCGAAGCCGGCGATACGGGCCAGGGCGGTGGGCGACGTGTCGAAGACGTACGCGCGGGCGGGCGGCAGGTCGTCGAGCCGCTTCACCTCGTAGTCGGTGTGGACGGTGCCGCCGAGGTCCTTGAGGTAGGCGGCGAGCGCGTCGGAGATGGACTGGGAGCCGCCGCGCGCCACGGGCCAGCCGCGCGCATGTGCCGCGAGGGCGAAGACCAGGCCGATGGCGCCGGTGGCGAAACCGCCGAGCGGGGCCATGACGTGCGCCACGAGTCCCGCGAACAGGGTCTTCGCGCGCTCGTCGCGGAAGCGGCGCATCAGCCAGGTCGACGGGGGCAGGCCGACGAGACCGAAGCGGGCCAGGGTGACCGGGTCGCGGGGCAGCGCGGTCGCCGGCAGGGACATGAAGTCGCGGGCCAGGGTGTCCCACTTGGGCAGGAACGGTTCGACGAGCCTCCGGTACGTCCCCGCGTCACGCGGCCCGAACGAGGCGGCCGTCTCGGCGACCGACCGCGACAGCACGGCGGCGGTGCCGTCGGTGAAGGGGTGCGCCATGGGCAGTTCGGCGTGCAACCACTCCAGGCCGTATCGCTCCAGGGGCAGGGCGCGGAACGCCGGGGAGTTGATGCCGAGGGGGTGGGCCGCGGAGCACGGGTCGTGCAGGAAGCCGGGGAGGGTCAGCTCCTCGGTGCGGGCTCCCCCGCCCACGGTGCCGCGCGCCTCGAAGACGGCCACGGAGAAGCCGCGGCGAGCCAGCTCCACGGCAGCCGTCAGTCCGTTCGGCCCCGCACCCACCACGACCGCATCGAGCATCGACGGCACCTTCGGACCCCTTCGTCAGCCGATGGCCAGAGGATCAGGATATGCCGGGGGACCGACAGTCTCGGGGCGCGGGGGTAAGTCGGGGGAGGCGGGGGGGCGGGGAGGGGGGTCGGGGACGCGGGCGGGGGGAGCGGCTTTGGGGGGTGGGCAGGGGCGGGGGCGGTCTTGGGGCGGCGGGCAGGAGGGGCGGCGAGGAGCGGAGTCGGTCCGGGCCGGTGCGGAGCCGGTCGGGGGCTGGTCGGGCGCCGGTCCGGTCAGTGAGGCCAGGGGGGTTGGTACGGGGGCGGCTCCTGGATCTGCGAGTCCCAGGGCGGGGCTGGCGCACGAGTACCAGGAGGCCGGGGCTCGTGCGCGCGTGGCCCTGGGGCTGCCGCACAAGACCTAGGAGGGCGGTTCTGGCGCGCGAGGACCAGAAAGCCGAGTCTGGCGCACGCGAGGCCCGGGGGCGGTTCTGGCGCGCGCGGCCCGGTGGAGCTGACGCGCGAGGCCCAGGAGGCCGGCGCTGGCGCGCGCGAGGCCCGGAGGCCGGGGCTAACGCAGAGGCCAGAAGGCCGAGGCTGACGCATGAGGCCAGAAGGCCGGGTCCAGCACACCAGGCCAAGATGTCGGGCGTGGCGGCCTGAGCCGAGGAGAGGCTCACGCGGCCCCCGGTCGTGATCCTGGCCCCGGCCCGCCGGCTCCGGCTGCGCCTCCGCGCCTGCTCCGGCGCCGGCCTCTGACCCGGCCGCGTCCGCGACTCCGAGCCTGCCCCGCCCCGCGCCCCGGCTCAGACCCCGGCCCCGGACCCGCTCCCGGCTCACGGCTCCCGGCTCCCGGCTCCCGGCTCCCGGCTCCCGGCCACGGTTCCGTCGGCCCACGCCAGGACTGCGGTCTCCGGACCCGTCTCCGGCCCAGCCGTCGCGTCAGCCCTCGCCCGCCAGCAGGATTCTCACCCTCGCGGCCGTCGCCGCATCGCGGGCCGCTGCGAAGGGAAGGGTGTTGCCGCCCTTGATGCTGAACGGATCGCCCGCGAGGGTTAGATGGGCGCCGCCCGCCTCCTCGACCAGCAGCAGTCCCGCCGCGTGGTCCCAGGCCGCCTCCCACGAGAACGCCACGGCGTCCAACTCACCCCGGGCGACGGCGAGATACTCCAGTCCGGCCGATCCGCACGGGCGCGGTGCGACACCGTCCGTCCACAGTCCCAGCAGGCCGCGCTTCTGGTCCTCCGTCGTGTAGTCCGGGTGGGAGGTGGCCACTTGGAGGTCGCGCCCCTGGTCGGGGGCGCCCGCGTGCAGCCGCTCGCCGTCGAGGAACGCGCCCCGGCCGCGTATCGCCGTGGCCAGTTGGTCCCCGACCGGCGCATAGGTCCAGGAGGCGAGCAGGACGCCGCTCCTCGCGAGCGCCACCAGCGTGCAGAAGCCGGGGTCGCCGTGCACGAACTGCCGGGTGCCGTCGACGGGGTCGACTATCCAGACCGGGGTGTCGCCCTGCAGCGCCTCGTACGAAGCCGGGTTGGCGTGGACCGCCTCCTCACCGACCACGACGGAGCCGGGCAGGAGCGCGCCGAGCACCTCGGTGAGGTACTGCTCGGCCAGCCGGTCGGCGTCCGTGACCAGGTCGTGCGGGCCGGCCTTCTGGTCGACCTCGTGCGCGGCGAGCCGCCGGAAGCGCGGCATGATTTCGGCCGCGGCGGCCTTGCGCACCGCCTCTTCCACGTCGCCCGCGTGCCGGTCGAGAAACTCGTCGATGGTTTCCGTCTCTTCGATCATGACTCCATGAGAGCACGCGGGACTGACAATCCCCACCCGCCTGATGGAGGGCGAGTGGAATCGCCGTGAACACCGGGATCCCGAGGCGACGGACACTCAATTCGCCACAAATTACGTGATCCGGACCAACGCCCCCGCCCGGTCAAAGCCCCCGCCGAGCCTTCAGCGAGCCCGCGCCGAGCCCGCGCCGAGCCCTCGGCAAGCCACGGCAAGCCCCGCCGAGGCCCGTCACTCACCTCCCCACCGCATACCCCTGCATCCCCCGAGGATTGGCCCCCGCCGACAGCACCCCCGTCTCCGGATCCCGCCCCACCGCGCACAACCGTCCCTCCGACCACGGCTCCCCCACCGTCACGTCGTGCCCCCGCCGCCGTAGTTCCTCGACCACACCGGGATCCATCCGGGCCTCCACGGTGACGCTCCCCGGACGCATGCCGCGCGGGTAGAAGGAGCCCGGGAAACTGTCGTTGTGCCAGTTCGGGGCGTCGATCGCGCCCTGGAGGTCGAGGCCGCCGCGGACCGGCGGGCGCAGGGCGACGGCGAGGAAGAAGTGGAGCTGCCACTGGTCCTGCTGGTCCCCGCCGGGCGTGCCGAAGGCCAGGACGGGCACCCCGGCGCGCAGGGCGATGGAGGGCGTGAGGGTGGTGCGGGGGCGACGGCCGGGTGTGAGGGAGTTCGGCAGGCCCTCCTCCAGCCAGGTCATCTGGAGCCGGGTACCGAGCGGGAAACCCAGTTCGGGCACGACCGGGTTGGACTGGAGCCACCCGCCGCTGGGCGTGGCGGCGACCATGTTGCCCCAGCGGTCGACGACGGCGAGGTGGCAGGTGTCTCCCCGGGTGGTGCCGTCGGGACCGATCTCGGGCTCACCCGGCACGGGCGACGCGGGGTTCTTCGCGACCGTCGGCTCCCCGACCCCCATCGGACTGAACCCGGGCTCGTCGGTGACGACCACACGCGCGTGTGCGCTGAGCCGCGGGGCGCGCCCACCGGGGCTGCCCGGCCGCAGCTCGTACGAGGCCTTGTCGCCGACGAGTTCACGCCGGGCCGCGTTGTACTCCGCCGACAGCAGTTCACCGAGCGGCACCTCGGCGGCGTCCCCGTACCAGGCCTCCCGGTCGGCCATGGCCAGCTTGCAGCCCTCGACCAGCAGATGGACGTACTCGGCGGACCCGTACCGCGGAAGTTCGGGCGGCAGCAGCGCGAGTTGCTGGAGAAGGACCGGGCCCTGGCTCCAGGGGCCGGCCTTGCACAGGGTCCAGCCTTTCCAGTCGTACGTCGCCGGCGCCTCGTAGGTGGCGGACCACCCGGCGAGATCGGCGGCCGTGAGCGTGCCGGTGTGCCGCCTGCCGCTGGTGTCCATGGTGGGGCGCCGCGCCTGCCGTACGAGCGCCTCGGCGATGAATCCGGTACGCCACACCTCGCGCGCCGCCTCGATCTGCGCGACCCGGTCGCCCGCCCCGGCCACTTCGGCGATCAGCCGCTTCCAGGTGGCGGCGAGGGCGGGGTTGCGAAACAGCGAACCGGGCCGAGGAGCCTCGCCCTCCGGCAGGTACACCTCCGCCGACGAGGTCCACTCCGTCTCGAACAGCTCCCGCACGCTCTCGACGGTCGCGCCGACGTTCTCCACGGGCGCGTGCCCGTCCTCGGCGTACCCGACGGCGTACCCGAGGACGTCGGCGAGGGGCTTGGTGCCGTGGTCACGCAGGAGCAGCATCCAGGCGTCGAAGGCGCCGGGGACCGCGGCGGCGAGGGGTCCGGTGCCGGGGACGAGATCCAGGCCCAGCCGCTTGTAGTGGGCCACGGTCGCCCCGGCCGGTGCGACGCCCTGTCCGCACAGCACCCGAACCTCCCCGCCGGCGGGCGCCAGCAGGATCGGCACCTCTCCTGCCGGCCCGTTGAGGTGCGGCTCGACGACGTGCAGCACGAAGGCGCCGGCCACCGCGGCGTCGTACGCGTTGCCGCCGTCCTCCAGTACCGCCATCGCCGTCTGCGAGGCCAGCCAGTGGGTGGAGGACACCATACCGAAGGTGCCCTGGAGGGTCGGCCGGGTGGTGAACGACATCTCTCACCTCGCTGGGTCGGGCGCGCCTCGGCCGGTCCGAAGCGGTCGCGTCCACGGATCCTTTCATTCCACACCGACCGGCCGGCCAGGGGACCGCACGAAGATTTTGCGATCACACGAGAACTCCATGAACCGCGTCCCACCTGCACGAAGTCCCCTTTGCCCGACTGTGCGGACCGTCGGTAACGCCGAGTTCACCCACCTTCCCTTCCTCCGCGTTCTACGCGCGTGGTGCCATGCGGATGCCCGCGCCCCCCACGCGGGCGCCAACTCGACCAGGAGTCACGCATGTTGTGGAAGGTCCTCACCCGTACCGGTGTCGCTCTCGCCGCCGGTGCCACCGTGTTCGCCGCCTCCGTCCCCGCCAGCGCTGCGAGCTACACCGCCTTCGCCTTCTCGCGAAGCAGCGGCCAGCCCACGATCTACGACTTCATCAACTCGGCGACGACGTCCCTCGACATGACCATGTACGAACTGGAGGACACCACGGCCGTCAACGACCTGATAGCCCTCAAGAACAAGGGCGTCACCGTGCGGGTCGTCCTCGACCGTGCGCACCAGAGTGCCAACAGCCCGGCGTACACGGCGCTGACCAACGCGGGCGTCGGCGTGGTGTGGTCGCCGTCGAGCTTCGTCTACACCCACCAGAAGACGATCACCGTGGACGGCGCCAAGTCGCTGGTCCTGACCGGCAATCTCACCTCGCAGTACTACGCGACCGGCCGTGACTACGGCGTGTTCACCGACGACACCCGCGATGTCGCCGCGATCGAGAAGGTCTTCGCCGCGGACTACGCCGGCACCGCGGTCACCCCCACGGACGGCGACCACCTGCTCTGGTCCCCCACCGACTCGCGCAACCGTCTGCTGTCCGTGGTCAACGCCGCCACGAAGACGCTCGACATCGAGGAACTGGAGTTCAGCGACAGCACGGTGGTGGACGCCATCGCGGCGCGCGCGAAGGCGGGGGTGAAGGTACGGGTGGTGCTGGAGACCCCGGGCGACTACGCGAGCGAGGTCTCCGAGATCGAGGCGGCGGGCGGGGCCGTCGTCGGGTACTCCGACCCGGACGGTTTCTACATCCACGCCAAGGCCATGGTCGCCGACTACGGCCTCGCCACCCAGGAGGTGGAGGCGGGCTCCATGAACCTCAGCGGCAACTCGCTGTCCAGCAACCGCGAGTTGGGCATCGTCCTCACCGGCACCGGGGTGGCGCAGTCCGTGGCCGGTACCGTCGAGACCACCTTCGACAGCGACTACACGGGCGGTACGGCCGCGTAGCCGCCCGCCGGGCAGACGGCCGCCCTGTCACGCCGACGGCCGTCTGCCCACCGTGAGCAGATGCCCGCTCGCCCCCAGCAGCGTCGGCTCCGACTCGATGTGCCGGCACGCGGCCAGCACGGTCGCGCGCCGGTCCGGGTCGTCCAGCCACTCCTCGACGCCGCCCATCAGCCAGGCCACGCCCTCGATGCCGTACCTGCCCTCCACGGCCAGTCCCGCGTCGGTGAACTCCGCGGTCACCTCGTCCGGCGCGGCGAAGTGGGCGACGGTGAAGAAGCCCTCGTCGTGGTGGGGGTGCCGGCCGCCGTCCACGAGGACGGCGTCGGTGCGTTCGCGGTGCTCCGGGGTGAAGTAGCGCTCCTCGCGCAGCAGGTCGTGCCGTTGCGCGTACCGGTTGATGGTGGCCGCGACCACGAGGCCGCCCGGCCTGAGGACTCGCCGTACCTCGGCCAACGCCCTGAGCCGATCGGCCCGTTCGGGCAGGTGGTAGAGCGGGCCGAGCAGGAGCACCACGTCGTACGAGGCGTCGGGGGCGGCCAGTTCGCGCGCGTCCCCGAGGCGGGCGGTCACCCCCGGAAGCCGCGAGGCCTGTTCGACGTGGAGCGGTACGGGGTCGACGAGTTCGACCGCGTGTCCGTCCTGCACGAGCCACTGCGCGTGCACCCCGCTGCCGCCACCGACATCGAGTACGCGCGCGGGTGCGGCGGGCAGCAGCCTGCGCAGTACGTCCTGGGTGCGCCAGAACTCCAGCCGCCCGGCGGGCGCTCCGCCCTCTTTGAGCCGGGCGTCCTCCTTGCCCCGGGCGTAGTAGGCGAGGATCTCCTCGTGCATCCGCGGTGGTGTCTCGGTCATCGCCTCAGAGTGCTGATCCAGGGCCTGCGCCGGCAACGGAATTTCAGCGGCCGCGTGCCGTCACCAGCCCCGACTCGTAGGCGAACACGACCAGTTGGGCCCGGTCCCGGGCGCCCAGCTTCGTCATCGCGCGGCTGATGTGCGTCTTGGCGGTGAGGGGGCTGATCACCATGTGCTCGGCGATCTCCTCGTTGGTCAGCCCGCGGGCGGCGAGGGCCGTGACCTCGCGTTCGCGGCGGGTGAGGCACTCCAGGCCGGGGGCGGTGGACCGGTCCGGGGGACGGGAGACGAACTCGCCGATCAGGGTGCGGGTGACCGCGGGGGACAGCAACGCCTCACCCCGGGCCACCACCTCGATGGCCTGGAGGAGGTCGGCCGGCTCGGTGTCCTTCAGCAGGAAACCGCTCGCGCCCGCCCGCAGCGCCTCGAAGACGTACTCGTCGACGCCGTAGTTGGTGAGGATCACCACGCGGACTCCCGCCAGCTCCGGATCCGCGGCGATCCGCCGGGTCGCCTCGATGCCCGTCATCACCGGCATCTGTACGTCGATCAGCGCGATGTCGGGCACCTGCGCGCGCACCAGCTCCACACCCCGCTCCCCGTCCGCCGCCTCCCCGACCACCTCGATGCCGTCCTCGGCGTCGAGCAGGGCCCGGAACCCGGCCCGCATCAACGCCTGATCGTCCACGAGCGCCACCCTGATCACGCCCACACCTCCACACGCCCGACGAAGCCGTCCCCCGCGCCGGTCACCCCGGCTTCCCCGAGACCGGCACAGGGCCCACCGGGAAGCGGTCCGTCACCCCGGCGCGCCCGATCCCGCTCCCGCCGGGAACCCGTCCCACACCCGGGCAACCAAAACCACCCCACACCGGCGAACGCCGTACGCTCTCGCAGCCCCTCCCCGCCGCACCACACCCGAGAGCCGCCCCTTACTCCCCCGACCGACCCCCCGCACACCGAGCAGGCCCGCGCCCCCGTCACACCGACTCCCCCGCCCGCAACGGCAGTTCCGCCCGTACCGAGAAGCCGCCCTCCTCCCGCGGCCCGGTGCGGAGGGTTCCGCCCAGCGCCGTGACGCGTTCGCGCATGCCGGTGAGGCCGTGGCCGGGTCGCGGTGGGCGGTCCGGACGCGCGGCTCCGTCGTCGTCGACGCGTATCGCCAAGTCATCCTTGTTGTAGGCCAGTTCGACCCGTACCTTCGCCGGTCCCGCGTGCCGGGCCGCGTTCGTCAGGGACTCCTGCACGATCCGGTACACAGCCCGGTCGAGGGGGGCGGGCAGGGCGCACTCCTCGCCCGTCACGCTCAGTTCGACGGCGAGGCCCGCCGCCCGCGCCCGCTCCACGAGCAGCGCCGGGGTGCCGGTCGGCTCGTCGGTGCGCAGGATCTCCAGCGTGGCGCGCAGCTCACGCATGGCCTCGCCGCCCGCCTCCTGGATGGCGAGCAGCGCGGGCGGCACCTCCTCACCCCGCTTGCGCGCGAGGTGCACGGCCACGCCCGCCTGGAGCTTGACGATGGAGATGCTGTGGGTGAGGGAGTCGTGCAACTCCCGGGCGATCCGCAGCCGTTCCTCCCCCGCGCGGCGCAGGGCGGCCTCCTCCCGGGTCCGCTCGGCCTCCAGCGCGCGCTGTTCGGTCTGGCGCAGATACGCCTGCCAGTTGCGGCCGGCGAGGCCCGTCACCACCGCGCACACGAACCAGCCCGCGAGCAGCCCCGTCTTCTCGACCGCCTCCTGGACCGTCGGGCCGGTGATCGCGTACGCCGCGAGGAAGACCCCGCTCGCCCCGGCTGCCCAGCCCCGCTGCCCCAGTTGCGACGCCAGGTGCACAGCGGCGAAGACGGACAGGGCGCCGAGAGGGCCCGGGTTCGCGTGCAGGACGTAGGCGGCCCCGCTCGCCGTGGCCACGGCCAGCACCACCAGCGGAACCGCGCGATAGAACGCGAGAGCGCCCGCACTCACCACCAGGAGCCCGTAGTCGAGGGCGGTCGTGTCCGCGTCGAGAGCCGCCACGGTCACGACGAGGGCGCCGACCACGACCACGAGGGCCAGATCGGCGAGCCGCTGGGAGATGGCCGCATCGACCGGGTGCCCGCTCATGCCCACACGCTAGACCGCCGCACCGACACCGGCGTCAGCCCTGTGGACAACTCCTCCGCTACTCCCCCCGTAGTAGTCCCCGACCCGCCCCGCGCTCACGGGCGCAGCGCCAACTCCCTTCGGCCGTACGACGACCGCGCCCGAGGTCGTGGCGCACGCTGCTGTGCATGTCCACACCCTTCCGCTACACCCGGCCCCTGCCGCCCAAGGCCGCCACCGGCCGTGTCGCCGAGGTCTACGAGCAGTTGTCCCGCGACTTCGGCATCGACGAACCCGTCACCTTCGTGGTCCTCTCCTCCGCGCCGGAGCTCCTCGCCCCCGCGTGGGCGCTGATGCGCGAGTCCCTGATCGCCGGCCCCGGCAGCCGCACCGGCAAGGAGCTGGCGGCGCTCGGGGTCTCACTGGCCAACCGGTGTCCGTTCTGCGTGGACGCGCACACCATGCTGCTGCACGCCACCGGCGACCACGCACTCGCCGAACACCTCGCCCGAGGGGAGCGGCCGCAGAACGAGGAGCACGCGCGCGTGCTGGAGTGGGGCAGGCACACGCGCGTGCCGGGCGGCCTCGGCGCGGCGCCGTATCCCTTCCCGCACGAGCACGCTCCGGGTTACCTCGGCACCGCGTTCGCCTTCCACTTCATCAACCGGATCGCGTCCGCCCTGCTCACCGAGAACCTGCTGCCGGGCAACGTCCAGCGCTTCCGGGCCGTTCGCAGCCTCGCGGGCCGTACGCTCGCCCGGACCGTGCGCCGACCCGCCCGGCCCGGCGCGTCCCTCGCGCTGCTCGACCTGCCCGACCCCGGCGAGGCCCCCGCGTGGGCGGGCGGTACGCCCGTCGGGCTCGCGTACGCGGCGCTGCTCCGGGCGGCCATGGCGGGCGCCGGCCTGCTCGGCACCGACGACCAGGACCTCGTGGAGGAGACACTGCTCGACTGGGACGGGTCGCACCCGCCGCTCGACCTGAGCGGTTTTCCGGACCGGCGGGACCGTCCCGGTGCGCGTCTGGTGCTGCTGGCCGCGCTCGCGCCGTACCGGATCACCGACGAGGACGTGGCGGCCTGGCGGCGGCCGGAGCACACCGACCACTGTCTGGTGCACCTCGTGGCCTACGGGGCGTTCCTGGCCGTGGACCGTATCGAATCGGCCCTCCACCGGCCCATCGCCCGGACATAAACGGACACATGACGCATCGACGGCGGGGCTCGGTGACGGTACAGGTACGGAGCGAGTTCGCACTTCCGCCCCACAGGGAGACATGTGAAACTGGCGTCCGTCCGCAGTGCGGACCCCTCCGCACCCCGTCCCCCACGAAAAGTGCGCCGTGCGAACTCTTTCCCTGCCGCTCGCGCTCACCGCGCGCATCTCGCCCGTCGTCGTGCTCGCCGCGGCGGGCTGGGCGCTGACGTCGGGGCCTGCCACGACGCCGGCCGCCGAGAAGGAGTCGGCGCCGCGGTCCGCCGCCGGCGAGACCCCTTCGGGCGCGTCCACGGCTGCCGCCTCGAAGCAGTACGCCGCCGCGCCCGCGCCCTGCGGCAGCATCACCGCGGCGACGATCAAGTCGCTGGTCCCGGGCGCCAAGACGGCCGGCAAGGAGATCCCCTCGACGGACACGGCACTGCGCCGCACGTGCTCCTGGAACGCGCTCAAGGGGTACGACTACCGCTGGCTCGACGTGTCCTTCGAGATCACGGAGTCCGACGCGGCGGCCGCCAAGTCGTACAAGGAGAACATCGCCGAGAAGAGCGGCGGCGGGACCGTGCCCGGGGTCGGCGACGCGGGCTACTCGGTGGTGAACCTCACCACCGAGAACAAGCAGCAGACCCGTGAGGGCGTGGTCATGATCCAGGCGTCCAACGCGCTGGTGACCGTGACGTACAACGGCAGCGACTTCGAGTCGAAGAAGGCGCCCAGCACCGACGAGATCAACAAGGGTGCCATCAAGGCCGCCAAGGAGGCGGTCGCGGCGCTGGAGAGCGGCCAGAAGGCCTGATCCGGCAGATCGGGGGCCGAGCCCGACCGCCCTCCGCGCGCGTGGTGACCCGTCAGGCCGCGATGCCCTCCTGTTCCCTGCCCTTGGGCAGCATCAGCGCGATGTACAGCAGCAGGGACGCGCCGAGGCCCACCGCCCAGCCGTAGTCGGCCAGCGGCTTGAGGAACGGGATCAGACCGTCGGCCGGGAACGGCCCGGTCTTCTTGCCGTCCGCGCCCACCGCCGAGTACGAGCCGCCGACCGCGAGCAGACCGCCGACCACGAAGGAGACGATCGCCCGCCAGTTCCAGCCGTTGGTGTACCAGTACCGGCCGCCGGGTGTGTAGAGGTCCACGAGGTGCAGGACCGTACGCCGGACGATCCAGTAGTCGGCGATGAGGATGCCCGCGACCGTGCCGAGCAGACCCCCGACCACCCCGAGCCAGGTGAAGATGTAGAACTCCGGCGTGGAGATCAGCTTCCACGGGAAGATCAGGATGCCGACGACACCCGTGATCAACGCGCCCGTACGGAAGTTGATGAACTTCGGAGCCAGATTGGACAGGTCGTACGCCGGTGAGACCACGTTCGCCGCGATGTTCACGGAGATGGTGGCGACCAGCACGATGACGAGCGCGAAGAGCAGCCCGAAGGCGTTGTCCGTCTTGGCGGCCAGCGCGACCGGATCCCAGATGGCCTCGCCGTAGACGGCCTCGGAGCCGGAGGTGACCAGTACGGCGAGGACCGCGAAGAGGGTCATCGTCGTGGGAAGCCCCAGGGCCTGCCCCCAGGTCTGCGCCTTCTGACTGGCACCGAAGCGGGTGAAGTCAGGGATGTTCAGCGACAGCGTGGCCCAGAAACCGATCATGCCCATGAGCGACGGGAAGAAGACCGGCCAGAAGTCGGCGCCCCAGCCGAGCTTGGACGGCTGGTCGAGCAGCGCGCCGAAGCCGTCCGCCTTGACCGCGATCCAGATCAGCAGCACGAGCGCGCCGGCGATCACGAAGGGCGCGGCCCAGTTCTCGAAGTGGCGCAGGAAGTCCATGCCCCGGTAGATGATCGCGATCTGGAGCGCCCAGAACAGCAGGAAGCAGAGCCACAGAGGCCATGGATTACCGGCGATCTGGCCCGCGTCCTCCCAGTGGCCGCCGGTGAGCTTGGAGCCCAGCGCGAAGATGCCGCTGCCGCCGATCCAGGTCTGGATGCCGAACCAGCCGCACGCCACGGCCGCCCGGATCAGCGCCGGGATGTTGGCGCCGCGCAGCCCGAAGGAGGCGCGGGCGAGGACCGGGAAGGGGATGCCGTACTTGGGTCCGGCGTGCCCGGTGGCCAGCATCGGCAGCAGCACGATGATGTTGGCCAGGGCGATGGTGAAGACGGCCTGCTTCCAGTCCATGCCGAGCGCGACCAGGCCGGAGGCCAGGGTCCAGCTGGGGATGCAGTGCGCCATGGAGATCCACAGGGCCGCGAAGTTGTACGTCGTCCACTTGCGCTCGGAGACCGGTACGGGACGCAGGTCCTCGTTGGCGAAGGGGCTGTCGGCGGGGAACGCCTCGGGGGCGAGCTCGACGCGGCCGCCGGCGGACTGCGGTATCGGCGACCCCGTGGGGACTGTTTCGGTCATGGGCAGGCCAATCGATCAGGACGGAACGGGATAGGCCGTGCGGGGGCCTCGGGCGGGACCGGGACGGGCGGGGAGGCCTTTCCCGGCCCCGCCACCCCTCCCCGGGACGGCGGGAAGGGGGGACAAGGAGTGGGGGTCGGTCGTGCGGTGTGCGATCCGGGTCAGGAGTTGAGGGCGGGGATGACCTGGGAACCGTAGGCGTCGATGGTCGCTTCCTGCGCGTCGTGCATGTCGTAGACGGCGAACTGGTCGACCCCCAGCTCGCGCAGCGCGTTCAGCTTCTCGATGTGCTTCTCGACCGGTCCGATGACGCAGAACCGGTCGACGATCTCGTCGGGCACGAAGGCGGTGTCCGGGTTGTCGGCGCGCCCGTGGTGCGAGTAGTCGTACCCTTCGCGCGCCTTGATGTAGTCCGTGAGCTCGTCGGGGACGGCGGCCGAGTGCTCACCGTACTTCGACACCAGGTCGGCGACATGGTTGCCGACCATCCCGCCGAACCAGCGGCACTGCTCGCGCGCGTGGGCGAGCGCCTCGGGCGAGTCGTCCTCGGTGACGTAGGCGGGGGCGGCGACGCAGATCTTGACCTCTGAGGGATCCCTGCCCGCGGCGACAGCGGCGTCCTTGACCGCCTTCACCATGTACTCGGTGAGATACAGGTCGGCCAGCTGGAGGATGAACCCGTCGGCCTCCTCACCGGTCATCTTCAGGGCCTTCGGGCCGTAGGCCGCCATCCATACGGGGAGTTCGGCGCCCTCCTTGATCCACGGGAACCTGATCACCGTGCCGCCGAGGTCGGCCTCCTGACCCGAGCCGAGCGCCCTGATGACCTTCATGGCCTCGCTGATACGGGCCAGGGTGTTGGGCGTACGGCCCGCGACCCGCATCGCGGAGTCGCCGCGGCCGATGCCGCACACCGTGCGGTTGCCGAACATGTCGTTGAGGGTGGCGAAGGTGGACGCGGTCACCTCCCAGGTGCGGGTGCCCGGGTTGGTGACCATCGGGCCGACCTTCAACTTCGAGGTGTTCGACAGGATTTGACTGTAGATCACGAACGGCTCCTGCCAGAGCACGGCGGAGTCGAAGGTCCAGCCGTAGGTGAAGCCGTTGCGTTCGGCCCGCTTCATCAGGCTGATGACCTTCGAGGCGGGCGGATCCGTCTGCAGGACGAGTCCGAAGTCCATGGGCGCCACTCCTAGTTGAGGTACTGACAGGTGGAGCGGGGGGTGTAGGCGCCGTGCCCGGCGTGCCCGGTGTACTCCCGCTCGGTGATGACGAGTTCGCCGCGCGAGAGGACCGTCTCGACCCGGCCGGTGAGGCGCTTGCCCTCGTAGGCCGAGTAGTCGACGTTCATGTGGTGGGTCTCGGCGGAGACGATCTGCACGGCGTGCGGGTCATAGATGACGACGTCGGCGTCGGCGCCCGGGGCGATGGTGCCCTTCTTCGGGTACATGCCGAACATCCGGGCCGGGGTGGCGCAGGCGATCTCGATCCAGCGGCGGCGCGAGATGTGTCCGTCGACGACGCCCTGGTGGAGCAGGTCCATGCGGTTCTCGACGCCGGGGAGGCCGTTGGGGATCTTCGAGAAGTCGCCGCGGCCGAGTTCCTTCTGGCCCACGAAGCAGAAGGGGCAGTGGTCGGTGGAGACGACCTGGAGGTCGTTGGTCCGCAGGCCCTGCCACAGCTTGGCCTGGTGTTCCTTCGGGCGCAGCGGGGTGCTGCACACGTACTTGGAGCCCTCGAAGTCGGGCTCCGCGAGGTTGTCCGTGGAGAGGAACAGGTACTGCGGGCAGGTCTCGCCGAAGACGTTGAGCCCCTCGTCGCGTGCCCGTGCCAGCTCGGCCACTGCCTCCATGGCCGAGACGTGCACGACGTAGAGGGGCGCGCCGGCGACCTGGGCGAGCTTGATGGCACGGTGGGTGGCCTCGGCCTCCAGGAGCGCCTTGCGGACCTCCCCGTGGTAGCGGGGGTCCGTCTCCCCGCGCGCCAGCGCCTGCTCCACCAGGACGTCGATCGCGATGCCGTTCTCCGCGTGCATCATGATCAGGCCGCCGTTCTCGGCGGAGCGCTGCATGGCGCGCAGGATCTGGCCGTCGTCGGAGTAGAAGACGCCGGGGTAGGCCATGAACTGCTTGAAGGAGGTCACCCCCTCCTCCACCAGCAGGTCCATCTCCTTGAGCGTCTCCTGGTTCACATCGGAGACGATCATGTGGAAGCCGTAGTCGATGGCGCAGTTGCCCTCGGCCTTGGCGTGCCAGGCGTCCAGGCCCTCGCGCAGGGAGTGGCCGACGCTCTGCACCGCGAAGTCGACGATCGTCGTCGTTCCGCCCCAGGCGGCGGCCCTGGTGCCGGTCTCGAAGGTGTCGGAGGCGAAGGTGCCGCCGAACGGCAGCTCCATGTGGGTGTGGGCGTCTACGCCACCGGGGATGACGTACTTCCCGGTGGCGTCGATCGTGCGGTCCGCGGTCCAGTTCTGCGTGCCGGGCACGGCGAGGGCGGCGATGCGGCCGTCCTCGATCAGCACGTCGGCGTGGATCTCGTCGGACGCGGTGATGACGAGGCCACCGCTGATGACGGTACGGCTGCTCATGTTCCCTCTCCTGCCAGGGTGGTCGGTTCGGTCAGGGTGCGGTCAG
This sequence comes from Streptomyces sp. NPDC005402, assembly GCF_040606575.1. Lineage (NCBI taxonomy): Bacteria > Bacillati > Actinomycetota > Actinomycetes > Kitasatosporales > Streptomycetaceae > Streptomyces > Streptomyces sp. NPDC005402. The sequence continues at coordinate 153,158 of NZ_JBEXFB010000016.1, forward strand.
CGGGGGGTACGCGTCCGGACGGCGGTCCCGGTAGAACTGCCAGCGGTCGCGGACTTCCCGCAGCTTGGCCATGTCCAGGTCGCGGACGACGAGTTCGGTCTCCTTGTCGCTCGCCACCTCGCCGACGAACTGGGCCTCCGGGTCGACGAAGTACGTCGTCCCGTAGAAGTCGTTGTCGCCCAGCTCCTCGACGCCCACCCGGTTGATCGCGCCGACGAAGTACTCGTTGGCGACGGCCGCCGCGGGCTGCTCCAGCTGCCACAGGTAGGCGGACAGTCCGCGCGAGGTGGCCGACGGGTTGAAGACGATCTCGGCGCCAGCGAGACCCAACGCCCGCCAGCCTTCCGGGAAGTGGCGGTCGTAGCAGATGTACACACCGATCTTCCCGACCTTGGTGTCGAAGACCGGCCAGCCGAGGTTGCCGGGGCGGAAGTAGAACTTCTCCCAGAATCCCGGCACTTGGGGGATGTGGTGCTTGCGGTACTTGCCGAGGTAGGAGCCGTCCGCGTCGATCACCGCGGCGGTGTTGTAGAGGACGCCGGGCTGCTCCTCCTCGTACATCGGCAGGATGAGGACGATGCCCAGCTCCTTGGCGAGCGCCTGGAACCGCTTGACGATCGGGCCGTCCGGGATCTGCTCGGCGTACTCGTAGAACGCCTTGTCCTGGACCTGGCAGAAGTACGGCCCGTAGAACAGCTCCTGGAAGCACAGGACCTGAGCACCCTGCGCGGCCGCGTCCCGGGCCGCCTGCTCGTGTACCTGGATCATCGACTCCTTGTCGCCCGTCCACGCGGTCTGGAAGAGGGCGGCGCGAATCACTCTGCTCATCGGGACCTCCGGTCGCTCGGTGTGCGAGAAGGCTAGGAAGTCCGAAAGCAGGCTTTGAGTTGCAGCGTGTCACGTCTGAGGGGCCTGGGCGTGCCACGGTGTCACTCTGTCGTGAGCTCATGTTTCACCACCGTTTTCCCAGGTCGTAGCGTGTTTCAGCTCTGTTGCGCGTCGTGCGCGAGAAGCGCGATGTGCACCGAGGCGGCCTGCTCGAAGTCGTCGAGGTCGACGCCGAGCCGGCCCTGTATCGCTTCCAGCCGGCGGTAGAGCGCGGGCCGGGAGACGTGGTGGAGCTGGGCGGTGCGGGACTTGTTGCGGCCGGTGGCGAGATAGGTGCGCAGGACGGCCAGCAGGCCCTCCCCGGAGCCCGAGTCGCACAGCAGCCCGTCCAGCTCCCGCTCCGCGAAGGACTGGACGTGCGGGTCGTCGCGCAGCAGCCGGACCAGACCGCGCAGATGGACGTCCTTGAGGCGGACGACGGCCGGGAGGTCGAGTGCTCCCGAGGCGACGGCGTCCGCGACGTGCCGGGCCTCACGCATCCCGGCGGGGACGTCGTCCCAGGCGCTCCTGGGGTCGGCGGCGGCCACCACCGTCCCCGTCAGCCGCGCCGCGAAGTTCGCCGTGAGCACCGTGGCGTCCTGGTCGCGGGCCAGGCTCAGCAGGACGGCGGTGGCCCCGTCGGCGAGTTCGGCGACGATTCCGGGCAGCCCCAACAGCCGTAGCACGCGGTCGAGTTCGGCCGGATCACCGTCCCGTACGACGAGCGGCACGAAGGTGCGCCGGTTCACGGGTAGCCCGGCCGCCCGCGCGCGGGGCAGCAGCTGTCGTGCCGGTACGACCCCGCTGACCAGGTCGGTGAGCAGGCTCTGCGCGGACTGTTCCTCCCAGGTGTGGGCGGAGGTGCCGCCGAGCATGCGGTGCAGGACGAGGGACTCGGCGGCGCGGTCGGCGAGGAGACGGCCGGTCGCGGTGTCGCCCCGGTAGCCGCACAGCATGATCTGGCCCCAGCGTTCCCCGCGGCCGCCCAGTTCGGCGCGGATCCAGCCGTCGCCCTCGCTGCCGCCGGCCTGGCGGGCGATGCGCTCCCAGTCGCGCAGCACGTCGTCCACCGCGGACCGTTCCCCCGCGGTGGCGAGGACGCGGTGGGCGAGGTTGGTGACGACGACGGGACAGCCGCTGTGGTGGGCGATCTCGTCCAGCAGCCGCTGGAGCGGGGCGCCCGCGGTGATGAGTCCGGTGAGGGCGGTGCGTACCGCCTCGGACATGCTGACGGCGGCGAACTTCCGCCGTATCAACCGGGCTTGGACCTCCTCGGTCAGCTCGGCGAAGGGGAAGGGCCGGTGCAGGACGACCATGGGCAGCCCGCACCGCTCGGCGGCCCGGCGCATCACGTCCGGCGGGGCGGGGAAGGCGCGGCCGAGTCCGAGGACCACGGCCGCGGCCTCCGCGCGGTGCAGGGACTGGACGTACTCGGCCTGTTTGTCGTCGTCACCGGCGAGCAGCACGCCGGTGGTCAGGACCATCTCGCCGCCGCTGAGCATCACGCCGACGTCGGCGGCCTCGGCCACGTGCACCCAGCGCACGGCCCGGTCGAGCTGGCTCGCACCGGCCACCACCTCGGGCTCCCCGGCGAGGACCCGTTCCAGCAAGAGGACCTGGCGGACCGACAGGGTCGGCTCCAGGGACTCCAGGGGCTCCAAGGTGGTGCTCATGACGGTGTTCCCTTGCTGTGGACCTACTGGATGGTGCTCCTCAGAGCGTGTTCGAGGATCGCGGCGCCCTCCTCGGCCTCCGCGACGGTCAGGGACAGGGGCGGGGCGATCCTGAGGGCACTGGTGTTGTGTCCGCCGCCCTTGCCGAGCAGCAGCCCCTCGGCGCGGGCCGTCTCCAGGATGGCGGCCGCGGCCTGCGGGTCGGCCTCGTCGGTACCGGGCTTCACCAGCTCGACGCCGAGCATGAGCCCGCGCCCACGCACCTCCCGTACGCCCGGGATCTGCGCCGCGACGCCCCGCAGCCGCTCGATCAGCAGCCCGCCGACGCGCCGGGCGTTGCCCTGGAGGTCGTGCTCCAGCAGGTACGCCAGGTTCGCGAGGCCGGCCGCCATGGTGATCTGGGTGCCGCCGAACGTCGAAATACTGTTGGAGTCGAGGCAGTTCATGATCTCGGCGCGGGCGACGACCCCGCCGATGGACATGCCGTTGCCGATGCCCTTGGCGAAGGTGAGGATGTCCGGCGGGCCGCTTTGGTCGTGTGCCTGCCAGCCCCAGAAGTGGTCGCCGGTGCGGCCCCAGCCGGTCTGCACCTCGTCGGCGATCCAGAGGATGCCCCGCTCCTGAAGCACCTCGCGGAAGGCGGCGTAGAGGCCGTCGGGCGGGGAGGTGAAGCCGCCGACGCCCTGGATCGGCTCGGCGATCAGGGCCGCGGGCGGGCGGGTGTGACCGAGGAGGTCCTTGAGGTCGTCGACGCAGGCCGCGATGAAGTCGTCGTCACCGAGGGAGGCGTACGGGCCGCGGGTCCGCACGCCTCCGTGGACGTACAGCGTCTGGAGCGGGGACAGCGAGGTGGGCGACCAGCCGCGGTTGCCGGTGATGCCGACCGCGCTGAAGGAGCGGCCGTGGTAGCTGTTGCGCATCGCCAGGATGGTGTTGCTGCGGCGGTAGGTCGTGGCGAGCAGCAGGGCGGTGTCGTTGGCTTCGGTGCCGGAAGTCGTGAAGAAGACGCGGGCGTCCGGGATGCCGGACAACTGGGCGATACGCTCGGCCAGTTCCACCATCGGCCGGTTGAGGTAGAGAGTGGACGAATGGACGATCCTCCCGGCCTGTTCGCTCACCGCCTTGGTGACCTCGGGGAGCGCGTGCGCGGTCATCGTCGTCAGGATGCCGCCGAAGAAGTCGAGGTACTTGTTGCCCTCGGCGTCCCACACGTGCCGGCCCTCGCCGTGCGTGATCTCCAGCGGGTTCTCGTAGTAGAGGGCGAGCCAGTCGGGCAGCACGGCCCGGTGACGTCCCAGCAGGTCGTCGGTCACGGTTGCACCAGCCCCTCGTAGGCGTCCGGGCGGCGGTCGCGGTAGAACGCCCACTGCTGCCGCACTTCTTCGACGAGGTCGAAGTCCAGGTCGCGGACGACCAGTTCCTCCTCCTTGTCGCTCGCCGTGTCCCCCACGAACTGACCCCGCGGGTCGACGAAGTACGACGTCCCGTAGAAGTCGTTGTCGCCGTACTCCTCGACGCCGACCCGGTTGATGGCGGCGACGAAGTACTCGTTGGCGACGGCTGCCGCGGGCTGTTCCAGTCGCCACAGGTGGGAGGAGAGCCCCCGGTGCGTGGCGGAGGGGTTGTAGACGAGCTGGGCGCCGTTGAGGCCGAGCTGTCGCCAGCCCTCCGGGAAGTGGCGGTCGTAGCAGATGTAGACGCCGACCTTGCCCACGGCGGTGTCGAAGACCGGCCAGCCGAGGTTGCCGGGCTTGAAGTAGTACTTCTCCCAGAAGCCCTTGACCTGCGGAATGTGGTGCTTGCGGTACTTGCCGAGGACACTGCCGTCGGCGTCGATCACGACCGCGGTGTTGTAGTAGAAGCCGGACTGTTCGACCTCGAAGACCGGCACGACGATCACCATGCCGGTCTCGCGGGCGAGTTCCTGCATACGACTCGTGGTGGGGCCGTCGGGCACCGGCTCGGCCCAGCGGTAGTGCTCCGGTTCCTGGACCTGGCAGAAGTAGGGGGCGTTGAACACTTCCTGGAACCCGATGATCTTCGCGCCCTGTCGGGCCGCCTCGCGGGCGTGCTCCTCGTGTTTCGCCACCATGGACTCGGTGTCGCCGGTCCAGGTGGCCTGGACCAGAGCGGCACGTACGACGTTGGCCATGAGCTGCTCCTTCGGCGGGGACGTCAGAGCCTCTACGCCCGTAGAAGGGGCCGTAGAGGGACGAACGTAAGCCTCCTGGAGAGGCTTGCCAAGACCATCGTCGTTAACCGGCGAAGTCGATCACGTTTCACACTCCAGTGGAGGAGTGACGTGCCCGGTCAGCGGGGTTGTGAGGGACCTGTCAGGCGGAGAATCCGGCGACCCGCAGGGCGTGCACGAGGTCCCAGTGCCGCTCGTCCGAGACGCCTCGCGCGGCGGCCAGGAGGAGCGGTACGAGGATCCCCGGACCCGGCTCGGCACTGCGGGCGGCCTCCTCGGGGGTGCGGACGCGGACGTAGGCGTCGAGCAGCGCGGTGACCTCACGGCGGCGGCCCTCGGCGACCAGTTCGAGCACCGCCGCGCCGATCTCACCGGCGGGCCGCGCCACCCCCTGCCTGAGCACCTGCTCCCCGTCCGTACTCCGCCCGGCCGCGACCAGCGCGTCCGCCGCGGCCACCAGCCGGTCGGCGGGCAGCGAGGCGGCCTCCCACATCAGGGTCGACCAGTCGGCACCGAGCCCGGCGTGCTGAAGCTCGGCGGCGAGCAGCGGGAAGCGGTCGGCGGACCAGTGGGCGACCTCGACGAGCACGGCGTGCGCCTCGCCGGTACGCCCCTCCGCGCGCAGCCGCACCAGCGTCGCGACCGTCTCGGCGGTCTCCCGCCGCGCCACCACGTCCGACGGCTCGCCCCCCTGCCGCGAACTCGCCTCCGGCGCTTGCGCGGCCCCCGCGAAACGAGCCCCGCGCGGAGTCCGCCCCTTCGCCACCGGCGCGGTCGGCGGATCGGGCACGGCAGCCGGGGGTACGACGACGGCGGCGCCGCCCTCCTCGGCCACACCGGCGAAACGGGCACCGCCTCGCCGACGCTTGCGCTTTGCCTCCGGCGGTGGGGCGGTGGGGGTGGGCTGCTGCGGGGGGACGATGTCGGGGCGGGTGACCGGGGCCGGGGCCTGCTGGTACGGGGTGTAGGCCGGGTGGGAGGCGTCGAGCCGACGGAACTGGTGCGGGCCGGGGGGATCGACCTCGGCGGGGGCCCCGGGGCGCTGGGCGTATCCGGGACGGGGCGCTTCAGCGGGGCCGGGACGCTGCCGCTCATGTCCGGGTGTCTCCGCCCAGGCGGGAGTCGGCGGCTGCGGGGCGTGTCCCGGATGCGCCGCTTCGGCATGACTGGGGCGCTGCGGTGCGTGTCCGAGGGCCTCCGCCCAGACGGGAGTCGGCGGCTGCGGCGCGTGTTCGGTGCCGCCTGCTTCAACGTCACCGGAGCCCCGCGGGGCGTGCCCGGGAGCCTGCGCCCAGGCAGAAGTCGTCGACAGCGGGGCGTGTCCCGGATGCGCCGCTTCGGCAGGACGGGGACTCTGCGGCGCGTCTCCGGCAACCTCCGCCCAAGAGGGAACCGTCGAGTGCAGCGCCTGTCCCGAACGGGCTGCTCCGGTTGGGGTGGGCCACTGCGGCGCGTGTCCGGCGTGGGGCGCTTCGGCGTGCGTGGCCGACGTGGCGTCGCGCTGCTGCGGCATGTCCGGGAACTCGACCCCACGGCCGTCGGTTCCGCGGTCGCTGGTCTCGTGACCGCCGCGTCCGTGAGGTGCGGCCTCGTGGCCACCGCGCCCATGCAGTGCGCCCCCGTGGCCACCACCCCCGGTAGCGGCCGCATCCCCGTAGCGGCCGGGCTCCCGCCCACCGCCCCCTGTGCCACGGGCTACCAGCCCGCCGCTCCCAGCACCGCCCGCCGCGTGCTCACCACCCCCAGCGGGGCCCTCCCCGTAACCTCCACCGAGCCCGCGCCCGAGCCCACCGACCTCAGAGCCACCGGCCACATGCCCGCCGGTCTCAGCAGGCTCACCCCTGTCACCACCGAGCCCGCGCCCACCGACCACGTGCCCGCCGCCGGCAGCGTCACCCCCGAAACCACCGGCGCCGGAGCCCCCCACACCGCCCCCGTCGTCCCAGCCGCGATCCCCCCGCGCCCCGCCCCCGTACGCCCTCCGGAACACCCCACCCTCCGCGACCTTCCCCCGGCGGATCGCCTGGGCCTGTTCGTCCATCGCGCGGTGGTCCAACTCGGTCATCCGGGACTGGAGTTCGGCGCAGCGTCGGACGGCGCGTTCGTGGTCGTCGCGGGCCCAGGCGAGGTCCAGGCGGATGGCGTCGGCCTCCTCGTGGGTGGCGGCGGTGGCGAGTCGGCGGCCCAGTTCGGCCTGCCGTTCCGCGGCGTAGCGCTGTTCGCGGAGCATGACGTCGAAGCGGTCACCGAGGGCGTCCCGGCCGCCGGGGCGGGCGTCGTGGGCGGCCTGGGCGGCGGCATGCAGGGGGCGGGCGCGTTCCGCCTCGGCGTGGGCCACCTCGGAGCCGTACTCCGCGGCGAGGTCCTGCAGGAGGGCCTCGACCACGTCCCAGGGCGGCACTTCGCGGCCGTCGAGGCAGGCTTGCATACCGTCCGGGTCGCGCTGCCAGAACACCGCGCACCAACCGGCACCCTGATCCAGGCGCGCCAGCACACCCTCCAGGTAGGCCACGAACTCCCGCATTCGACCCGGGAGTTGATCCACTGCCATCGCTCAACTCCCGTTAGACCGGAGCACTCCGGTCCGTAAGGCAACACCAGCAGTGTTACGAACGGGCTACAGCCAGTTTGCGAAGGAGCAGCAGGAGTCTCCTGGCGCCACTCCCGGCCGGTGAGCGAACTCCCGTCACACGCCCGCCAACTCGCACAGTCCGGCCAGCTCGTCCATGGACAGCCCGAGCGCCCGGGAGAGCGCGGCCACCGTGAAGAACGCCGGGGTCGGAGCCCGCCCGGTCTCGATCTTCCGGAGCGTCTCCGGAGAGATCCCGGCGCTCGCCGCGACCTCCGCCATGCTGCGGCCGCCGCGGGCCTCGCGCAGCAGCCGGCCGAGCCGCTGGCCGCGTTCGTGTTCTTCGGGAGTGAGAGGGGTGCGCACCATGCCCCCATTCTAATACCGGTATAGTAATTGGCATGGTGGAGCTGAAGACGAACACATCGATCGATGCCATGTATGAGGCGGGACAGGTGGTCGGGCGCGCCCTGACCGCCGTACAAAAGGCCGCTGACGTGGGTGTTTCCCTGCTGGAGCTGGACGAGGTGGCGCGTGGGGTGCTGCGGGAGGCCGGGGCGACCTCGCCCTTCCTCGGCTATCGCCCCTCCTTCGCCTCCACGCCCTTCCCCGCCGTCATCTGCGCCTCCGTGAACGACGCGATCGTGCACGGCATCCCCACCGGCTACCGGCTGCGCGACGGCGACCTCGTCTCGATCGACTGCGGTGCCCAACTCGGCGGCTGGGCCGGTGACTCGGCGATCAGTTTCACGGTGGGCAGGCCGCGCGCCGACGACGTACGGCTGATCGAGACCGCGGAACGGGCACTGGCGGCCGGGATCGCGGCGGCGGTCGTGGGCAACCGCATCGGCGACATCGCGCACGCGATCGGCACGGTGTGCCGGGGCGGCGGGTTCGGCATCATGGACGACTTCGGCGGACACGGCATCGGCCGCCGTATGCACGAGGACCCGCCGGTGCCCAACGAAGGGCGCCCGGGGCGAGGGCTCGCACTGCGGCACGGCATGGTGCTCGCGATCGAGCCGATGCTCATCGCCGGCGGCACGGACGAGTACCACACGGCGCCGGACGACTGGACGCTGAAGACGAACGACGGCTCGCGCGCGGCGCACACCGAGCACACCGTGGCCATCACCGACGCGGGGCCACGAGTACTGACGGCACGCTGAGCCGGCTCTCCGCGAGGGCTCGGTGAAACCGGCGTGGCCGACCCACCGCTGAAAGTGCCCCACTCCCCCATCCGTGCGAAGGTGTAACAGGCTGACACCCGGGTTACCCGGCCCCGGCACGTCGATCAGCGAGGGTGTCCCCGGCCCTCCCCCAGACCTCGAACGGGCTCAGCCCGGGGGGACCCCCATGGGGATGCCGGATGGGAACGCCCATGACCAGCGGATTCAGCGGACCGGAAGGCTATGACGCCTTCGGAGAGTTCCTCGCCCGTTTCTTCGGCGGACCGCGCCCCGGCCCCCGGCAGATCAACATCGGCCAGTTGCTGAGCCAGCCGGCCAGGGAGCTGGTGCGGGGCGCCGCACAGTACGCCGCCGAGCACGGCAGCCGGGATCTGGACACCCAGCACCTGCTGCGGGCCGCGGTCGCCGCCGAGCCGACCCGGACCCTGCTGAGCCGGGCGGGTGCCGATCCCGACTCGCTGGCCTCGGAGATCGACGAACGCTCCGGCCCCGTCCAGCACCAGCCGGAGGAGGCCCCTCCCCCCACGTCGCTGTCCCTCACCCCGGCCGCCAAGCGCGCCCTGCTCGACGCACACGAACTGGCCCGGGCCCGGGGCGCCGGTTACATCGGCCCGGAGCATGTGCTCAGTGCCCTGGCCGCGAACCCCGACTCGGCCGCCGGGCACATCCTGAACTCGGCCCGGTTCGCCCCCACCGGTCTGCCTCCCGAGGCGGCCCCGGATGCCGGGCAGCCCCGCGGCGGCGAGGCACCGCGCAGCACGGGCACACCCACCCTCGACAAGTACGGCCGCGATCTCACCGACCTGGCCCGCCAGGGCCGTATCGATCCGGTGATCGGCCGGGACGAGGAGATCGAGCAGACCATCGAGGTGCTGTCCCGCCGCGGCAAGAACAACCCGGTGCTCATCGGTGACGCGGGCGTCGGCAAGACCGCCATCGTGGAGGGCCTGGCCCAGCGGATCGTCGACGGGGACGTGCCCGACGTGCTGATCGGGCGTCGGGTCGTCGCCCTCGACCTGACGGGGGTGGTCGCGGGTACCCGCTACCGGGGCGACTTCGAGGAGCGCCTGACGAACATCGTCGGCGAGATCCGCGACAACTCCGACCGGCTGATCGTCTTCATCGACGAGCTGCACACGGTCGTCGGCGCGGGCGGGGGCGGCGAGGGCGGCTCGATGGACGCCGGCAACATCCTCAAGCCCGCCCTGGCCCGCGGCGAGCTGCACATCGTGGGCGCGACCACGCTGGAGGAGTTCCGCCGGATCGAGAAGGACGCGGCCCTGGCCCGCCGTTTCCAGCCGATCCTGGTCCCGGAGCCCACCGCGCCGGACGCGATCGAGATCCTGCGCGGGCTGCGCGACCGCTACGAGGCCCACCACCAGGTCCGCTACACCGACGAGGCCCTGGTGGCCGCCGTGGAGCTGTCCGACCGTTATCTCAGCGACCGTCGTCTGCCGGACAAGGCGATCGACCTCATCGACCAGGCGGGGGCGCGCGTACGACTGCGGGCTCGCACCAAGGGCACAGATGTACGGACCCTGGAGCGCGAGGTCGAGCAGCTGACCCTCGACAAGGATCAGGCGGTCGCCGCCGAGCAGTACGAGCAGGCGACCCAACTGCGGGACCGTATCGCCGAGTTGAAGCAGCGGATCGAGGCGGCCGGGGACCACGACGCGGCCGACGAGGGCCAGCACCTGGAGGTCACCGCGGAGGCCATCGCCCAGGTGGTGTCCCGGTTGACCGGCATCCCGGTCAGCAGCCTCACCGAGGAGGAGAAGGACCGCCTGCTCGGCCTGGAGAACCACCTGCACGAACGAGTCGTCGGCCAGGACGAGGCCGTACGGGTCGTCTCGGACGCCGTGCTGCGCTCCCGCGCCGGCCTCGCGAGCCCGGACCGGCCGATCGGCAGCTTCCTCTTCCTCGGCCCGACCGGCGTCGGCAAGACCGAACTGGCCCGCGCCCTCGCCGAGTCCCTGTTCGGCAGCGAGGAGCGCATGGTCCGCCTGGACATGAGCGAGTACCAGGAACGCCACACGGTCAGCCGCCTGATCGGCGCCCCGCCCGGATACGTCGGCCACGAGGAGGCGGGCCAGCTGACCGAGGTGGTCCGCAGGCATCCGTACTCGCTGCTGCTCCTGGACGAGGTGGAGAAGGCCCACCCGGACGTCTTCAACATCCTCCTCCAGGTCCTCGACGACGGACGGCTCACCGACTCCCAGGGCCGCACGGTCGACTTCACCAACACGGTGATCGTGATGACCAGCAACCTCGGCTCCGAGGCGATCACTCGCAGGGGCGCGGGCATCGGCTTCGGGTCGGGTGGCACGGACGAGGAGGCTCGCCGGGAACAGATCCTGCGCCCCCTGCGCGACCACTTCCGCCCGGAGTTCTTGAACCGCATCGACGAGATCGTCGTCTTCCGCCAGCTCACCGGCGACCAACTACGCGAGATCACCAAGCTGTTGCTGGAGAACACCCGCCGCCTGCTCCGGGCGCAGGGCGTCACGGTCGACTTCACGGACAGGGCGGTCGACTGGCTTGCGGAGCACGGCTACCAACCGGAGTACGGTGCCCGCCCGTTGCGCCGAACGATCCAGCGTGAGGTCGACAACCAGCTGTCCCGCCTGCTGCTGAACGGCACCATCAGGGACGGCGGCAGGGTCACAGTAGACACAGCAGCAGGCGGTCTGACGTTCACCGAGACTCCTTAGGGGCGTGGGGAACTGCGCGACCAGCCCCCACGCACCCGCAGACGGCTACGAAGCGGGATGGACCACTTGCGCCGAGCCTCCACCGCGCCGCACGGTCTCAGCCGCCGCCAACCACTTCCCACCCGGCAACCGCTGCACACCCGTCGCCGCCCCGATCTCCGGGTTCAGCTTGAACGAATGCCCGATGGCCTCCAGCTGAGACCGCTCCCCACTGCTGTACAGCGCCGGCTCCAGCTCGGTCTGCGCGGCGTTCCGCTGACTCGCCCGAGGCGCGGCGATCGCGTCCACCAGCGGCAGCCCACGATCGACGAACTCGGTCAGCACCTGGAGCACGGTCGTGATGATGGTCGCCCCGCCGGGCGAACCCAGCGCCACCACCGGCTTGTTGTGGCGGTCGAGCACGATCGTCGGTGAGATCGAGGACCGCGGCCGCTTGCCGGGCCCCGGCAGGTTCGGGTCGTGGACGGCCGGGTTGGCCGGAGTGAAGGAGAAGTCCGTCAGCTCGTTGTTGAGGATGAACCCGCGCCCGGGGACGGTGATCGCGCTACCACCGGTCTGCTCGATGGTCAGGGTGTAGGAGACGACGTTCCCCCACTTGTCGGCCACCGTCAGATGCGTGGTGTTCTCCCCTTCGTACGTCGTCGGGGCCGCCGTGCCCCGGTCCGAGCAGGCCCCCGGATGACGCGGGTCTCCCGGCGCCACCGGACTCGTGAGCACCGCGTCGTCCTTGATCAGGCAGGCCCGCGAGTCGGCGAACTTCTGCGACAGCAGCCCCTTCGTCGGTACGTCCTCGAAGGCGGGGTCGCCGACCCAGCGCCCCCGGTCCGCGAACGCGATCCGGCTGGCCTCGATGTAGTGGTGCAGGTACTGGACCTCACTGGCCTTCGAAAGGTCGGTGTGCTCAAGGATGTTGAGGGCCTCGCCGACCGTCGTACCGCCGGAGGAGGAGGGCGCGATGGAGTAGACCCCGAGTCCGCGATAGGAGGTCTTGGCGGGCTTCTGGAGCTTGGCCCGGTAGGCGGCGAGGTCCTTCTCGGACAGCTCGCCCGGCCGCGCGTTCCAGCCCGAACCCGGGTCCACCGGCGGGTTGTTCACGGTGTCGACGATGTCGTCGCCGAGGTCGCCGTGGTAGATCGCGCCGACGCCCCTGCGGCCCAACTCCTGGTAGGTGCGGGCGAGATCGGGGTTCTTGAAGGTGGATCCGACGACCGGCAGCCGTCCGCCCGGCAGGAACAGCTTCGCGGTGTCCGGGAAGTACCGGAACCGGGCCTCGTTGGACGCGGTCTGCGAGCGGAAGGTGTCGTCGACCGTGAACCCGTCACGGGCGATCCGCTCGGCCGGCTTCAGGACGCTGCCGAGCGATCTGCTGCCCCACTCGTCCAGCGCCGTGTCCCACGTGGCCGGCGTGCCCGGGGTGCCGACGCTCAGCCCGCTGCTGACGGCGTCGGCGAAGGCGAGCGGCTTGCCGTTCTCCACGAACAGGTCGGAGTCGGCGGTCAGCGGTGCCGTCTCGCGGCCGTCGATCGTGTGGACCGTACGGGACTTGGCGTCGTAGTAGACGAAGTAACCGCCCCCGCCGATGCCGGAGGAGTACGGCTCGGTGACACCGAGCGCGGCGGCGGTGGCGACGGCCGCGTCGACCGCGTTGCCGCCCTTCCTCAGGACCTCGATGCCGGCGGCGGAGGCGTCCGCGTCGACGCTGGAGACGGCACCGCCGTAACCGACGGCGACGGGTACTTTCTCGGGTGTCGAGGTGGCCTGCGGCGGTGCTGCCGCTCCCACCGACACCACGGCGGCCGAGACCGCCAGGACCGACAGTTTCCGTGCGACAGGGCGACGCATCCGTACCTCCAGTCCAGGACCGTCCGCGCAGCGTAACCACATCGCCGGGGCCCCGACAGCCCTCTTCGGGTCAGGTGTCATACGAATGCCACACTTCGAACACCGGTACGTAGGAGTCGTGTCGGCCCGCTAGCATGCGCGCACATGACAGACGACGTGCGCAACATCGTCCTGGGCGTGGTGGCGGCGGGGATCAGCGCCGCGCTCGGCTGGCTCGCCCGGACGTATCTGTGGAAGCGGAAACTCCGCCGCAAGCAGGCGTTCTTCGGGCTGCCGGACAACTCCGAGTCACTGCTGGTCGTGAACCGCGGTGCGAGCGGCCCGGACCTCGCGGTGATGCGCTACGACGTGTTCGCCCTCCTCGAACTGGCCGCGCTCATCAAGGACTGCAACGCCCACGCCCAGGTCCTCCCGCACGACGCGGCACGCCAGGGCTTCGGCGAGCGCACCGAGTTCTGCGTGGGCGGTCCGGCCTCCAACCGCCGTATGGCCGCCCATCTCTCCTCCCTGCTGCCCGGCGTCCGGGTGAACGTGGACGCCGAACCGAGCCCGGACCGCGGCGCCTTCCAGGTGGGCACCGAGCGCTACCGCGTGGAGGTCGGCACCTCCGAGTACGCCCTCCTCGCCCGGCTCACCGTCGAGCAGAGCAACGGCGCCCGGCCCGTCTTCCTCTTCTGCGGCCAGACCGCGATCACCAACCAGGCCACGACCCGCTATCTGGCCCGCAACCACGAGCGGTTGACCCGCAAGTACGGCGACGGCAGCTTCGTACTGCTGCTGAAGGTGGTCAACTCCGGTGCGTACGGGCCGGACGTCGTGGAGCTGGTCGCGGACGTGACGCGGGAGGCCAAGACGCCCCTTCCGGCGCCCGCGGCTCCACGGAACAGCCACCGCGCCTCCTGAATTGATTCACACCACAACAATCGTTACTCCCACGTAACTTACCGACGGGTTACCTCCGGTAAAGCAGCGAGGTTACCGTCTGGTCACTTTGCATTGACACGAGTAGGGAGTGACCCGTGGGACACCCTCGCAAGGCCCTGCGTACGACCACCGTGGGCGCCGTCTCCGCGACCCTGATCGCCGGTAGCGCCCTCGGACTCGCCCCCACCGCCCAGGCCGCGGACGCCGTCCGCTTCGTCGACATCGCCGGTGACGGCGGCACCGTCCTCAAGGCGAACGTGATCACGCCCGCCGGAGCCGACGGCTCACAGCGCTACCCGCTGCTCGTCCTGCCCACGAGCTGGGGCCTGCCCCAGGTCGAGTACCTCGCCCAGGCCCAGAAGCTCGCGAACTCCGGGTACATCGTGGTCAGTTACAACGTCCGCGGGTTCTGGCAGTCGGGCGGGGAGATAGAAGTGGCGGGCCCACCCGACACCGCCGACGCCTCCAAGGTGATCGACTGGGCGCTCGCCAACACCCCTGCGGACGAACGGCACATCGGCATGGCGGGCGTCTCGTACGGCGCCGGCATCAGCCTCCTCGCCGCCGCGCACGACAAGCGCATCAAGGCCGTCGCCGCCCTCAGCGGCTGGGCCGACCTGATCGACTCGATCTACTCCGGGCGCACCCAGCATGTCCAGGCGGCGGCCGTGCTGGACGGCGCGAGCCTGGTCACCGGCCGCCAGAGCGCCGAGATCCGGCAGATCTTCGACAACTTCTACGCGTCGAACCTGTCGAAGGAACAGGAGATGATCGACTGGGGGAAGAAACGTTCGGCCGCCACATACGTGGACCAACTCAACCAGAACGGCGCGGCGGTCATGATGGCCAACGCGTGGGGCGACACGGTCTTCGCGCCCAACCAGTACGCGGACTTCTACGAGAAGCTGACCGGCCCGAAGAGACTGGAGCTGCGACCCGGCGACCACGCCACGGCCGAGCTGACCGGCCTGTTCGGCCTCCCCAACGACGTGTGGACCGACACCGGGCGCTGGTTCGACCACTACCTCAAGGGCGAGGACAACGGGATCGACCGCGAGCAGCCGGTCCGGCTCAAGTCCCGTTCCACAGGCGGCTACGAGGCCTATCCCGACTGGAAGTCCGTCGGCGCCACGCGGAAGAAGATCGCCCTCTCGGGCACCACCACGATCCACACCAACGTCGACTCGGGCGCGGACGGCGGGATCGTCTTCCTGTCCAGCATCCTCGACCAGATCGCCCAGGCTCCCCCGGTCGCCTCGATCCCCCTGCTGCCCCGCCGCTGGGCCGCCGTATGGCAGTCGGAGAAGTACGCGAGCGCCCAACAGGTGCGCGGCACCGCGAAGTTGCACACCACGTTGACCCCCACCAAGGAGAGCGGCACCCTCGTCGCCTACCTGTACGACGTGGGGCCGCTCGGCCTCGGCAAGCTGGTCTCCAACGCGCCGTACACCTTCCACGGACAGACACCCGGGAAGCCGTTCGACGTCGACCTGGAGCTGTTCTCCACGGCCTACGACGTCCCGGCAGGGCACCGTCTGGCCCTGGTGGTCGACACGGTCGACCCGCTCTACATCGAGCACAACCCGTCCGGCGCCCAGCTGACCTTCTCCTCGCCGGCGAACGACCCGTCGTACGTGTCGATTCCGCTGCGCGAGCAGTGATCTCCGGCCGGCGCCGGGCGGGTATGGCTCTGTGACTGCTGCCCCCTACGGCTGACGGGCCGTGGGGGGACCTCCACCCGGCAGCAGCGCCCCTGGAGGATCGGCCGCCGCCACTGTGGGGGTGAGCGAACCATCGTAGTCGAGGCTCGAGGACATGGCCGTCGCCCCTCTCAGTGCTTGAGGATCTTGGAGAGGAAGTCCCTGGCGCGCTCGCTGTCCGGGTTGGTGAAGAAGTCGTCGGGGGCGCGGTCCTCGACGATGCGGCCGTCGGCCATGAACACCACGCGGTTGGCGGCCGAGCGGGCGAAGCCCATCTCGTGGGTGACGACGACCATGGTCATGCCCTCCCGGGCCAGTTGCTGCATGACCTCCAGGACCTCGTTGATCATCTCCGGGTCGAGGGCCGAGGTCGGCTCGTCGAACAGCAGGGCCTTGGGCTCCATGGCGAGGGCGCGGGCGATGGCCACGCGCTGCTGCTGACCGCCGGAGAGCTGGGCCGGGTACTTGTCCGCCTGGTCGGCGAGGCCCACCCGGTCGAGGAGTTGGCGGGAACGCTGGTCGGCCTGGTCCTTCTTGCGGCCGCGGACCTTGACCTGGGCCAGCGAGACGTTCTGCAGGACCGTCTTGTGGGCGAACAGGTTGAAGGACTGGAAGACCATGCCGACCTCGGCACGGAGCTTCGCGAGGGCCTTGCCCTCCTCGGGCAGCGGCTGCCCGTCGAGCGTGATGGAACCGGACTTGATGGTCTCCAGGCGGTTGATCGTCCTGCAGAGCGTGGACTTGCCCGACCCCGAAGGGCCGATGACCACGACCACCTCCCCCTTGCCGACGGTGAGGTTGATGTCCTGCAGGACATGCAGCTCCCCGTAGTACTTGTTGACGTCACGCAGTTCGATCAACGGATCGACGACGGCCATACCCAGCCCTACTTACTCTCAGCTGTGTCGTGGTTGCCGCAACTTATCGAGGCAAGATCGCACTTAAGGAACGACACGCACTTTTCGGTCATTAGCCGTATTTACGCCGTACTTACGGCCAGGGATTCACTCCTCGGCGACCTCGGCGTAGAGCTGCGACAGCTCGGGCACCCCGCTCGCGGCCCACTCGTGACCGGAGGCCACGACGTCGAACTCACGGCCCGATGCCAGCCGGATCACCGGCTGGCCGTCCGCGCGCAGATCCCAGGCCGCCCCGGGGACGGTCCGCACGATGACCGTGCCCAGGTAGAGCCCCGCGTCGTTGCCGAGCCAGAGCAGGATCTCCTCGTCGTCCCGCCAGCCCGGCACCAGCTGGTCGAGCGCCTCCAACGAGGCCGCTGTGTCGTCCAGTCGGACACCTGAACGGGAGGCGTGGGAGCGCAGGAGCTCGCACTCGGAGAGGAGTTCGGCGATTCCCTCGGGATCGCGGGTCCCCGGTTTCTCACTCCAGCCGCCCAGAAAAGGGATCTTCATACACCCAGCGTGTCACTCACCCGGCCGCGTGCACCACAGGCGCGCGGGCCGTCGTTGCCCGTCGGCTTCACGCAGGGCGCGTGCACGTGCCGCTGATGTCGCCTTGCCTGCGTGATGCACCTTTCGTCCCTCGCGAGCAGCGGGAGACGGGTGGGCACCGACGTGTCCGGGGTGGTGCGGCGGCCTCTGTTCGCGTCCCTGTGCGTCCGACCGCCGGTCCGGCCAAGTGGGCGCGGCACCCGGCACGGTGAGGGTACGGCCCGGCGTCCGGTCGGCTGCCGTGAGGCCCTGTGCCGACAGCGAGGTGCCGAGCCGTCGAGGTCCGCCCTGCGGGGCCGGGCCTCGTCGCCGACCCCGGTGTTGTCGCCGGTGTTGTCGAAGGATCTAGACGTCCAGGTCGACGACGACCGGCGCATGGTCGGACGCGCCCTTGCCCTTGCGCTCCTCGCGGTCGACGTAGGCGTCGGTGACCGCCTTCGCGAACGGCGCGTTGCCGTACACGAGGTCGATGCGCATGCCGCGGTTCTTGGGGAAGCAGAGCTGGCGGTAGTCCCAGTACGTGAACGGGTGGTCGTACTTGAGGGGCCTCGGGACCACGTCCGACAGGCCCGCCTCGCGCAGGGAGGCGAGGGCGGCGCGCTCGGCCGGGGTGACGTGGGTGAGGCCCTCGAAGGCGGCCACGTCGTGGACGTCGTCGTCCGTCGGCGCCACGTTGTAGTCGCCCAGGACCGCAAAGGGGCGGGTGCCCGCCGCGTCACCGGCGACGGCGGCCTTGAGGGCCTCGAACCACTGGAGCTTGTAGGCGTAGTGCGGGTGGTCGACCTCGCGGCCGTTGGGCACGTACACCGACCAGACGCGGACCGGGCCGCAGGTCGCGGAGATCGCGCGGGGCTCCGTGACGCCGTCGTAGCCGGGGTCGCCGGGCAGGCCCTTGACGACGTCCTCGAGGCCCACCCGGGAGATCACCGCCACGCCGTTCCACCGCCCCGTCGCGTGGACCGCCGCCTCGTAGCCCGCCTCGCGCAGCTGGTCGAACGGGAACTGCTCCTCGGCGATCTTGGCCTCCTGGAGGCACAGCACATCGGTGCCGGTGCTCTCCAGCCAGGCCAGCAGCCTCGGGAGGCGGGCGGTGATCGAGTTGACGTTCCAGGTCGCGATGCGCATGCCTGACAACCTACCGGGCGGCACTGACACTCAGAGAGCCGTGCTCTCCCCCGGCTTCAGCCGCAGGTGCTCCGCGCCGCCGAGGGCGCCGATCTGGTTGTCGTAGATCGGGCGGGCGAGGTCCGTGAGGAGGGCGTCGTGGATGTCGTAGGCGCGCTGGGGCTTGACCTCACGGACGTAGTCGATGACCTCGGAGATCTTGCTCCAGGGGGCCATGACGGGGAGCATCAGCGTCTCGACGGTGTGGTCGGGGACGGTGAGGGCGTCGCCGGGGTGGAAGACGGTGCCGCCGTCGATCAGGTAGCCGACGTTGGTGATGCGCGGGATGTCCGGGTGGATCACGGCGTGCAGTTCGCCGTGGACCTGGACGTCGAAGCCGGCGGCGGTGAAGGAGTCGCCGTGGCCGACGGTGTGCACGCGGCCCGGGAAGGCCGCCCGGATCTTCTCGGCGACCGACTTCAGCGTCCAGATCTCGGCAGCCGGGTTGGCGTCCAGGGCCGTGCGGAGCCGGTCCTCGCTGAAGTGGTCGAGGTGCTCGTGCGTGACGAGGATCGCGTCGGCGCCGAGGGCGGCGTCCTCCTCGCTGAAGGCCCCGGGGTCCAGGACGAGCGTCTGTCCGTCCTTCTCAAGACGGACACAGGCGTGCGACATCTTCGTGAGCTTCATGGGTCCATCCTGCCTCCCGTCCCGCGCGAACGGGCAGCACAGGCAGGTGCTCTGGCCACCCGCCTCAGACGATCACTCGGTAGGGGTGGTCTCGTCCCGGATGACCTGCTGGGCCACCCTGAACGCGCTGTTGGCCGCCGGGACACCGCAGTGGACGGCCGCCTGGAGCAGCACTTCCTTGATCTCGGAGGGGGTCAGGCCGTTGCGCAGGGCGGCCCGGGTGTGGACGGCCAGCTCGTCCACGTGCCCGCCCGCGACCAGCGCGCTGAGGGTGGCGACACTGCGGGAACGGCGGTCGAGCCCTGGCCTGTCCCAGATCTCGCCCCAGGCATAACGGGTGATGAGCTCCTGGAAGTCGCCGGAGAAGTCGTCGGCCTGCGCCAGTACCCGGTCGACGTGCGCATCGCCGAGCACCTCGCGGCGCACCTTGAGGCCGGCGTCGTACGGGTCCGCACGGCCCGTCGTCCGGGGGTCGGGGGCGACCGGGGCGATCTCGGCGATCGGCACGGGGTGCGGCGGCGCGGACATGAGGACCGGCGTGACCGGGGCGGTCGGGATCGCCGTCTGGCCGGTGCTGGAGTCGAAGGCGGGCTGCCAGGCGGTGGAGAAGTGTCTGACGAGCAGGTCGGTGACGGCGGCCGGCTGCTCGACCGGCACCAGATGGGAGGCGCCGGGTACGACGGCGAGCCGGGCGTCCGGGATGCCCGCGACCAGGGTGCGGGCCTCGGCCGGGCCGGTGACCTGGTCGTCGGAGCCGACGAGGACCAGCGTCGGCACACCGACGCTCGCCAGGTCGGCCCGCACATCGAAGGAGGCGAGCGCCTCGCAGGCAGCGATGTAGCAGCCGGGGTCGGTGGTGCGCACCATCTGCACGGCCCACTCGGTGATCGCGGGCTGGGCGGCCGCGAACCCGGAGGTGAACCAGCGGTCGGGCGACGTGCGGGCAATGGGATCGAGCCCGTTCGTCCGTACGATCACCCCGCGCTGGCGGAACTCGTCGGCCGTGCCGAAACGGGGCGAGGCGGCGATCAGCGCGAGCGAGGCGAGTCGCTCGGGGTGGCGCAAGGCCAGCTCCATGCCGACCGCGCCGCCGAGCGCGCAGCCCGCGTAGCCGAAGCGCTGCACCCCGAACTGGTCGAGCGTGGCGAGCAGCCGGTCGGTGAGGTCACCGACCGAACCCACCGGGTATGCGGGCGCGCCGCCGTGTCCCGGCAGGTCGAACCGGAAGACGCGCCACTGCTTGACCAGTTCGGGGACCTGGCGGTCCCACATGTGCCAGGTGGTACCCAGGGAGGGGCCCAGGATCAGGACAGGTGCGTCTTCAGGCCCGTCAAAACGGTATTGCAGGGTGTTCGGTTGTGTCTCGCTCACCCGTCTGAGCCTCTCATCTGTCACGAGATGTCACATCGCCGGGGTCGACCGAGCGGGCCTTGCCCCGCTCCGGTCCTGCCAACGAGAACCCAGGTATACATTCTCCGGCATGTACTCGTGGCGGTGTCGGCAGTGGCCCTCCGGGCGCGTGCCCTCCTTCAGTCGCTACGAGCAACGCTTTCCTCTTTGATCACGGCCTCCAGGCGGTTCAGGAAGCAGCATCGAGTGTGGTGGCACGAACGAGGCTCGGCCTGATCCACCTGGAAACCTTCCGAAATCCCCCCAACAGCAGCTTGAACACCACACGGTGAACGCTCGGTAAAAGGCTTGGCCGTAGCCGGATGCTCTCAGTTACAACCACCGGTCCAAAACCAGCAAGCGGACTCCGAAGCCCCCTCGCCCCAATCCGGCAGGCCATACGGCGCGCAAGTCGCTCGGCTCAGCGCACGTTGCCGGAACGGGACGCCGCCCACACCCCCGGGTGGCGCCGGTCACCAGAATCGCCCCGTTGCTCATGCCCTCCAGCCCACCCGACGAGCACGCGGTCAGGCCATTCCGGATCCGCAACTTTGTTGGCAATGAAGACAGTTCGTTAGCAGTGGATTAGCAAATCCGCAGCTTCGTCAGCAATGGCTACGAGCAGTAGCGGTCGGTTGTACGGCATTCCCGTCAGCCTGCGGGGCGCCGGTTCGACATCATGGTTCGGCGGTGGCAGCGAGCAGGGCGGTGTCGTCGTCGACCCGGTCGGGGGTGTCCAGCAGCTCCAGGGCCCGTTCGGTGATCTGCTGGGGGTCGGTGCGGGCGGCGGCGGGCAGCGCGCCGCAGGTCTGGCGCAGGGCCGCCAGGCGGTCGTCCATGGACAGTGCCCGGTTTTCCACCAAGCCGTCGGTGTACATCAGCAGGCTGGTGCCGGGCGGGAACGCCACCTCGCGGTCGACTGGGGTGCTGCCCAGGCCCAGCGGCAGCGCCGGGGGCAGCTCCAGGTAGGCGGTGTCGGCGGCTACCAGCAAGGGCGGCAGGTGCCCGCTGGCGGCGTAGCGCAGGCGGTGGCGGTGTGGGTTGTAGACCGCGTACAGGCAGGTGGCGAAGCGTTCGGTGGCGAGCGACTGCAGGTAGGCGTCCAGCCTGGCCAGCACCTGGGCCGGGCCGGCGCCCTCCATCGCCAGGCTGTGCAGGACGGAGCGGAGTTGGCCCATCACGGTGGCGGCTTCCACGTCGTGGCCCATGACGTCGCCGATGGCCAGCCCCACGTCACCGTCGGGCAGTGCGAGCACGTCGTACCAGTCGCCGCCGACCTCGGCGCCGCGGTTGCTGGCCCGGTAGTGGGTGGCCAGGCGCACCCCGGGCACCTGGGGCAGGCGGTGGGGCAGCAGGGCGCGCTGCAGGGTCAGGGCCAGGCGGCGCTCGTTGTGGTACCGGGTGGCGTTGTCGTAGGCCAAGGCCAGGCGGTGGGCGAGGTTCTCCAGGTACTTGCGTTCGACCGCTGAGTAGTCGGTGTGCCGGACCAGTACCAAGGCCCCCAGTGTCTGATCGTGGGCGTGCAGCGGCAGGGCCAGCACGACGCCAGACGCCGGGTGCGGGCCGGCCGGGGCTGGGGCGGTGCCGTTGATCGCGTGGGTGGCGGCGGTGGCCAGGGCCTCGCGGGCAAGAAGGGGGGTGCCGGCGATGTACGCCGGGGGCGACTGCGCCGGGGCGGGTGCCGCGGCGGTGAGGTGGATGCTGATCTGGTCGGCGAAGTCGGGC
The DNA here is from genome assembly GCF_040606575.1 of Streptomyces sp. NPDC005402. Classification (NCBI taxonomy): domain Bacteria; kingdom Bacillati; phylum Actinomycetota; class Actinomycetes; order Kitasatosporales; family Streptomycetaceae; genus Streptomyces; species Streptomyces sp. NPDC005402. The sequence goes on from NZ_JBEXFB010000016.1 coordinate 175,181, forward strand.
AGCAGGACCTGGCCGGCAGTCTGCAGAATCTGGTCCGGGTCGAGGGTGGCGGACAGCCGCAGGCCCGCGTCGGCCAGGGAGGCCAGCACGGCCAGCTGGTTGCGGGTCTCGGTCAGGACCTGTTCACGCAGCTGGGACAGTTCCAACCCGGTGCGGACGCGCGCCAGCAGCTGGCGCGCGGAGAAGGGTTTGGTCAGGTAGTCGTCGGCGCCGGCGTGCCGGCCCTGCACTGATTCCTCCTCGCCGGCGCGGGCGGTGAGCAAGACGATGGGCAGGCGGGCGGTGCGCGGGTCGGCGCGCAGCGCCCGGACCAGCTCGAAGCCGTCCATGCGGGGCATCATCACGTCGCTGAGCACCATCTCCACCGGCTGCGCCAGGGCCATCTCCAGGGCGGCCCGGCCGTCGGCGGCGACCAGCACGTCGTAGTCGGGCTGCAGGAGCTGGGTGAGATAGGCGCGCATGTCGGCGTTGTCGTCGACGACCAGCAGGCGGGCCGGGCGGGGGCGGTCGGTTTCGTGCGGGCCGGGGCCCTGGGGGGCATCGTGGGTCGCGGGGGCGTGCGGGGTGCGCGCCGTGGGGGTGACCGCAGCGGGGACGGGGTCAGCCGCCAGCCAGCCCAGCGCTTCGTCCACATAGGCCGCGGCGCGGCCGGGCCGGCCGCCCCCGCCTTCTCCGGGGGATTCCCCGGGAGATTCGGCGCCGGCCGCGGGCGGGGCCGGGCGGGGCGGGTGGGCGGCGGCGAAGGGGAGGTCCACGGTGACGGTGGTGCCCTCGCCGAGCCGGCTTTCCACGCCGACGGTGCCGCCGTGCGCTTCCACCAGGTCCTTCACCAGCACCAGGCCGAGGCCACTGCCCTCGTGGGAGCGGGAGCGGGCGCCACGGACCCGGTGGAAGCGCTCGAACAGGCGCGGCAGCTCGTCCGCGGAAATGCCGGTGCCAGTGTCGGTCACGGTCAGCCGGGCCCGGCCGCCGGCCGCGGCCACCTGTACCCGGGCGCCGTCGGTGAAGGTGAACTTCAGGGCGTTGCTGAGCAGGTTGAGGATGATCTTCTCCCACATCTCCCGGTCCAGGGACACTGGCCGGGGCAGCGGCGGGCAGTCCACCTCCAGCGTCAGCCCGGCCGCCTCGAAGGCGGAGCGGAACACCCCGGCCAGCTCGGCCGTGGCACCGGCGAGGTCGACCGGTTCAAGGGCCGGGCGCATCTGCCCGGCCTCGGCCCTGGCGACGTCCAGGAGAGTGTTGACCTGCTTCAGCAGGCGCAGGGCGCCCCGCTCGGCCAGCTCCAGCTGCGCGCGCCGCTCGGGCCGGTCCTCTTCGGCCAGAACCTGCTGGAGTGGACCCAGGAGCAGGGTGAGCGGGGTGCGCAGTTCATGGCTGACGTTGGCGAAGAAGGTGGTCTTGGCCCGGTCCAGTTCGGCCAGTGCCTCCGCCCGCCGGCGCTGTTCGTCGTGGGCGAGTGCGGCCGTGAGCGCCCCGGCCACGCCGGCGGCGAGCACCTCCAGAAAGTCCCGGTAGGCCCCGGCCGGCGGGAAGCAGGGGTTGACGCCCACCACCAGGACGCCTCCCACCTGCCCCGCACAGTCCAGCGGCAGAGCCAGCGCCTGCTCGACTGGGAGCCGGGAGGCCGCGGCGTGCTGCCCGGCCGTGTGGCCGGTGAGCGCGGCGGCCGGCAGCGTGGCAGGGGCACCGTCGGCGACGACCTGCGCCAGCCGGGTCGCGATGTCCGACCCGCCGGCCGCACTCGGCAAGACGGCCTCGGGCGCCGACCGCAGTCCGGCGGAGGCCGCCGGCCGCAGCATCCCCGGCCCGGAGGTCAGGTACAGGTCGAGGAGCGGGATCTCTTCGGGATAGGAGCCCAGCACCTCCGCGACGACGCGGGCGACCCCGCCCGGGGTGGGCAGCCCGGCGGTGCGGGCGCCGGTCTCGCTCAGCAGGCGCAGCCGACGCTCGCCCAGTACCCGACGGGTGGTCTCGGTGATGATCTGCAGCACGCCGCCGGCGGTGCCGTCGTCCAGCAGCACGGGCTGGAAGGAGGAGTCGAAGTAGCACTGCTCCAAAAAGCCGTGGCGCTCCATGATGAGCGGCTCATCGGGGATCAGCAGTGACTTGCGGGTGTCGGTCACATAGTGGAAGTGGGCACTCACAGGGTGGGCCCAGACCTCGGGAAACACATCCTTATAGGGCCTGCCGAGCGCCCAGGGATGCTTGGCGCCGACAATGGGTGAGGAGCCCAGGTTGTAGAGCGTGGCGAATTCGGCGCCCCAGTACAGAGCCATCCCGTGCTCAGAGGTGAGCATGAGGCGCAGGGTGTCCACCAGGGGCCCCGGCCAGGACTCGGGGGGCCCGAGCGGCGTCGCCGCCCAATCGATCCCGGCCAGAAGCTCGCCGAACGCACCGGCCTCGGCGAACATCCGGGCCGCCGCGGTGCGCGGGTCATCGGGCCGGGTCATCGAGAAATCTTCCTCCTGGCGCCTATCTCATCCGCGCGCGCCCTCCCAAGGCTGCCGAGGGCCAATCGCTGCGGAGCTTCGGTCAGAACGGAGGTCGGATCCGACGCTCCTGGCTACACTCCTGCCAGAATTGAAAGGTTAAGGCAGTCTAAACTACGATTTTCTCAGAAGTGTAAGCTCTTGAGCGTCCGCCGACGGCGGGGATGATCGACTCGCGGTCCCTGCGGGCGGCGTACACCGTCCGCGCCGACGGTGTCGGCCGGGACGAGGGAAGAAGGTGGCGGGCCGCAAAGGGCAGGTCGTGGAGTGCCGGGGATTGCCGCTGATGGTGCTGGTCACCGCCGCGCGCGTCCAGGACCGGGACGCTGCTGCAGCAACCGCGTGCCGGGGTCAGCGTCGACTACCACGTCCGGTGATGAACCTCGCGCGGCCGATCTGGGACCGGTCGGGATGGATGTGGACAGGCCCTGCCGCTCCAGCGCAACGGGTAGTGATCACTACGGTCGCCTTCGAGAGCGCCTTCGCGCGATGGGTGCACGCGCGCGGCGCAAGGACTTTCGCCCCCTGTCCCCACGCGGTGACCGCCCCGCTCCGGGACGCGGTCAGCACCGGCGCCGGAGAGGATGCCGACTGAGAGCTCGGTCTGAGAGTCCGGAATCATCAGGCCCACCGCCCCGGAACGCCACCCGACCCGGCGCGTTGAAGTTGTGCCTCACGTGCCGTGGTCTCGCCTGGACAGCGTGTGGGCTTCGAGCGGGCCGAGGTACAGCGAGCGCAGGACGGGTCCGGGAGTGGTTTCGGCGATCGCTCCATCCTCCGCGGCCCATTGCCCCGACACCGCCGACACCCTCATCGCCGTGTCCGGCATCACCGTGGGACGGCCAGTCACGTAGCTGGACCGCACTGACCGCGCCACAGTTCGTCAAGGCCGGCAGGACGGCCGAACGCTGCGCAGTTCGGTCCGCAGCACGGGTGTGCCGTCGACAGGCGCCGGGTCCTGCGCGGTTGGCTCGATACCGCCGGCGGCGATCTTGTCGAGCGTCTCCAGACCGGTGGCGCCGACCGTGCCGAACACCGTGTAGTCCGGTCGCAGCGCGGAATCGCCGTAGACGACGAAGAACTGCGAACCGTTCGTGTTCGGCCCGGCGTTGGCCATCGCCAGCAGGCCTCGCCCGTAGAGGCGACGGACACCGGTCGGGTCGCTCGGCGCCGGCGGCAGGTCCACCGGCAGCTCGTCCTTGTACTTGTACCCCGGACCACCCTCGCCGGTGCCGCTCGGATCACCACACTGCAGGACCTTCAGCGTCGGATACGCCGTCAGCCGATGGCACACCGTACGGTCATAAAAGTGGTGCTGCGCCAGGTGCACGAAGCTCTGAACCGTGCACGGCGCCATCGCCCGGTCCAGGCGCAACGGGAGCGGGCCCTGGCTGGTCGGGACAGCCATATCGACTGCGCCGTGACTGGGGGTGTGTCGCGGGTCGGGCGGCAGGGGAACCGGACGCGCCGCCGGCTCGTCCGGGGTCCGGGTGTACTGGCAGGGGCCATGTGTGGTTCGCGGCGGGGAGTCGGAAGCGGCGGCGGTGCTGCCCCCGGACGCGACCAACGCTACTGCCGCCAATGCGGTCATGAGTGCTCGGTTCATCCTGCACACCCTCCCGAAGATCGCCAGGTTTCGGAGCGGTGGCAGTCTAAGGCGGAGCTTGTAGGGCGGGAACCGCCTGCCAAGCCAGATCCGCCTCAGCAGCTTTCGGCCTTCGGCCCTCGACCTCAGGCGACTTCGTTCGAATGTGGCGCAGCGTCGGCTGGCCGATCAGCGCGTCTACCCAGTGCGTGTCACACGCAAATCACCAACAGAGTCGACGCCCCTGAACCACAGAGCCGAGACTTACGCATACGCTTCTGAATCGGACCGGCTGGACCCCGTAAGACGCCTTCGCCCACCTGTGCCACGTGGTCCCGGGCGACGGCCCCAGGATGAGTACCGGGGCGTCTTCCGGGCCGTCGAAGCGGTACTGGAGGGCGGGGGTCCTCGTCTCACTCACGGCCCCCACGCCAACCGCCTTTTCTCACGGTCCGGACCCGGAGTCCCTACTCCTCACCCCTGGCTCCCGAACATCACCGGCGAACTCTCACACGGCCTTCACCGGGGCGGGGCTGCGGCGCGGGCGACATGGGTCTGGGTGTCGCGGGGGGGGCGGCGGGGTGGCCGCGGGCTGTGGATTCGGGGAGGGGCGGGTGGCGGACCGGGCGGGTGGCCCACCGGGTCACCGACGACGACATCATCGCCGGGCAGGGCCGCGTGATCGCGGAGGTCTTCGTCGACGAGGGCGCGTCGGCCTGCAGACTTCTCGGGTCAGGTCGGTGCCGCGAGACAGGGGGGTGGGGGTCGGGGGGCGGGGGTGGAGGTCGGTCGGGTCAGAGGTCGGTCTGGTCAGAAATCGGTCGGTGTGCCCAGGCCCGTGAGGGCGCCGACCGGGTCCAGGTCGGGAGTGCCGCGTGGCCACCAGTCGTCGTGGCCCGGTTCGGACTCGTAGGCGTACCACAGGCCGTCGCGGCCGAAGCGGAGCTGGATGTGCCCACGGGGGTGGGTGAGGTGGTTGCGCCAAGGCCTGAAAGCGGGAAGGTCGGCGGCGAGGAGGAGAGGGCGGGCGCGGTCGAAGCGGCCGGCCGGTGGATCCCAGGGCTCTTCGAGGACGGCGAGTCCTTCGATCCCGCCCTGCCTCCAGGCGGCGACCGCGCGGGCCAGGTCGGCCGGGGTGCGGTCGGTGGCTGCGGCGAGGGAGGCGTAGAGGGCGCGGGTGCCGGCGGTGAGGCCGGAACCGGGGCGGGCTGCGGCGAGGCGGACCGCGTCCTGCCAGAGGGTGAGTTCGCCGACCGGGTCGCGGCCGGTGCCGAGCAGGGCATGGGCGCGGGCGGCGGCGTCGGTGGCCAGCTGGTCCAGGGCGAAGGGGTCGGGGCCGCCCGGGGACGCGGGGTACGCCGGGGGCTGCTCGGGGTGCGGAGGGACGGGCAACGAGGCCGGGAGCGGCGGGAGTCGGCGCGGTGCGAGGGCTTCACTCGCCCGTACGCCGGGCAGCGACGCTGGCTCCTGATCCTGGGCGGCACGGGCCGCGCGGGCGGCGCTGAGGCGGGACAGGGCATCGAGCAGCTCACGCTCGCCCCGGCCGCGCAGCAGGAGCAGGACGAAGGGGTCGGCGTCGAGCAGGCGTGCCGTCTGGTAGCAGAGGGCGGCGGCGTGTTTGCAGGGGTGGCCTCGGTCGGGGCAGCTGCACTGCGGTTCGAGATCGCCGGGGCCGGGAAGCAACGGCACTCCGCACTCGGCCAGCGCCTCGGGCATCTCCTTGTCGAGCAGTGCGGCGATGTGTCCGGTCCGGTCGGCCGCGAGGTCCAGGAACCGGTCCCAGTCGACGTCCCCCAGCGTCCGCAACCGCACCTGCACGCGGTACGGCCGGGCGCGGCTCCCCTGCACATAGGCGAGCACGAGCCCGGGCGTCACGGTGATCGCGTCGACGTGCCCCTGCTCGGCGTAACCACGGCCCCGCGCAAGGCGCTTGGCGTCCAGCGCGCCCCCCTCGAGCGCGGCGACCCAGGCATTGCCCCACCATGTGGCGGCGAACCGGGCGTCCTCGGAGGCGTGGGGAGGGAAGGCGGGGAAGGTGCGACGCAGGTCGTTGTCCCGGTTGGGGGCGGCCATGGAGTGGGGGCGGCGGGGGGTGGACGGGACGGCGGCGGGTGTCGGAGGGGGCGAGTGCCTGTCGGAGGCGGCGGCCGTGGGGGCTTCGCCCGGTGGGACCGAGTCGCCCGTGCCGGTGGGCGTGGGGGTTTCGGCGGCCGGGGGCGGTGTGGTGTTGTCGATGTGGGCGGCGGTGCCGGGGTTCAGGGGGCCGTCGTCGGGAGCGGGGGTCTCCTGGAGGGAACTGCCTTTACGCGCACGGCTGTTGTCCTCGTCCTGGTCCTCGTGCTCCTCCTGCGGCTGGGCCACGTCGTCGGGCATCCGGAAGGCGTCGGCCAGCAACTCCCGTACGTCACGCGCGCGGACGCCGGCGGCTGGACTCGGCGGCGTACGGCCTCGGTTCCCGGACGCGGTCGGGGTGGTCCTGCGCGACCGACGCGTGAGGGCTGCCTCCGCCTCCGCGGCCTCGGCTTCCGCCCGCCTCCTGCGTGCCGCACGCAGCGCTTCGCGGGCGGCATCCGCGGGGCGTGCGTGGCCCGCCGGTGCGGCATCGGGGGCATCCGCAGCGGGCGGAGCTGCCTCGGTGACGCGATCCGTGTTTCCAGCCGTGCAGTCGGCAGAGGCGGTGGAGGCCGCGCCCGCGTCGGACGGACCTGTGGCCCCGGCCGCGTCCGCCGCGGCTGCTTCGGGGTGGGGTGCGCGGGACTGCGTGGGGCCGACGGAATCAGCGTCACTGGCGCCCGTCCCGGACTGGTTTTTGACACCGTCCACGAGCGCGGCACGCCGCGCCGCGACAGCTTCCCGCAGTGCCGCGCGGGCCACGTCACCTGGCCGGGGCTCGGCCGGGGCGGGATCGGTCACGGTGTTCTCGGACGCCGTGCCCTCCGTGTCCTCTTCACCGGCGGCACCCGCCTCATCGGCCTCTGCCTCGACCCGGCGCGCCGCACTCTCAGCCGTTGGGCGGTCCGCCCCCGTGACCCCCGGGCTCTCTGCGCCCTGCACCGCGGAGGTGCCCCCCTCTTCCTGCCCAGCGAGGCTGCCGCCTCCCTCGACGGCAAGGCGCCCCGCACCCGGCACCGCACCCGACGCCGCAGAGCCCCCACTCCCCCGGTCCGCTCGGCTCTCGGCATCCCACGCCGCATCATGGCCGGACGCCTGCGCCGCGCTACGGATCCCCTCGCCCGCGAAGCTCCCGGCAGCGGACGCCGCAGAACTCCCGGCCTCCCGCACCACCGGGCCACCGCCCTCTTCTCCAGCGAAGGTCCCCGCACCCGACACCGAAGGGTCACCGGCCTCCCGCACCGCCGGACCACCGCCCCCCTCGCCCGCACGGCTCCCCGCACCCGACGCCGCAGAGCCCCCACTCCCCCGGTCCGCTCGACTCTCCGAACCCCGCGCCGCGTCACGACCCATCCCCTGCCCCGCCGCGTCACCGCCCTCCCCGGCCGCGAAGCTCCCGGCAGCGGACGCCACATAACCCCCGGCTCCTCGCACCCGCGGGCCACCGCCCTCCTCGCCCGCGCAGCTCCCCGCACCCGACGCCGAAGCATCGCCCTCGTGCGCTTCCCCGCTGCGCGTCCCCGTGGCCGTCTCCCCGTCCGCGTCCCCCCGCGTCTCCCGGCCCGGCCGCTCCCGGGCCGCCCGTAGGGCTCGGCGGGCCTCGTCGGCGGGGCCCGGGGTCATGACGGCCTCCGGAGGGAGACCAGGTCGGTCAGTTCGCGGTCGGTGAGTTCCGTGAGGGCGGACTCGCCGGAGCCGAGGATCGCGTCGGCGAGGGCGCGCTTGGATTCGAGCATCTCGGCGATGCGGTCCTCCACGGTGCCCTCGGTGATGAGGCGGTGGACCTGGACGGGCTGGGTCTGGCCGATGCGGTAGGCGCGGTCGGTGGCCTGTTCCTCGACGGCCGGGTTCCACCAGCGGTCGAAGTGAACGACATGGCCCGCGCGGGTGAGGTTGAGGCCGGTGCCCGCCGCCTTCAACGACAGGACGAGCACCGGGATCGCGCCGCTCTGGAAGCGGTCCACCATGCGCTCGCGCTCCGGCACCGGCGTCCCGCCATGCAGCAGGTTTACCGGGACCGCGCGGGCGGCGAGGTGGGCGGTGATCAGACGGGCCATCCCCACGTACTGGGTGAAGACGAGGGCCGAGCCGTCCTCGGCCAGCAAGGTGTCCAACAGCTCGTCCAGCAGGGCCAGTTTGCCGGAGCGGGCGACCAGGCGCTCACCTGCCGTCGCCGGGACCTCCTCCTTCAGGTACAGCGCGGGGTGGTCGCAGATCTGCTTCAGCGCGCCCAGCAGCTTCAGCACCAGGCCCCTGCGCGCGATGCCCTGCGCCGTCTCGATCGCCAGCAGCGACTCGCGCACCACCGCCTCGTACAACGAGGCCTGCTCGCGGGTGAGCGGGACCGGATGGTCCGTCTCCGTCTTGGGCGGCAGCTCGGGGACGATGCCCGGGTCGGACTTCTTGCGGCGCAGGAGAAAGGGCCGCACCAGCCTCGCCAGCCTGGTCACCGCCTCCTCGTCCTCGCCGTTCTCCACCGCGCGCGCGTGCCGGGCGCGGAAGGACTTCAACGGGCCGAGGAGTCCGGGGGTCGTCCAGTCGAGCAGGGCCCACAGCTCGGAGAGGTTGTTCTCGACCGGGGTGCCGGTCAGGGCCACGCGCGCGGGCGACGGGATCGTGCGCAGGGCCTTCGCGGTCGCCGAGTAGGGGTTCTTCACGTGCTGGGCCTCGTCCGCGACGACCATGCCCCAGCGCTGTTCGGCGAGCCTCGCCGCCGCCGCCCGCATGGTGCCGTACGTGGTGAGGACGAAGCCGCCGTCGAGGTCGTCCAGGCTGCGTTCCGTGCCGTGGAAGCGGCGGACGGGGACACCGGGCGCGAACCTGGTGATCTCCCGCTGCCAGTTGCCCAGCAGCGAGGCGGGGCAGACGACGAGGGTCGGTTCGCGGCGCGCCCGGCGCAGGTGCAGGGCGATGACGGTGATCGTCTTGCCGAGCCCCATGTCGTCGGCGAGGCAGCCGCCGAGGCCCAGGGAGGTCATGAGGTCCAGCCAGGCCAGGCCACGGAGTTGGTAGTCGCGGAGGGTGGCGTGCAGGCCCGCGGGCGGTTCGGCGGGGTGCACTCCGGCCGTCAGCCGGTCACGGAGGGCGGCGAGCGCGCCGACCGGCACCGCCTCCACCGTCTCGCCGTCGACCTCCGCGCTGCCCGTCAGGGCCACGGAGAGCGCGTCGACCGGGTCTAGCAGGCCCAGTTCGCGTTTGCGGGCCTTGCGCACGAGGGCGGGGTCGACCAGTACCCACTGGTCCCTGAGGCGTACGACCGGGCGGTGGGCCTCGGCCAGCGCGTCCATCTCGGCCTCGCTGAGCGGGTCGCCGCCCAGCGCCAACTGCCAGCGGAACTGCAGGAGTTCCTCGCCCTCGAAGAACCCGGTGCCGTCGGTCGCCGAGCCCGGCGCGGGGCGGACCACCGCCGCCGCGGTGAGGTCCTGCGCCAGATCCCGCGGCCAGTGCACCGCCACCCCGGCCGCCGCGAGCCGGGTCGCGGCCACGCCGAGCAGGTCGCCCAACTCCTCGTCGGACAGGGCCAGTACGTCGGGCACGTCCTGCTCGGAGAGCCGGTCCAGGGGCTGCCAGACCCGGGCGGCGCGCCGCACTGCGAGGGCCGCGTCCACGCGTGCCCGTGGCCCGAAGACGGCGTCGGCGTCCCCCGCCCACAGGGTCGCCGCGTCAGTCACCAGCGTCGGGTCGGCGAGGCTGTGCACCTGGACGATCGCGGCCCCCGCGCTGCGCACACCGTCGGCGTCGGCGTTGAACAGGTTGTGGGCCGACAGGTCCAGGCGGAGTGAGATCCGCACGCCCGCGTCCATGCCGGCGGCTACTTCGGCGGCCCAGTCCTGGGCGTGCGGCAGCCGCTGCGGTGCGCGGGCCGCGAAGGGCTTGCCGCAGGCGTGGGGGGCTGCGGGGGTACGGGGCAGGGTGTCGGCGACCGCGTCCAGGAAGGAGCGCATCAGGGCTTCCGGTTCCGGCAGCCGGAGCGGGCCGGGGCCGGGCAGCGGGACCGCGTGACCCTCGTGGGGCAGGGCGGCCGCGACCGCGCGGAGGTGGGCGATGTCGTCCGGGTCCAGGGGGCCGGCCCGCCAGGCGTCGTGGCCTGCGGCGGTGAGGCCGGGCAGCAGGCGGCCGCGGGCGGTGAGCCGCAGCGCGTGCAGGGCGGCCGCGCCCCAGCAGGCGGTGGCGGGGTGGGCGGCGGGATCGCGCCGGGCCCGGACCAGCAGCGGCAGTGCCTCACCGATCGGGAGCGAGAGGGCGGGAGCGGTCCGGCGTCGGACTCCGGTTCCGTGCGGTCGTACGACGGTGAGCTCGGTGAGATCGGGCAGCGCTGCCCCGGCCTCGGTGTCCACGGTGGGCAAGGGGGCGCCCTCCGGGTCCCAGAAGGCGAGCCGGCCCTCCCGGGGAAGGGGTGCGGGCAGGAAGACGGCCGCGAGCCGGACGGGGACGGCCGCCCCCTGCTCCGCGCCCCTGCGCTCGGCCACCACGGTCCTGTCGCTCATACGTCCTGTCACCTCCCGCCCGCCTGTCGGATCACTCGTCTTCGACTCTACGGGCGGGGTCTGACAATCGGCTCCGGCGCCCGGCCGGAGCGGCTCGCCGGGCCGGGCGGGTCAGGGGACCGTGCGCGAGACGACGTACACCTTCGGGGCGTTCGGGACGGTCAGGTTGACCATGACGTCCTGGGTGGGTGCCGGGTCCTTCTGCGCGTGGGTCAGGCCCCACCAGGAGCGCGGGGTGTCGAAGTTCCAGCCGCTGACCTTCTGGTCCCGCTCGCTGATGGAAGTCTCGTTCTTCTCCAGCTGGGCGCGGCTGACACCCATGCCGGTGAGGAAGGCGGCCAGGCCCGCGTCGGTCGTCCGGAACTGTACGTAGAGCCGGCTGGTCTTCCAGTTGTTGGTCTCGTAGGAGGCGACCAGGTCCGCGGGGTGCGGGACGGGCACCTGGTAGAGGCGGCGCTGGACCTTGGACGGCCAGCCGGGTGTGAGGCCCGTCGCCGAGTACTTAGCCTCCTTGTCCTTGCCGCTGTCACGGCTCTGGTTGGCGGAGATCACCAGATAGCCGGCCGGGACGCCGATGAGCAGGCCGATGATGAGCAGCGTGATCGCCCTGCGGCGGATCATGTGGCGGCGGTCCTCGGTGGGACGCTCCGGCTCCCCGGGCGGCGCCGAGGCCTGGCGCGGCAGGGATGCCGTCATGCGGTGTCCTGGGACGTACGACGGGCCTCCACGTACCGTTCGTAGCGCTCGTGCCGCTCCACCCGGCGCCGGTTGGCACGGCGGAAGCGGCGGGCGACCAGGCGGGCGAGGTCGGCGGCGCCGACCATGCCGGCCTCGGGGCCGAGCTGGGCGCGGGCGATGCGGGCCTCGGGGCGGTAGCCGCGGCCGGTGAGCTGGCGCTTGAAGGCGTCCCGCGCGGGGCCGATCAGCAGGTCGTCGGCCGCGCTGACGCCGCCGCCGATGACGAAGCAGGACGGGTCCAGGGCGGCGGCGAGGTTGGCGATGCCGACGCCGAGCCACTGGCCGATGTCCTGGAGCAGCTCGATGCACATCGCGTCGCCGTCGCGGGCCAGCTCGGTGATCATCGGGCCGGTGATGTCGCCGATGTTGCCCTTGACGTGCTCGATGATCCCGTACGCCACCGGAGAGTCGGCGGCGGCCAGCTCCCGGGCCTCCCTGACCAGCGCGTTGCCGGAGCTGTACTGCTCCCAGCAGCCGCGGTTGCCGCACGGGCAGCGGTGGCCGCCGGGGACGACCTGCATGTGGCCGAACTCGCCGGCGACACCGTACTTGCCGCGCTTGACCTGGCCGTCCTCCAGGATCGCGCCGCCGATGCCGGTGCCGAGCGTGATCATGACGAGGTGGTCCTCGCCGCGGCCCGCTCCGAAGCGCCACTCGGCCCAGGCGGCGGTGTTGGCGTCGTTGTCCACCAGGACGGGGACCGCGAGGCGGCCTGCGATGCGGTCGCGCAGCGGTTCGTTGCGCCAGGACAGGTGGGGGGCGAACAGCACGCGGTTGCGGTCGGCGTCGACCCAGCCCGCCGCACCGATGCCGACCGCGTGGACGTCGTGGCGGTCGGACAGGTCCAGGACCAGTTCGACGATGGTGTCCTCGACGACCTTGGGACTCTTGGACTTGTCCGGGGTCTCCGTGCGGACCTTTTCCAGGATGTTGCCGTCGGCGTCGACGACACCCGCCATGACCTTGGTCCCGCCGATGTCGATGCCCACCGTCGGCACGCGGGGTGCGGTCAGGTGTGAGCGGCGTTCCCGCGTGCCGACGGTCCGCAGGGCGGGGGCGCGGCGGGAGCCTATGGGGGCGCTGAAGTTGCCGTAGGTGCTCATCGGCCCCGATTGTGCCGCACGCTCACGCTGGGTGCCGAACGGGGGAGCAAAGGGAGGGTGCGCGAGTCATGCCGGGTGCGGCTCGTACGTGGCTGATCGCGCAGTTCCCCGCGCCCCCTAAGGCCGGACCAGGAGCTGGAATTCGAATGAGTAGCGAGTGGGGCGATAGGTGTGGGTGCCGTATTCGACCGCTCTGCCCGTGTCGTCGAAGGTGACGCGTTGCATGGTGAGGAGGGGCGCGCCCGCCTCCTCGGTCAGGCGCTCCGCCTCCGCCGCCGTGGCCGCTCTGGCGCCGATGGACTGGCGGGCGCTGTGCAGGGTGATGCCCGCGGCGCGCATCATGCGGTACAGGCCGGTGGCCTCCAGCTGGGCGGTGTCCAGGTCGAGGAGGGCCGGGGGCAGGTAGTTGCAGAGGTGCGCCATCGGCTCGCCGTGGGCCAGGCGCAGGCGTTCCACCTGGTGCACGTCACTGCCCTCGGCGACGCCGAGCGCGGCGGCGATCTCTGCGGTGGCGGCGACGACGGTGTTGACGAGGACCTTCGTGGCGGGGCGCTGGCCGGCCGCCTCCAGGTCGTCGTAGAGGCTGCTGAGCTCCAGCGGCCGTTTGACCTGGCTGTGCACGACCTGGGTGCCGACTCCGCGGCGGCGCACGAGCAGGCCCTTGTCGACGAGCGACTGAATGGCCTGGCGGACGGTGGGCCGGGACAGGCCGAGCCGGGCCGCGAGCTCGATCTCGTTGCCCAGCAGGCTGCCAGGGGTGAGCGTTCCGTGCTCGATCGCGGCCTCCAGCTGCTGGGAGAGCTGGAAGTACAACGGCACCGGGCTGCTGCGGTCCACACTGAGCTCGAGCGTCACGGTCGGGTCCACTCCTGGTTTCGGCACGGCCCGAGCGTAGCTCCGTGCGTTGTTGACGGGAAGTCGTGTAGTCAGATTGTCCGGACATACAGATTGACAGCAGGGGGTTCCCGACCACACTTTGTTCACATGCGCATCGGGGTCATAGGGACGGGCCGCATCGGCACCATTCATGCGAACACGCTCAGCCGCCATCGGGAGGTCGGGTCCTTAATCCTCACGGACGCGGACGGCGCACGGGCCCAGGAGCTCGCGCACCGCCTGGGGGAGACCGCTGCCCCGGGCGTCGACGAGATCTTCAAATGGGGCGTGGACGCCGTGGTGATCACTACGGCGACCTCGGCCCACGCCGAGCTGATCGGCCGGGCGGCGCGCTCGGGGCTGCCGGTGTTCTGCGAGAAACCCATCGCGCTCGACCTGCCCGGCACGCAGCAGGCCATCGCCGAGGTGGAGACCGCCGGGACGATTCTCCAGATGGGCTTCCAGCGCCGCTTCGACGCGGGCTACACCGGCGCCCGGGAGGCGGTGCGCTCGGGGCGGCTCGGACGGCTGCACACCGTGCGGGCGCTCACCTCCGACCAGGCGCCGCCGCCCGCGGAGTGGCTGCCGCTGTCCGGGGGCCTGTACCGGGACACCCTGATCCATGACTTCGACATCCTGCGCTGGGTGACCGGGCACGAGATCGTCGACGTGTACGCGGCCGGGTCCGACGCCGGTCCCCCGATGTTCCGGGCGGCGGGGGACGTCGACACCGCGGCGGCCGTGCTCACCCTCGACGACGGAACCCTCGCGACGGCCACGGCCACGCGGTTGAACGGGGCCGGGTACGACGTGCGCATGGAGCTCGCCGGGGAGCTGGACCAGGTCGTGGTGGGCCTGGACGACCGCACGCCGATCGCGTCCACGGAACCCACCGGGCCGCCCGCGGCGGACAAGCCGTGGACGGGGTTCCTGGAGCGGTTCGGTCCGGCCTACGAGGCCGAACTGGCCGCGTTCATCGAGGTGGTCCGGGGCGAGAGGGCGAACCCCTGCGACGGGCGCGAGGCATTGCAGGCGCTAAGGGTCGCCGAGGCGTGCGAGATCTCGCGACGCGAGCGCAGAGCCGTGCGGCTGGCCGAACTCCCGGGCGGCACGAGCTCGACCGCGTTCTGAGCATGTCGCGCCGGCCGAGCCGCAGCCCGGCGCACCGTACCGACCGCAGTCGGCCCCGTAGCGACCGCGGTCCGTCACGCCCTGCTGACCGGATCCGGCAATCCCACGCGATCGCCCTCCGTCACGCCCATCGCGCACGTCCCGTCACGTCCACCCGATCACACCCCGGTCACCCCCACCGAGCTCAGCCCGACGAGCCCTGCCACCGCACCGGCAGGCTCCGCACGCCTCTGATCAGCATCCCCGGGAGCCACTCCCCCGTGGGCCCGTCGAGCGTGAGGGCGGGGGCGCGGTCCAGCAAGGTCCCGATCGCCGTGCGGGCCTCCAGGCGGGCCAGCGGGGCGCCGAGGCAGTAGTGGATGCCGTGGCCGAACGCGAGGTGGCCGCGGGGGGCGCGGCGGATGTCGAAGCGGTCCGGGGCCGGGTAGCGGGAGTCGTCGCGGTCGGCCGCGCTCAGGCAGATCATCACCGGGTCGCCCTCGGCTATGGCCCGTCCCGCTATCTCCAGGGGCTCGGCGGCGTACCGGAACGTCGCGTTCTCCACCGGGCCCTCGTAGCGCAGCGTCTCCTCGACCGCGCCGTCGATGAGACTCATGTCGGCGCGCAGGGCGGCGAGTTGGTCAGGGTGGGTGAGCAGGGCGTGCACGCCGTTGGTGATGAGGTTGACCGTGGTCTCGTGGCCCGCGATCAGCAGCAGGAAGGCCATGCCGCGCAGCTCGGACGCGGAGAGCCGGTCGCCGTCCTCGGCGGTGGTGCGGATGAGGTCGCCGAGCAGGTCGTCGCTCGGGCCGGCGCCCCGCTTGTCCTCGACGAGCTCCGTCAGGTACTCGCCCAGGCGCAGGACGGCGTCGTACGCACTCTCCGGGCTGGTGGGTGCCACGACCTCCGTGGACAGCTTCCGGAACTCGGTGCGGTCCATCTCGGGTACGCCGAGGAGCTCGCAGATCACGGTGATCGGCAACGGGTAGGCGAGGGACTGCACCAGGTCCGCGCGGCCGTGCGGCAGCATCGCGTCGAGGAGGTCGTCGGTGATCTCCTGGATCCTGGGCCGCAGTCGCTCGACCCGGCGCAGGGTGAAGGCGCGGGAGACCAGGCCGCGCAGCCTTGTGTGCTCGGGCGGGTCGCTGTTCAGCAGATGGCGGCCGATCAGCGCCTCGTCGTCGAAGATCATGCCGATTCGGCGGCCGTCCTTGGACAGTCTCGGATCGGCGAGTGCCGCGCGCGCCTCCTCGTGCCCGACGACGAGCCAGGTCTCGTAGTCGGCGTCGGAGCCGGGCGGCCGCACCCGGTGCACGGGGCCGAGGCCGCGCAACTCCGCGTACACGGGGTGCGGATCGACACGGAACGCGTCGCCGTACTCCCCCAGGTCGATCACTGCTTCGGTCATGAGCTCCCCCTTCACACCGTCAACGCCCGGCAGCCGTGCCTAGTGCCCGTCCGGCTCGGGTTCCTCGGACTGCTCCAGCAGTCCCGCGTCGTACGCCAACAACGCGATCTGCACCCGGTTGTTGAGGGCGAGCTTGGCCAGGACGCGGGACACATGGGTCTTGACGGTGGCGACGCTCATGTAGAGGGCGGTGGCGATCTCGGCGTTGGACAGGCCTTGGCCGACCGCGACGGCGACTTCGCGTTCGCGGTCGTTGAGGGCGGTGACGCGCTCACGCGCGCGTGCCCGTCGGGTGTCGGCGGCGGTGCCGGCCGCGTGGTCCATCAACTGGCGGGTGACGGTGGGCGACAGGACCGGGTCGCCGGCCGCGACCCGGCGGACGGCGGCGAGGATCTCGGCGGGCGGGGTGTCCTTGAGGACGAATCCGGCGGCACCCGCGCGCAGGGCACGCAGAACCTGTTCGTCGGCGTGGAAGGTGGTCAGGACGACGACCTGCGGGGCGTCGGGGCGGCCGCGTAGCCGCTCCGTGGCCGTGAGGCCGTCCACCGAGGGCATCCTGATGTCCATGAGGACGACGTCCGGGCGGGTCCGGTCGACGGCGGCCTCGACCTCGGTGCCGTCCGCCGCCTCCCCCACGATCTCGATGTCCTCGGCCCCGCCCATCATCAGGGACAGACCGGCCCGCACCAGGGGGTCGTCATCGACGAGGAGGAGTCTGATCACAGTCATGGGCCCTACGTAATCACGCGACGGCAGGGCGCAATCACCCTTGCGGGCGGGCGAGTTGCACGACGGGCGGCGCCAAGGACCGTCATCCCCACGGCAGCCACGCCCGTACCCCGAACGCGCCGTCCTCCTCCACCCCGTGCTCCAGCCGGCCACCGGCGAGCGTGGCGCGCTCGGTGAGGCCGATCAGGCCCTGGCCCGAGCCGGGGACGTGCGGCACCTCACCTTCGGGCGGGGGGTTCCGGACGGTCACGACAAGGCCCTCGCCCGGGCCGCCGGTGACGGTGACCGTGACCTCCGTGCCGGGGGCGTGCTTGCGGGCGTTGGTGAGGCCCTCCTGGACGATGCGGTAGGCGGTGCGGCCCACGGAGGCGGGCACGGCGGCGGCCTCGGCGACCCGGCTGTCGAGGATGACCTTCATGTCGGCCTCACGGGACTCGGCGACCAGGGTGTCGAGCGCGGCGAGGGTCGGCTGGGGGCGGCCGGTGTCGTCGTGGTCCGCGGCCCGGAGCACACCGATGATCTCCCGCAGATCCTGGAGCGCCTCGTGCGCGCTCTCCCGGATGACGCCGGCCGCTCGCGCGACCTCCTCCTGGGGCGCGTCCGGCCGGAACTCCAGGGCGCCCGCGTGGACGCTGAGCAGGGTCAGCCGGTGCGCGAGGACGTCGTGCATCTCGCGTGCGATGGCCTCGCGGGCGAGCCGCTGCGCCTGCTCGGCCCGCAGCCGCGCCTCGGTCTCGGCGCGCCGGGCGCGGTCGCGCAGGCTGAACATGAGCTGCCGTCTGGCCCGCACGAGCAGACCCCAGCCGACGACCGCGGCGACCAGCACCACGGTGAGGATGACCGAGACGACGTACGGCAGATCGGCGTCCGGCCGCAGCCGGAAGGTGAGGGGGACGACGGCGATGTTGATGCCGGCCACCCAGGCGACGTACCTGAGGGGGCGGTGCACGGCGAGGGTGAAGACGGCGATCATGCAGGCGCCGCCGGCGGTGTCCGAGAGCACGCCGAGCGGGATGGTGGCCAGGGCGAGACCGAGCGGCCAGCGGCGGCGCAACCACACGGCCGCGCAGGCGAGCGCGCCGAGCAGCTGGTCGACATCGGCCGCGGCCTGCGACACGTGCGGGTTGTCGCCCACCGCGTCCGCCGCGACCAGGCCGATGAAGACGGCCAGGAGGAAGCAGGAGAAGTCGACGAGCCAGTCGCGCGCGGTGCGCCGGGGACGCCGTCCGGGCCGCACGCCGGCCGGGTCGAACTCGTGGATCACGGCGGACGGCAGCAGCCAGCGCCGGCCGGGAAAGGCCGGAGGCTCGGGAACCGTCTCGTCACTGCTCACGGTCGACAAATCTACGCAGTGCGGCCCGGGCCCACCTCCCTGCGACCGGGATCGGCGACCAAAGTCGCGGCACCGCAGACTTTCGGCGCGAACGGCCCCGCAGGCCCGATGCTTCGGCGGAACGGGTCTCGCCCCGCGGCCGATGTTCGTGGGGGGGCCGCGGGGCGAGGGTCTACCCATGAAGCAACTGCTGGAACTGCTCGGTTTCCTCGCCCTGGTGCAGGGCGGGATGGGCCTGCTGCACGAGTTCACCGACTGGCGGATCGGCCTCGTGCAGCGGATCGGTTTCCTCCACGGCTACGAGGTCTACGCCAGCATCGCCTTGATCGTGCTGGGGTTCGCGCTGTTCGCCGCCGCGGAGAACCGGACGTCCGGCTGAACGCGGAGGGGACCTCCGGCCGGGCACCGTTCTCCCGGCCGCCACGGCCCTGTCAGCAGCCGTAGTTGACCAGGTTGAACGTGGCGTAGTGGTCCGCCGTGTAGTAGTCCTCCTGGCTCTTCTCACCGGTGACGATCCGGCGCGCGCCGCGCGTGGAGGAGCCCGGCGTGATCACCGTGTACTCGTGGTAGTAGCCGGTCGACCGGCTGGGCAGGACGCCTTCCCGGTTCTGGAAGACGACCCCGTCCTGCGAGTAGGGGTAGGGGCCACCCTGCTCGATCAGGTCCAGGGTGTCGTGCGCCTGGGACGGCAGCTTGGTGTAGCAGATGCTGCCGACCGCGGCCGCCGCCGGGGGTGCGGTGGTGACGGTGCCGCCGACGAGGAGGGCGGACAGGACGGCGGCCGCGGCGCCGATGCGAGTGATCCGTGGGGGGAATCTCATGCCCTCATGATGACGCGCGTAGACAGTGGCATGTCAATGACAACTTCGGAGATTTTCCCGGCAAGTCCGATGAGTTTTCAGGGAGTTAACCTGCCGCCCGGGCCCTTCACGAACACCGGGCTGCGGCCGGGCCGAGGTGTGTGTCCGTTCGCCGCCAGCGGTTCGGGGGCCAGGCCGGTGGGATGGGTGGCATGACAACGACTTACGGAACTCTGAACGGCAAGGTCGCGCTCGTCACCGGGGGCAGCCGGGGGATCGGTGCGGCCACGGCGGTGCGGCTGGCGCGGGAGGGCGCGGACGTGGCCGTGACGTACGTGGACGGCAAGGAGGCGGCCTCGGACGTCGTGCGGCGGGTCGAGGCGCTGGGGCGGCGGGCCGTAGCCCTGCGGGCGGACTCCGCGGACTCGCAGGAGGCGGCGGGGGCGGTCCCGCGCACGGCGGAGGCGCTCGGTGGGCTGGACGTGCTGGTGAACAACGCGGGCGTGGGGGTGCTCGGCCCGTTGGGCGAGCTGTCCCTCGCGGAGATCGACCGGGTGCTGGCGGTCAACGTGCGCGGGGTGTTCCTGACCTCTCAGGCGGCGGCCGCCCGGATGCGGGACGGGGGCCGGATCATCACGATCGGCAGCTGCATGACCCAGCGGGTGCCCGGTCCCGGCGGAAGCCTGTACACCACGAGCAAGTCGGCCCTGATCGGGCTGACGAAGGCCCTCGCGCGTGAGCTGGGGCCGCGGGGCATCACGGCGAACATCGTGCATCCCGGCCCCGTCGACACGGACATGAATCCGGCGGACGGGCCGTTCGCGGCGGGGCAGGCCGCGATGACCGCGGCGGGGCGGTTCGGGACGGCGGAGGAAGTCGCCTCGATGGTGGCGTATCTGGCGGGCGCGGAGTACGTCACGGGTGCGGAGTTCTCGGTGGACGGGGGGCATGCGGCGTGAGGTAGGCGCATCGCCCCCTGCGGCGTTCGAGGAGCAGGGGCCCGCTTCTCGAAGGCCGCAGGGGCTGATTGATCTCAGCCGCCCAGCTCCTGGTGCCTCGCCGACAGCGCCGCAGCGCCGCCCTCCGTCAGCGAACCGAACAGCCGAAGGCGCGAGATCCCCCCGTCCGGGAAGATGTCCACGCGCGCGTGCGTGCCCACCGCCGGGGTCGGCAGCACGAAACGGTGGTTCGTGTCGGGCTGGAGACGGGTGCGCGGGAGGACTTCCCGCCAGTCGCCGTCCTCGCCGTCGCGGACCGACACCGACGCCCAGCCGGCGCTGTTCCCCTTCAGATACGCCGTGTCGATCTCGATGGCCCGGATCCGGGACTGGGCCACGAGGCGGTAGCGGATCCAGTCGTTGCCCTGGTCACGACGGCGGCGGGTCTCCCAGCCGTCGTCCATCTTGCGGGAGCGCCCCGGCTGGATGGTGTTCGAGGCCGGCGAGTAGAAGAGGTTCGACGCGTCCTCCGCCTGGCCGCCGTTCTCCAGGGCGACCACGTCGAAGGTGCCGAGCACCTCCAGCCATGCCGGGTCCGGGACGACCTCGCCGTACACACGCAGGCGGGCGATGCCGCCGTCGGGGTGCTGGTTGACCCGCAGGTGTGTGAAGCGCTGTTCCAGCGACACGGAGAAGCCGTTCGCCGCGTGGCCGCCGACCGGCGTCCGCGGGACGAGCGTCGTCCACTTCACGTCGTCGCCCAGCAGTTCCTCCGGGGAGGGGGAGCCGGCCATGGCGGTGGCTTCGACCGACACCGCCTGCGGGTAGTTCCCGCGGAAGTGCGCCGTGTCGACCACGATCCCCCGGATCACCCCGGGCGCGCCCAGCCGCACCAGTGCCCAGTCGTGGTCCTCGGCCGTCGGCCAGGGGTGCTCGGCCGAGGCACCCCGGCGGCGCCGCGTCTCCCAGCCGTCCATGATCTTGCCCTTGTGCCCGAAGTGCTCGGGGTCGAACTCGGCCCGCTCGGGCATCAGCAGGTTCTCGCGCTGGGCGAAGAACTCGTCGTTGGCGGCGACGACCGAGGCACCGAGGGTCCGTGCGGCGAGGTTGGCGTACTGGGTGAAGGGGAAGTCGGCGGTGCGGTAGTCCGCGTAGGGGTCACCGCCGCCGTACGGGTTCGCGTCGCCGGTGAAGCTGGGAATCGCCGTCACGTCCATGTGCCTTTCTGGAGTTGCCGGTGCGGGTGGATCAGGACGTACGGGTGAGCAGTCGGCCCTTGGGAGCCGTGAACTCGCCGTCCGCCACGATGCGTTCGCCGCGCAGCCAGGTCGACTTCACCACGCCGTACAGGGTCTTGCCCGCGTACGCCGTGACGCGGTTGCGGTGCTGGAGGGCCGCCGGGTCCACGGTGAAGGTCTCGTCGGGCGCGAGGACCGCGAAGTCGGCGTCGCGGCCGGCCTCGATGGCGCCCTTCCGGTCCAGGCCCACCAGTTGGGACGTCCGCGTGGACATCCAGCGGACCACGTCCTCCAGCGAGTGACCGCGCTTGCGGGCCTCCGTCCAGACCGCCGCCAGGCTCAGCTGGAGGCCGGAGATGCCGCCCCACGCCGTGGCGAAGTCGTCCGTCTTGAGGTCGGCCGTGGACGGGGAGTGGTCGGTGACCACGCAGTCGATGGTGCCGTCGGCCAGCGCCCGCCACAGCAGGTCCTGGTTGGCGGACTCGCGGATGGGCGGACAGCACTTGAACTCGCTGGCGCCGTCCGGGACTTCCTCGGCGGTGAGGGTGAGGTAGTGCGGGCAGGTCTCGACGGTGATGCGGACACCGTCCGCCTTGGCCTGGGCGATCAGCGGGAGCGCGTCGCTCGACGACAGATGCAGCACATGCACGCGCGCGTCCAACCGCTTCGCGTGGGCGATGAGTTGGGCGATCGCCGTGTCCTCGGCGTCGCGCGGGCGGGACGCGAGGAAGTCGGCGTACCTGGGACCGCTGTGCTGCGGGGCCGCCTCCAGGTGGTGCGGGTCCTCCGCGTGCACGATCAGCAGGCCGCCGAAGGAGGCGATCTCGGCCAGGGACCGGGCGAGCCCGTCCTGGTCGAGATGCGGGAACTCGTCCACACCCGACGGTGACAGGAACGCCTTGAAGCCGAAGACACCCGACTCGTGCAGGGGGCGCAGGTCCTTGACGTTGTCGGGCAGGGCGCCGCCCCAGAATCCGACGTCGATGTGGGCCTTGTCGGCGGCGACCTCCTGCTTCGTACGGAGGTGGTCGACCGTCGTCGTGGGCGGGAGGGAGTTGAGCGGCATGTCGACGAGGGTGGTGATGCCGCCGGCCGCCGCCGCGCGCGTGGCGGTCCAGAAGCCCTCCCACTCGGTGCGGCCGGGGTCGTTGACGTGCACATGGGTGTCGACCAGGCCGGGCAGCAGGACGTGGTCGCCGAGGTCCTCCAGCTGGGCGTTCCCGGTCACGGGAGCGTCGTACGGCAGTACGGCCGTGATCCGCCCGCCGACGACCGCGACCGATGCGGGCCGTGTCCCCTCGGGCGTGATGACGCGCGTCGAGCGCAGCACCAGTTCAGTGTCGGACACCCGGACCCCTCTCTTCCGCCGTGAAGTTCCGTACCGCCGTTAACTTCCGCGTAACGGAATTCAACTTTCTGTTGAAGGAGTCTTCACTCCCGGTTGAGCGCCGTCAAGGGCTCACCTCCTCACAGTGCACCCCGCGTCGACACTCTGGACGTTTCCATAAAGCGGAATTACGATTCCAGCAAGCAGAACGTAGCTACGCACCAGCGGGGAGTCAACCGGCTGCCGGGTAGGCTTCTGCCCTCCTGCCCAGACCCGAAAGGCAGCCCCGAAAGGAACGCGCCGTGCCGACGTCCAGCGCCAGCACCACCGACTCCGCCAAGTCCGCCGGTGGCGGGGTCCAGTCCCTCGAGCGCGCCTTCGATCTGCTGGAACGGATGGCGGACGCGGGCGGAGAAGTCGGACTGAGCGAACTGTCCGCGAGCAGCGGGCTGCCGCTGCCCACCATCCACCGCCTCATGCGGACGCTCGTGACCTGCGGATACGTCCGCCAGCAGGCCAACCGGCGGTACGCCCTCGGCCCGCGTCTGATCCGCCTCGGCGAGTCGTCCGCCCGGCTGCTCGGCACCTGGGCCCGCCCCTACCTCGCCCGTCTGGTCGAGGAGACCGGCGAGACGGCCAACATGGCGCTGCTCGACGGGGACGAGATCGTCTACGTCGCCCAGGTGCCCTCGAAGCACTCGATGCGGATGTTCACCGAGGTCGGCCGGCGCGTCCTGCCGCACTCCACGGGCGTCGGCAAGGCCCTGCTCGCCAACACGCCCGACGACGAGGTGCGCGCCCTGCTGGCCCGGACCGGCATGCCGGCCGCGACGGAGAAGACGATCACCACGCCGGACGGGTTCCTCGCGGCCCTGAAGGACGTGCGCGGCCAGGGCTACGCGGTCGACGACAACGAGCAGGAGATCGGCGTCCGCTGCCTCGCGGTGTCGGTGCCCAACTCCCCCACCGCCGCCGCCATTTCGATCTCCGGTCCGGCGGGCCGGGTCACCGAGGCGGCCACCGAGAAGATCGTGCCGGTGCTCCAGCAGGTGGCCGGGGAGCTGTCGGAGGCACTGGCCAGCCAGAACCCGGCATGACGGTCCGGCACCGCTGGCCGGGTCGGTACACCGACCGCCACGGTACGGAGGAGATCGTCTTCGAGTCGGACGGCCGGGAGCTGATCCGTACGACGATCAGGGGCGTCCGCTTCGAAGGCGGGACGATGGACACGCTCGGCGCGCTGCCCGGCGAGCTTCCCGAGCCGGGGTTCACCTTCGTCGAGGGAGACCTGTTCGCCTGCCTCCTGGAGTGGGGACAGACCATGCCGGTCGAGGTCGCGGGCCAGGGCGAGCGCGTCGCGACGGTGCACTGCGCGATGCGGCTCGGCCACCCCACGGACGGTGAGGAGTTGACCGTCACCCTGCGCCTGGACGGGCACGAGTTCCGCGCCACCCACCCGGACTTCGAGGAGGCGCTGCACGAGATCGGCCGCGACCTGCCCCGCTCCGTGCGGCTCAAGGCGTGCATCGCGTGCGCCTGGTCCGACTACCACCCGGTGGGCCACGGCATGATGACCGGGCTGGCCTGCTTCCGGGACGCGAAGGACGTCTACCGGCAGTGCGACGGCAAGTACGGACCGCACGGCATCCTCACGATCTGGTCCCGGCGCACCGAGTTCGTCCAGGAGACCTGGCTGTGCGAGCGGTTCGAGCACCGGACGTCGGACCGGGGCTACCGGGGGCCCTTCCCGTTCCGCGGCCGGTTCTTGACCTAGCGCCGCGGCTCCCCGAACAGCTCCACCGCCCTGCGTACGTCGGTCAGCCCCCGCGACAGCGCGCTCACCGACCCGATCGCCCCGGCGATCAGCAGTAACGACCGCCGCAGACGCGGCACTTCGGGCGTGCCGTCGATCGTCATGGCGGCCAGCGCGGCGAGTTCGTCCTCGGCGATGCCCCGGTCGGGGAACTCGGCCGGGTGTGCGGCGAGTTCGCGGCGCAGCCGGGACACCGCGGTCCGCAGTTCCGCCACTCTCTGATCGTTGTCGCTGCCGGTCACCGGCCTCTGCCCCAAGCTCCGCAACACAGCTCTCCCCCTCGCACTCCTCAGTGCGCCCCACCGTCGTGAAGCCCCTTCGGCGGCGGTCAGGCCCCGAGGGACGCGGGTCAGTAAACGCCACGCAAGGCGCCGCGCGCCACCGTACGGACCGAAATTCAGCCCGTGGAAACCCCGGCGCACGCCGGCGCGTCAGGTATGCAGGACGCATGACGGAGAACGAACAGCAGGTCGCCGCACTGCTGCTGGCCGCCGGCGGTGGGCGGCGGCTCGGCGGGCGGCCCAAGGCACTGCTCGAACACCGGGGCCGCCCGCTCGTCGAACACGCGGTCGGTGTCCTGCGCGCGGCCGGCTGCACCCGCGTGCACGTGGTCCTGGGGGCGGCCGCGGCGGTCGTACGGGAGCGGGCCGAGCTCGGTGGCTGCGTGCTCGTGGAGAACCCGGAGTGGGCCGACGGCATGGGGTCGTCGCTGCGGGCCGGGCTCGACTCGCTCGCCGGGACGGGAGCGCGGGCCGCGCTGGTCTCGCTCGTCGACCAGCCCGGCATCGGGGCGGGGGCCGTGCGCCGCGTGCTCGCCGCGTACGAGGGCGAGACCTCGCTCGTCTCGGCCGCGTACCACGGCGTGCGCGGCCATCCCGTCCTCTTCGGTGCCGCGCACTGGACGGGGATCTCGGCGACTGCGACCGGCGACCGGGGGGCACGCGCCTATCTGAAGGAGCACCAGCGCGCCCTCACGCTCGTCGAGTGCGGGGACGTGGCCGAGCCCTACGACATCGACACGCCGGTGGATCTGGCGCACCTTGAGTGAACGCGGTGGCACGCAGAGCCACCCTTGCTCGACCCGGAGAATCTCGACATCAACAAACCATTGAACTTCCACGATGAGGAAACTAGTATCCACTGCTCAGAAGCGCCCTGCCCTTGTGAGGGGCGTCGCTCGCGTACCCGGTTCGACTGGCACCCGGTGCCACCGCTGAAGGAAGTGACCGCTCATGTCCGCACCAGCGCCGTCCCCGCTGGCCATCGTCGACGCCGAGCCCCTGCCGCGGCAGGAGGAGGTCCTCACCGAGGCGGCCCTGGCCTTCGTGGCCGAGCTGCACCGCCGGTTCACGCCCCGGCGTGACGAGCTCCTCGCCCGCCGCGCCGAGCGCCGCGCCGAGATCGCCCGCACCTCCACGCTCGACTTCCTCCCGGAGACCGCCGCGATCCGTGCGGACGACTCCTGGAAGGTGGCCCCCTCTCCCGCGGCCCTGGACGACCGCCGGGTCGAGATCACCGGCCCCACCGACCGCAAGATGACCATCAACGCCCTGAACTCCGGGGCGAAGGTGTGGCTCGCGGACTTCGAGGACGCCTCGGCGCCGACGTGGGAGAACGTCGTCCTCGGGCAGGTCAACCTGGCCGACGCGTACACCCGGAACATCGACTTCACGGACGAGAGGTCCGGCAAGTCGTACGCGCTCAAGGCCGACGAGGACCTCGCCACGGTCGTCATGCGCCCGCGCGGCTGGCACCTGAGCGAACGGCACCTGGTCGACGCGAACGGCACCCCTGTCCCGGGCGCCCTGGTCGACTTCGGCCTGTACTTCTTCCACAACGCCCAGCGGTTGCTCGACCTCGGCAAGGGCCCGTACTTCTATCTCCCGAAGACCGAGTCGCACCTCGAAGCGCGCCTGTGGAACGACGTGTTCGTCTTCGCGCAGGAATACGTCGGCATCCCGCAGGGCACCATCCGCGCGACCGTCCTGATCGAGACGATCACGGCGGCGTACGAGATGGAGGAGATTCTCTACGAACTCCGCGACCACGCCTCCGGGTTGAACGCGGGCCGCTGGGACTACCTGTTCTCCATCGTCAAGAACTTCCGTGACGGCGGCGCCAAGTTCGTCCTGCCGGACCGCAACGCGGTCACGATGACCGCCCCGTTCATGCGCGCGTACACCGAACTCCTCGTCCGCACCTGCCACAAGCGCGGCGCACACGCGATCGGCGGCATGGCGGCCTTCATCCCGTCCCGCCGGGACGCCGAGGTCAACAAGGTGGCCTTCGAGAAGGTGCGCGCCGACAAGGACCGCGAGGCCGGCGACGGTTTCGACGGCTCCTGGGTCGCCCACCCCGACCTGGTGCCGATCGCCATGGAGTCCTTCGACAAGGTCCTCGGCGACAAGCCCCACCAGAAGGACCGGCTCCGCGAGGACGTCCACGTCGAGGCGGCCGACCTCATCGCGATCGACTCGCTGAAGGCCAGGCCGACGTACGACGGCCTGGTCAACGCCGTCCAGGTCGGCATCCGTTACATCGAGGCCTGGCTGCGCGGGCTCGGCGCGGTGGCCATCTTCAACCTCATGGAGGACGCGGCCACCGCCGAGATCTCCCGCTCGCAGATCTGGCAGTGGATCAACGCGGGCGTCGAGTTCGAGCACGCGGGAAGCACCGTGAAGGCCACCCCGGAGCTGGCCCGCGAGGTCGCCGCCCAGGAGCTCGCGACCATCCGTGCCGAACTCGGCGAGGAGGCGTTCGCCGCCGGTCACTGGCAGCAGGCCCATGACCTGCTGCTGGAAGTCGCGCTGGACGAGAACTACGCCGACTTCCTCACGCTGCCGGCGTACGAGCAGCTGCGCGGCTGATCCTCAAAAGGCTCACGTGTCCGAGTGGCCCAGGGACTTCCCCGGGGCCACTCGGTCGCGTACGGCCTGCTTGACCGCCGTGGGCTCCGGGAAGCCCTGCTCCCGCCGGTCCCAGACCACCTCGCCGCCGACGCGCACGACGAAGATCCCGCCCGTGCCGGGCTTCAGGGCCAGCTCCGTCAGCTCGGTCTCGAAGGTCGTGAGCAGCTCCTGCGCCAGCCAGGCCGCGCGCGGCAGCCAGCGGCACCGGGTGCAGTACTCGATCTCGACCCGCCGGGAGTTTGAGGAAAGCTCCGTCATCCGAGGTGCACCGACCAATCCTGTTCCGCTGCCGGTTTGCCGTGCAGGTCCGGGACCCGCTTCAGCCACTTGGGCCGGCCTTCCTGTGTTCTCTCCGCCCGTTCGGCCTCCTCGGCGGCGAGTTCCTCCCGGGAGGGGAAGTCGGTGGGCAGCCATGACGGGGATGTCCGCACGCGTGCGTGGAGGTACCTCACATAGGCCTCGCGTGCGTCGGCCGGGGTCGCGAAGTCGGTGAGCCAGGCGTCGGGGACGGCCGCGGTGACCTCGCGCAGGAGGTCGAGAGTGACTTCGGGCGCCAGCTCGGCGTCGGCGGCGCGCACGTCGGGGCCGTAGTGGCCGAGGGCGTGGTGGCGGAAGTCGTAGGACTTCGCCGGGTCCGTGCCCTCCCAGCGGTGGTGGAAGACGAGGGCGGCACCGTGGTCGATCAGCCACAGCCGCGGGGGCGCGATGCCGAGCGTCGGCCAGACCATCAGGTTCGAGCTGTGGACCGTACGGTCGACGTTGACGGTCAGCGCGTCGAGCCAGACGACTCGGCCCGCCTCCAGCGGATCCACCGGGAAGGTCCTGGCGATCTCGGGGGTGAAGTCACGCGCGCCCGGCAGATAGTCCATACCGAGGTTCACGCCCGTGCTCGCCGCGTGGAGGTCCCGCACCTCCTGGTGCGGCTCGCTGTCGGCGATCGCCGGGTCGAAGTGCACGAGGACCAGCTCGGGGAAGCGCAGCCCCAGTGCCCGCGCCAGCTCACCGACGATCACCTCGGCGACCAGCGCCTTGCGGCCCTGGGCGGAGCCGGTGAACTTCACGACGTAGGTGCCCAGGTCATCGGCCTCGACGACGCCGGGGACCGAACCTCCGGACCTCAGGGGTTCGATGTAGCGGGTCGCGGTAACATCTCTCAGCATCTTCCAAGGCTCCGCGTCTTGTTTTCCTTAGATGTCACGGCGATCTCCAGCGTGGCGCGATCCGGGAAAACCTCCTCGATCAGCCCTGGGGAGAATCTGGGGAGTTTCGGCCGGCATGCTCATCACCCTGCCTCCCCAGCAGTCCGTCGATCGCGGTGCGGCCCTTGCTTCCGGCCTCCGGCATGAAGTGAGCATAGTGACCAAGCGTGACAGCCGGGGAGGAGTGCCCGAGCCATCGCGCCAGCGTCACTACGGACTCCCCCGCCTCCAGCATGATCGAGGCATAGGTGTGCCGCAGCACGTGGAAGCCATCCTTCGGCGCAGCCTCCCCCTGCCAGTCCTTCGCGCCCTCCGCACGCGGCGGGATGATGCCGGCCCTGGCCAAGGCCGGTTTCCAGGTGTAGGTGTTCCACGTGTTGACCGCCACGGCGTTGCCGAATCGCGTGGTGAGCAGGAGGGAGAACTTCTTCCGCTGCTTGTCCGCGTCCGGCTTTCCCCACAAAAGCTCCACCTCCACTGGCGGGAACGCTTCGACGTGACACTTCAGCTCGTCAGCCACCGAGAGGGGCATGTCGACGATGCGTGTCTTGGCACCCTTCGGCAAGGCGAAGTACAACCTCCCCTTGAGCGCCTGAACTTGGCGACGAACATGGAGGACACCTCGGCCGTAGTCGATGTCCTCCGGGCTCAGCCCGAAGACTTCACCCTGTCGAAGTCCGCACCCCAGTCCGAGTACGACGGATATCCGGTGCCGAGGGCTGATCACGTCACGGACGTGGAGTGCCCTCTCCAGCAACCACGCTTCGCGTCGCTCCTTCGGCGCCTTCGGCCACCGGACCGACTTCGCGTGCATGGGGATTGTGAGGAGTCGTCCTGCAGGTCAGTGTGAGCATGCAGCGGTGGCTTGCCCGCCGGCTGACATTGACGCGCACTGAGACGGCGGCAGGCATTGCGCTTGTCACTAACCCCGGGCTTTCACGAGCAGTGCCGTCTACCGCTTGATCAGAGATGCGAGGAGCGCTCATGACCTGCACAGATGGGACCTGTGGAGGGTCCTGGACGTTGCTGCGGAAGCGCACTTCTCAGATGAAGAGTGCTGACCTGTATCTGCAGGTCGCGTCCAGCGCGTCGGCCGTGGGATCAGACGGGTGAGGTGCTGCTGGTCGAGACAGTCCGCAACACCGGCTCGCATCAGGCGATAATGATCAGCCGCCTGTGCGTATCACTTGGGGGGTCTTGTGAGTCTGAGTCCGCGCGAGGTGTTTCTCCGCCTTGTTCATGGGGTCGCCGACGGGAACTCAAGCGAGTTGCCTGACCTGTACGGCGAGGTTACGGATGTCCGGCATCCGATGGCGACGCCGGAGTCCGAGCCGTTGACGAGTCGGCGTGCGCTCCGGGAGCACTTCACGGTGCCGCCGGAAATGCGGGAGTCCTTGCCGCAGAGGAGTGTCGTCGATGTCGTCGTCCACGAGACCGCCGATCCTGAAGTGATCGTCGCCGAGTTCGCCTACGAGTTCACGTTGCCGGACGACTCCAGGTCCAAGGTGCCCTGCGTCTTCGTCATGCGTGTGCGGGACGGTCAGATCATCGAGTCTCGCGACTACATCGACCCGATCCGTACGTACACGGCACGCGGGGACCTCGACCGCCTCCTCGCGTCGTTGCGCAAGGGCGTTTCCTAACGTCGCGCTTTCCGAGGTGGGCTGTCCATCTGTTGATGATGAACGTAGAAAGTGCCTCTGACCAGCGAGAATGAGGATTGCTGAGGCCCTTGTTCCCGCCACCGCCGGAGGCACTTTCCAGGTGAAGAAGCGTATCGGATTCTGTCCGCGTGTCCGCGCGGAGGGCGGTGGTCGCGGCGTGGTTTCGCAGGCCGGTGCGGTGCTGCTGGTCGAGACGGCCCGCAAGGCCGGTCTGGATGCGGCGACGTCGGCGGCGCTTGAGCCGTGGCGCAAGCCGCGGGCGGTGCACGATCCGGGAAAGATCCTGCTCGATGTGGCGCTTGCCCTCGCGCTGGGCGGGGACTGCCTAGTACTCCAGTCGTAGTTGTGGATCTTGGTGGGCTGCCATCGGCAAGCTCCCGAGGCAAGCAGGCGGAGTGAGTACTCACTCCATACCCTCGTGGTCATGACAGCATCCAAGGAGAACCAGACCACTCGCCGCCGCGCCCCCGGCATGTCGCCGGAGCAGCGCCGCGAAATGATCATCCGGACCGCGATCCCGCTGATCACCGAGTACGGCTCCGCCGTGACGACCGCCAAGATCGCCCGCGCCGCGGGCATCGGCGAGGGCACGATCTTCCGCGTCTTCGCCGACAAGGACGAGCTGTTGCAAGCCTGCATTGCGGAGGCTCTCTCCCCTGAGCACGCGATCCGCGAACTGGGCGCGATCGACGTATCCCAGCCGCTGCCCGACCGGCTCGCGGAGGCGGCCGAGGCGCTGCAGGCGCAGATGGACCGGCTTGGCGCGATCATCGGCTCGCTGGGGCACGGCGGGGGCAAGCACCCCGGCACGGTGCGCGGCGCGGGCCGCGACGAGTCGACGACCCGTATCCGCGCGGCTCTCACGGAGCTGCTGGAGCCCGACAAGGCCGCCCTGCGCCGGCCGCCGGAGCAGATCGCGACCCTCTTCATCGGGCTGCTCTTCACCCAGCCGCGTACGGAGGACGAGCCCGACCTGACCTCGCAGGAACTGGTGGAGGTCTTCCTGCACGGGGCGCTCTCGGAGGTCGCCAAGTGAGCACGCGGAGAAGGCGCCTGAGGGTTACGGCCCTGGCCGTCCTGGCCTCCGTCCTGGTGTGGCTGGTCGCGGACCCACTGTTGAGGCACCGGCTGCGGATCGCCGACGGCGAGCAGACTCTCGGCATCGGCGCCGCGCCCGTGGCGGTTGTCGCACTGCTCGCGTCGCTCTCC
The DNA here is from genome assembly GCF_040606575.1 of Streptomyces sp. NPDC005402. Classification (NCBI taxonomy): domain Bacteria; kingdom Bacillati; phylum Actinomycetota; class Actinomycetes; order Kitasatosporales; family Streptomycetaceae; genus Streptomyces; species Streptomyces sp. NPDC005402. The sequence goes on from NZ_JBEXFB010000016.1 coordinate 206,248, forward strand.
GGCTGGGGACTCCTGGCCGCCCTGGAGCGGTTAGGGGTACGGCGTGCCCGCGCCATCTGGGCCGGGGGGGGGGCCGTCGCCGTACTGGCCGTGTCCTTCATGCCGCTCATCGGCGACGGCTTGGACGGCGGCACCCGGGTCTCCCTCGCTCTGATGCACCTGGCGGTGGCGGCGGTGCTGATCCCGGGGCTGGGCGGCAGGCCCCCGGGGCGGGAGCCGGTGCCGCCAGAGGGTGACCGTCAGCACCAAGTACGCCGCTAACAGCGCCGGATGGAGGCAGCCCTGCGGCCACCGGTGATCATCGGTGTGTGAAGACTGAAGATCAGGCGGTGGCCGCTGCTCACAGCGTAGACCCGGGCTGTTGGGACGATGACTTCGCAGGGTGATGCGGCGCATAGCCGGACGGTTCGTGCGTGCCGAACCCCGGCGTCGGGTGGGGAAGTTCGTCCGAGGGCTGCTGGCGGACCTGCCGCGGAAGAACTGCTGGACGATCGCGGAGTGGGCCGGTGAGGCCACACCGGATGGGATGCAGCATCTGCTGGAGCGGGCGAAGTGGGACGCGGACGCAGTCCGTGACGATCTGCGTGAGTACGTCGTCGACCACCTGGGCACCGAGCAGGCGGTGCTCATCGTCGACGAGACGGGCGATGTGAAGAAGGGGCAGGCGACGGTCGGGGGGCAGCGTCAGTACACCGGCACGGCGGGCAGGATCGAAGATGCGCAGGTGGCGGTCTACCCGGTGTATGGCACCGAGCGTGGGCACGCCGCTGTGGGCCGGGAGTTGTACCTGCCCCGCATCTGGGCCGAGGACCCTCAGCGATGCCGGGCGGCCGGGCTGGAGCCCGACACCACGCGCTTTGCGCCCAAGACGCAGCTGGCCGCAGTGATGATCGAGCGGTTCTGCGAGGCCGGGCACACGGTCGGCTGGGTGACCGGGGACGAGGTCTATGGAGGAAACCTTGCTCTGGCCCAGATGCTGGCCGAGCGCCAGATCGGGTCTGTCATGGCCGTCTCGTGCCGCACCGAAGTCCGCACGGCCGGTGGGAAGTTCCGTGTCGATTCACTGGTACGCAAGGTGCCGCGCACCGCCTGGCAGCGAATGTCCGCCGGAGGCGGTGCGAAAGGGCCGCGCCACTACGACTGGGCCGCCATCGACCTGCTCCCGGAGGCCATCGCGGGCGTCTACCGGCTGTTCATCCGCCGCAACCGCATCACCGGCGAACCCGGCGCGGGCGCTGGCTGTCGTACTCGGTCGGGATGACCATCACCTACGCCGTCCACCAGGCCGTCCTGAAGGTCCCGGCCTCGGCCTGGACGCCGGCCGTGGAACCCGACGGCGACATCCGCGACGGCACCTGGGTGGCGAACTCGCCGGCGACTGCCTGACGGGCTGGCCGAAGGGCCTGCGGCTGATCGTGCGCAAGGAGCGGCCGCACCCCGGTGCCCATTGCGTTTCACCGACGCCGACGGCATGCGGTTGACCTGCTTCGCCACCAACACGGCCAGCGAGGTGATCGCCGCCCTCGAACTGCGCCACCGGCAGCGGGCCCGCGCCGAGGACCGCATCCGCGCCGCCCGTGCCACCGGTCTGCGCAATCTCCCTCTCCACGACACCGCGCAGAACCAGATCTGGCTGGAGATCGTCCAGATCGCCCTCGACCTGCTGGCCTGGATGCCCCTACTCGCCCTGACCGGCCAAGCCCGACTCCGGGAGCCCCGCCGCCTGCGGCTTCGGCTGTTCTCCACCGCCGCCCAGCTCGTCACCACCGGCCGCCGCCGCTACCTCCGCCTGGCCAGGCACGGGCCCTGGACTGACGTGATCACCGATGCCCTGGACCGGCTCCAGGCCCTACCGAACCCTGGCTGACCAGTACATTCCCGCCCCTGCGAGCAGCACCAGCCCCACCGGAGCCGTGGAACCCGGCGCACACCCGACGCGACAGCCGGGCACTCAACCTGCAGACTCCGGAATTCCGCACCAACACTCGCCAGAAAGGGTCCGTCAGCAAGCTGACGGACCCTCATGCAAGATCGAGGCCAACGGTTATTTTGCAGCTTTTCTGTCACCGGTTTCTGCTTCGTGAACCTCGAAGGCGAGTAGACCGTCCTGTCTGACTCTGGCCAGATCGCGTCGACCGAGAACAGTTGATTCTGTCCGCGTGTCAGAGACGACCGGGCTGTCTCGTCTCAGGTTGCGAAGACAGGTTCTGAGAAGAACCCACCTCGATAACAGGGAGCTGGGCATGAGCGAGCGGACGGCACATCAGAAGGTCGCGCTGGTTACCGGGGCGAACAAGGGGATCGGTCGTGGGGTTGCCGAGCAACTTGCTGCGCTGGGCGTGGCGGTCCTGATCGGCGCCAGGGACCTGCGGCGTGGCGAGGAAGCCGCTGCGGCGGTGCGCGCGGCCGGCGGAGACGCGCACGCCGTCACGTTGGACGTCACCGACCAGGTCACCGTCCAGGAGGCCGCGAAGCAGGTTGAGGAGCGCTTCGGCTACCTCGACGTGTTGATCAACAACGCCGGCATTACCGGCTCCGGGCAGGTCTCGCCCTACGAGGCCCACGACCAAGTCCCCAGCTCTGTCGACTTGGACATGGTCCGGGCGGTGTTCGAGACCAACGTCTTCGGGGTGATTGCGGTGACCAACGCCATGCTGCCACTGCTGCGGCGGTCCCCGACGCCACGCGTCGTCAACGTCAGCAGTCATGCCGCGTCGTTGAGTCTCACCAGCAATCCGGACGGCCCCTTTGCGGCACTACTGCCGTCGGCTGCGTATTCGCCGTCCAAGAGCGCACTGACCGCGCTGACCGTGCAGTACGCCAATGAGCTGCGGAAGGACGGCATCCTTGTCAACGCAGTCGCCCCCGGCTTCGTCGCCACGGACAGCAACAATCACACCGGATTCCTTACGGTCGCGCAGGGTGCCGCAGGCGTGGTGCGCCTGGCCATGCTCGGCGCGGATGGCCCGACCGCCGGATTCTTCAGCGAGGAGGGCCCGGTGCCCTGGTGATGGTGGCCCTGGACAGCGGGGCCTTCTACGGGCCGGGCGCCATAGCCGGTCCGCAGGTGCCCGGCCCTGCTGCCAGCCACACGACAGGCAATGGTAATTGATGGCCGAGGGGCGCGGCTTCTCCAGCTGGGAGCCGGCGCCGCCCTCGTGGCGGCAGAGATTCAAGGAGGAGCCGGCGTGACGAAGACGGAAGAGTTTCAGGATTTGCGGCCGCTGCTGTTCTCGATCGCCTACCGGATCCTGGGGAGTGTGAGCGAGGCCGAGGACGCGGTCCAGGAGACCTGGCTGCGCTACCAGGCCACCTCCACCCAGCCCGGGTCGCCCAAGGCGTTCCTGTCGACCGTGGTCACCCGGATCTCGATCGACGTGCTGCGCTCAGCCCGCGTCCGGCGGGAGGAGTATGTCGGACCGTGGCTCCCCGAACCCCTGCTGACCGACCCGTACGAGGATCCGGCGCGGTCGGCGGAGCTGGCGGACTCGCTGTCGATGGCGGCCCTGCTCCTGCTGGAGAGGCTCACCCCTCTCGAACGCGCGGTCTTCGTGTTGCGGGAGGTGTTCGCCTTCGGCTTCCCGGAGATCGCATCGGCCGTGGGGCGATCGGAAGCGGCGTGCCACCAGCTCGCGGTGCGGGCGCGCCGTCACATGGACGCGGGCCGGGCCCGGTTCGAGGCGGACCGAAAGGAGCGCGAGGAACTCGCCGACCGGTTCTTTGACGCCTTTCGGGAAGGGGATGTCGACGGGCTGGCCGAGCTGCTGGCCGCCGACGTGTCGATGATCGGCGACAGTGGCGGCAAGGCCCCGCGGTTCAAGCCGGTCGTCCTCGGTGCCGGGCACGTGGGCCGGGTGCTCGCGGCGTTCGTGCCGCTGGTTATCAGGAGCGGTGGTGTTGTGGAGCCGCGGCAGGTGAACAGCCAGCCGGGCGCGATCTTCCGCGACCGGGACGGCCAGGTCCTCAGCATCTGGGCGCTCGACGTACTCGACGGCCAGATCCAGACGATCCACACGGTGAACAACCCCGATAAGCTCGGGCACGTCGGTCCCGTAGCGGACGCCTGGGTGGCTCTCCGCGAGGCGAATCAGGCAGACGGCCCAAAGGATTGACCGAAGAGCCGACTGCGCTCCAGGGTTGCAGGGGCTCAGGCCGACACCGGCGGGCTGGCGCAACGGAGGTGCCCGGGCTGTCCTCGCCCCCCGTACGGGTTGGCCGCGATGGTCGGCACCCACCAAGAGGCCATCTTGGGTGACACCTACCCGAGAAGCTCGAACCGGTTGCCACCGACACTCAGGGCGTTCTCGCTGGTCATCCTGGCTAGGGCTTTTTCCGGCGGATCATGCAGAACCGGCGCGTTCTGCCATTGGTCGGGTGGGATGGATCTTCTTCTACTTCCACGGCAGTTGATGCGATAGTCGCTGTTCGATCTACCACGTCATGGGAGCCGTCGTGATTCACGTCGAGGTCACTCAGCCCGTCAACGATCAGTCTCAGGCTGGTCAGTACGTGCTTGACCGTGACGAGGTGTGGGCTGGTCTTCGCAGCAAAGCGGAGAATGCTGTCCCGTTCGTTGCCGGAATGTCCGAGTGCACCGTACTGGAGCGCAGACAGGACGGCTTGGTGCGCGAGGTAGTGGTACGCGGTGAACGGATCCGCGAGGACGTCTCCTTCCAGGAAGGTCAGCGTGTCAGTTTCCACCGCCGGGACGACCGCGCTACGTGGGTGATTCACAACGAGATTGGTGAGGATGAGTCCGGCGGCCTGACCCTGACCTTCGCCAACGAGGTCCTGTTCCATGGCCAGGCAGCCGGGGCAGACCACGACAGCGAGGCCGCCGAGCGCATGCGTGTCAGCACCCTGCAGGTCGTGCAGAACACTCTGGACGTCATCCGAGGGATGTCCGCAGCGCGTGCCGCCGAGCACACCGGATAAACCGCACCGGCGGCCCGCTTGTTCAGATGCGGAGCCAGAGTCGGATTGCGGCGGCGGTTACGGTGCCGTGGAAGACGTAGGCGCGCTTGATGCCCCTATGGATGTCAATCGACAGGGGCTGGTTCCGGGGATCGCCTCTTGGATGTAAGGAGGACTTGGTAGATCTCGCGGGCCACGTAGCGTGTGAGGCATCGGATGGCTTCGCGTCGTGTCTTGCCCTCGGTGACGCGTCGTTCCACGTAAGAACGGGTGCGGGTGTCCCAGCGCAGACGGGCGATGACGATGGTGTAAAGCCAGGAAGGCCGTTCAGACAGTAGCCCGGTCGCGGAGCTGGGAATGGCGCAGCGTTTCGTTGAGGCGCTGGGCTTCTTCGAGCTGGTCTTCGAGGATGACGATGCGGCAGGCAGCCTCGATGGGAGTTCCCTGGTCGACGAGTGCGCGAGCGCGGGCGGCGATGCGCAGTTGGTAGCGGGAGTAGCGGCGGTGTCCGCCCGCGGAGCGCAGCGGGGTGATGAGGCGGGCTTCGCCGACGGCGCGCAGGAAGCTCTGGGTGGTGCCGAGCATTTCGGCGGCCCGGCCCATGGTGTAGGCGGGGTAGTCGTCATCGTCGAGACGGCTGAAGGAATCGTCTGCTGTCATCTCACCTCTCTGCGGAACGCGCGGAGGGGCCCTGGTGCCATCTCGCACCAGGGCCCCGAAGGAACTGCTACACCATCTGCCGGCCCCAGTAATGCGCCGGCCTTCTGTTTCCGCGTGTCCGGCCTGAACGCTGCCGGGGGTGCGGGGATCGCGGATGCGTGACCGGAGACCACCTCACTATCGATGTCCTGCGGTACCCGGACCCACTGCTCGCCCGGGCGATCCTGATGGCGCTCGGCTCCTCCGTTCTTCCCTCTGATCTGTCACTTGCCAAACCGGTACTGCTGGTGGCCTGGAACAGCGCCACTCTTCGGCAGCCAGCCCCGTCGCCCGTCCTGCATCTGCTCTGGCTTGGAACCCCACTGCCGAACTTCCCGGTACGCGCGCCCGCAGCCAAACGCCTTTACCGGGGTACCACTCGAACACTGCACTGCGGGTACTGCGGTCCTGCTCATGGCAGCCCCTGATCACTGCGGGCCACCCGGTCCGACCGTCAGTCCCGTCGCCCGTCCTGCAACAACCCTGGCTTCGGAACTCCACCGCCGCACCGTCCTGCACACTGCAACTGCGTACCGCTGCCCGGCAGTTCGTCTCTGCCGGACCCTTCTTGATCTCGACTACGAGAGAACCCATAACCGGCCCGTCTCCCAATGTCTACTCCGACCAACACAGATTTTCGTTGGCCCGGCTGCGAGATAGTCGCCCACGAACGGGGCATCGAACCCAGCCGACCACTGCCCCCTGCGGCTGGGGAGCGGCTCCGGTCGGCGCCCTTCGTCCCACCGGGCATCGCAACGCCCCATCCGGTGCCACTCGCGATCGGCCCCCTGAAGACCCGGCCCAACGCGGTTGGTGGATCCAGGACCGTGCAGGGGTGCCGTGAAGGCAGACTGGGCATTGACGATCCAAGACCGAGGTGACCTGATGGACACGGTGAGCGTCAACGCTCCAGCCGAGTGTTCCGCGAACGCCGTCGCCGACGCCCGCGATGCCACCCGGGACTCCTGGAAGCCCTGGGACAGCAGGAAATCGCAGCCGAAGAGGCCGACTCCGTCGTCTTGGTCGTCTCCGAACTCGTCACCAACGCCCTGCGTCTCGGCGGCGGAACCTGCACACTCCGCCTGACCACCCATCCCGACACCATTGAGGTGGCCGTCGACGACACCAGCCCGCGGACGCCTCGCATGCGCACCCCCGACCTGTCCGGCGAAACGGGGGGATTCGGCCGGCCCATGGTCAACCGCCTCGCCCGCGCCACCGCGGTGACCCCACGAAGGGCCGACGGGAAGACTGTGAGCGCACTTCTGGCCCGGTAGCACGGCGGTGCCGCCGGCTTCCCGCAGGAGAAGGACGACGTGTTGCACCTGCTCGACTTCCGCGCCGGTCGCTGCCGCGGAAGCCGTACGCGCGTGAGTCGGAGCACGGGCAGGGTGTGCGCTGGTTCGAACCGGGCTGGGCCTGGCGCACGACCTTGCGGACAATCAGGCTGGTCCCTTCAGCCGATGGGGGTGTTCAGTGCAGGACTGCGAGGTGGTCGGCGGCGCCTCCGCGCCACTCGATCATGAAGAGGGTGGCGTCGTCGCTGGTGCGCCCTCCCCGTTCCTTCTTCAGCGTGTGGGAGAGCCGGCGCAGATCCGCCCGCATTCCGTCTGACCGCTCCTGACCCAGGCGGTTGACGCAGTGGATGAGGCGTTCCTCACCGAAGGGCTGCCCGCCGTCGACGCGCTCCTCGATGATGCCGTCGGTGTAGCAGAGCACCCGGTCGCCCCGCTGGAGTGTGTGTTCTCTGACACGGGGCGTTTCGCCTCCGCAGCCGACGGGCAGGGTGGTCGCACTCTCCAGCTGCCGCAGGACCTGGCCGTCGCGGATCAGCAGGGGCGCGGGGTGGCCGGCGTTGACCAGTTCCAGCTCACCGGTGGCGATGTTCAGGTGCATGAGCTGCGCGGTGACGAAGTGATCGTCGCCGAACTGCCGGGAGATGGCTTGGTCCATGAACGCGTATTTCTCGGCCAGGCCGACGAACACGCGCCGGGCATGGCGGTAGGCGCCGATGGCGACGGTCGCCATCGCGGCGGCGTCCAGGTCGTGTCCCATCGCGTCGATCACGGCCATGTGCAGGACGTTGTCGTTGAGGGCGTAGTCGAAGCTGTCGCCGGCGACGCGGTAGGCAGGCTCCAGGATGCCGGCCAACTCGACCTGGGGCACGGTCATCGTCAGCGGCGGCAGCAGGCCCCACTGGATCTCCGCGGACACGCTCATCGGCTCCCGGCGCCGGGCCAGGACGAACTGGTCGGTGTAGGCGTTCTTGGTGACCAGCATGTCGGCCACCAAGCCGGCGAGCCGGCACAGCAGACGCCGGTCATCGTCATCGACGGTGTCCATGGTCAGGGCCAGGACGCCCACCTGATCACTGCCGTCCAGCAGGGGCAGATACATCCGCACGCCGCCACCGGCCCGTGATACCTCGACGACGTCCGCGCTCTGAAAGGCCCGGCCGGCCGGGGAGCCGACCACCGGCTCGGGCTGGCCCACGTGCAGTTTCCTGCCCGGAAACGGCACCAGCAGCTCCTGCGCATAGTCCTGGAGCAGGATGGACACCTCACGGCCGCCCATCTCCGCCACCCCCTCCGCGATCAGGGGGGCGATCAACTGCGGCGGCAACAACCGCACCCGGTCCAGCAGCACACCGAGCAGCCGCTCGCCGAAACCCTCCGACCGGTCCACGATCTCCTCGCCCATGGCCCGGTTCGCCACCGCCTTCCCGCCACTCGCACCAGTCACTGCCTGCGCACAACGTGACCTGCCCAAGCCGCCGGACGGCTCATTACGCCACGCGCGGCATGTCGGCCCGCGCTGCCCGCAGCTGCGCATTCCCCGCCCCCGAAGCGCCTCGCCCCGAGGATGATCGAGCTGCCATGCTGCTAGGAGGCTCCGCCAACCTAAAACCGCAGTTCAAAGGGCTGGTGTGCTCGTCTCGGGCAGTGCTCGCGCTGGTCATGGGCGACTGTCTGCGGAGTAGATCATCTGGCGGAGTCGTCTCGGGGGGATCAAGCGTCAGGACAAGTCAATGGCAGTTCGAGCTAACGATCGGGCAGGGTGGACGGATGCCTGAGTCGCCCTTGCCTGGAGGTTTCGTCAATGCGGTCGTTCGTGTCGGGGACACGGTGCGCCGTCCAGTTTCGGCTCGCACGAGGTTCGTGGGTGATCTGCTGAGGCTGTTTGAAGCCCGTGGCTGGAGTGGTGCTCCGCGATATTTCGGTGTGGACGACGAGGGTCGTGAAGTTCTCAGCTACCTCGAGGGGCATGTGGCATGGGAGCCGCGACAGCCTGCCGCTGTCTCATCCGACGAGAGTTTGGTGACGGTCGCCCGGCTCGTGCGTGAGTTCCACGACCTGACGGCTGGTACCCCGCTGGCCGGCGACCAAGAGGTCGTGTGCCACAACGACCTGTCGCCCAAGAACACGGTCTATCGCCTGTGTGGTGGCGAGCTTCGGCCAGCGGCATTCATCGACTGGGACCTTGCTGCGCCGGGCGGGCGGATCCATGACATCGCTCATGTCTGCTGGCAGTACCTCGAACTGGGCCATTCGGTCACGGATGTCGAGGAGGTAGCCCGGCGCATGCGGCTGATCGTTGACAGCTACGAGTTGTCCGACCGGCAACGTCTCGTGTCCACGATCTTGTGGTGGCAGGACCGGTGCTGGCGGGGCATCGAGTCCCAGGCTGATGCGGGTGACGTCGCCATGGCCCGGCTCCGTGACGCAGGGGCGGTGAGGCAAGTTCGGGCGGCCTATCAGTGGGTTTCCGATCACCGGGGTGCATTGGAACGCTCAGTACGGTGAGCGCGTGAGTAACGGCCGCGGTCGGTTCGCTGGTTCCTTCACGTGACGGTCGGACGGCCTTCTACGATCCGACGCATGCTGGATCCCGAACTGCTGGAACGGATCACCGCGCGCCGTGCGGAACTGGACGAACTCGAAGAACAGCTGGCCAAGCAGTTGGAGGAGGTGCGGGCCGAGCGGGACGAACTCGCCGTCGCCGAACGCGTCCTTGAGCGGGTGAGCGAGCAGCTCGCCGACGAACGCGCCTCGGCCGCCCAGGCGCCGGGGCAGGTGGGCGGCCATGCGGTGATGCTGATCCCGCACCGCACTCCGGACGTGGAGGAGACCGTGCTCCCGCCTGACTACCAGCGCATCCTCGCTGCCGTGCGACAGGCCGCCGGACCGGTCATGGCCCGCCAGGTCGGCGAGATGCTGGGAGTCGACGTCACCGCGCGGGCCAAGCTGGAACCGCTGCGCGGGAGACTGGTCAGACTCGTCGATCGCGGCTGGCTGCGCGTACTGCCCGATGGCCGCTTCACCACCTGCCTCTGACCGGGGACGCTATCGCCGCCAGTGGCGCGCCGTAGGCGTTACCACGGTGCCCCCGGCCGCCGTTGGATTTGTGTGACGAAAACCAAGGAACGCGCCGAGGACACCTGCCCGCTTATTTACCAATGCCGTCTGCCGCTGTCCACGCGCACCGTCGACCACCTCGCAGATCTCCTGCGTCGCCACCTGAAGGCGATACGGTCCCGGTGGCGGATCCTGCCGCCCGGGAAGATCGCGGTGATCGTCCTGGCCGTGCTCCGCCACGACCAGCGCCTGGCCGACATGGCTGGCGGCAACAACGTCTCCGAGTCCACCATCCGCCGCTGGCGCGACGAGCTGATCACCCTCCTCGCTGCCCAGGCCTCGCGCCTGGACCGCGCCCTGAAGAAGGTCGCCAAGCAGGGCGGGGAGGTGGTCCTGATCGACGGCACATCCCCACCCAGCGCCCCACCGGAAAGGCCGACCGGCGCAACTACTCCGAAAGCACCACCATCACGGCCTTCACTTCCTCGCCCTGACCGACGAGAGAGGCCGCCTGATCTGGATATCAGCCGCCAGGCCCGGCCGCACCCACGACAACACCGCCGCCCGCCACGGCAGGTCAGCGCCGCGGCGTCCGACCCGGCGCGCAGGGCGCTCTTTTAAGCCGTTCACCTATGCATCCGCTGTCAACAGCCGCGCGAACGGCACATGGTGGCAGCTCTGGCTGATTCCATACCAACGAGTGTCGCAGGTCAGACGCGGTACCTTGCACACGATGATCGTGATCACGAGGATACTTGCGGTGGTTGCACGCCCCATCAAAGCCTGATCATGCCGCAAGTGATCAACCGTTAGGCGGCGGACTCCATGAGGAGGATGATGGCAAGACATACGAGCACGAGGCCGATGACTCCCTCTATGAGACGACCTACACGGGGCGAGCTGAGAAACCGACCGACGGACGAGGCGAGCACCGCAATGAAGGGAAACCACAGCAGGCCGCAGACAATGACGATCCCGCTGAGAACCAGCGTCATGGGCACGAATGGCGCGTCGCGGGGTATGAACTGTGGCATGAGGCTGAGGAACAATATGGGCGCTTTAGGATTAGCCGCATTGGTAATAAATCCTTGCAGCACGAACGGACGCAGCCGGGTTTGCTGTGTGGTCACAGTGATGACCCCGCCCGCCGGGTTCGGCGAGCGCTCCAGTCCTTCGTCTGGCGTCGCGGTGGAGTGCTGTGGTCCGCGTGCACACGTGGCCAGCGCCTTTCCTCCCAGGTAAAGCAGGTAGGCGGCGCCGATTAGCTTCACGATGAGGAACAACAAATCAGAAGCTACAAGCAGGGCTGCGAGTCCCACAGCGGCAAGGGTCGTGTGGAGTGCGAGCCCGCACACAATGCCTATTCCGGTAGCTAGTCCTGCCCGTCGTGAGCCGAGGGCGTTGCGCAGCACAACGGCGAGATCAGCTCCCGGCATCACGATGATGCCGGCGGCCACCCCGGAAAAGGCGAGGACTTCACTTGTCATGACCACCTCGAAGGCTTTGGTTTCCAGCCGGCCTGCGTCCATGAACGAGATTTGAGGGCGCGTCTGGGAGGGGAAAGATCGATGGGAGAATGGGATGCGGCGCTTAATGCAATGTTGCGTCCCGAGTATGGGGTTCGGCGGCCTCCCGATGGGCTGGTCGCACAGTGGGGAATGTATTGATCTGGCATGCCGGGTCGCAGCCGCTCAGGGAGCGGAGCAGAATCGCGAACTTTTCGGCGGCTTAAGGAGTGGAGGAAATCATGCAGGACTTGAACCGCCTGCTCGCGTTGGTCGCGGTGGCGGAAACTGGTTCGATCTCCGCAGCAGCGGCGAAGCTGGGGTATACGCCGCCTGCGCTGAGCCAGCAGATGGCCAAACTTGAACGGGAAGTCCGCATGCCACTGCTGGTGCGGCACCGGCGCGGTGCGCGTTTGACAGCCGCAGGCGAGCTGCTGGTTCAGCGCAGTCGTGAGATCGAGGAAATCTTGCGCACCGCGGAGCTCGAGCTCATGCAGTTCCTGGACATGTCGGGAGGGCATCTGCGCATCGGCAGCTTCACCACCGGGGGCATTCATCTGCTCCCGCCAGTGCTCGCGGCGCTGCGGCGCAGGCATCCGGGAATCGCCATTTCTATGCAGGAGTTCGAGCCGCCTGAAGGGTATGAGCCCCTGGCCGAGGCGAGATCGACCTGCTCTTGACCCACTCCTACCGCCACGGTCACCAGCGCCCTGTCCCAACCGGGCTAAATTCCGAGATCTTGCTGGAAGAGGAACTGGTTTTGATCGCGGAGGCCGGGCACCCTCTGACAGCCGACAAGACACCTCTGCACTGGACTGCGCTGGCTGGTATCCCGCTGATCAGTGGACGAGCAGGGTTGGCGAACCGTGAAGCCCTGGAGGCTCTGTTCGCGAGCAGCTCCATGGCTCCTCCCTTGGTCGCTTTCGAAACGTCGAACTACTCGGTGGCGTGCGCGCTCGCCAGCAGCGGCGTTGGCGTCGCTTGTGTCCCAGAGATGGCAGCGGAGGCTAGTCCTGCGCCCATCAGCATGCGTCGCTTCGCTTCGCCGGCTCTGCAGCGCACCATCAGCCTGCTGTGGCGTTCCACGGACAGCACTCCGCTGCTGGGCACGGCGCGGAGCATGCTCCAGAAGGCCTTCGCGCGCCCGCCGGGGGAGCAGTACACAGTCTCAGACCAGGGCTAGGGCTAGTCGTCACTGTCCCAGTCCGGAGTCATGTCGCGGGCGATCTGGATGTCGCTGCTCGAAGCTGAGGGCGGAACCATCGGCCAAACCATTTCCACCTCGTCCACCACAAAATCTATGACAACGGGACGATCGTCGACTCCGGCTGCCTTGTGGATCACGGAGTCGAGCTCGTACTGCCGGGAGCAGCGCAGCCCGAGGCACCCGTATGACTCGGCGACCGCCACATAGTCAGGAATCCCGTGCCGGCCGATGTCGGTACCGAAATGGCGCTCGGCGTAGTGAAGTGCTTGAAGCTGACGCACCATGCCGAGGGTGGAGTTGTTGATCACCGCGACCTTCAGAGGGATTCTGGCCGCCGCGGCCGTCATCAGGGAACGGCCTGTCATCTGGAAGCAGCCGTCGCCGTCAATGGCCCAAACCGCGGTTCCCGGTCTACCCGTAGCGGCGCCGATCGCTGCCGGCACGGCGTACCCCATGGTGCCCGCGCCGCCGGAGTTCAGCAGGCTACGAGGATGCTCTAGGCGTAGGAACTGGCTCGCCCACATCTGGTGTTGGCCAACGCCTGCGACGTAGATGGCTTCCGGACCCACGATGCGGCCGATGCGCTCGATCACCTCCTGCGGGACGAGAGAACCGTCGTCGGCAGGTCTGTAGCCGAGGGGATAGCGCTCCGCCCACTTTGCCAGCCTGTTCCGCCAGGGCAGGTACCGCTCGTGCAGTTGTACGGCGGACGGCTGGCTGACCTCGGCGAGTGCCCGCTTGACTGCCTCGACCAGCCCCAGCGCGACCCACTTGGCGTCGCCGACGATGGGCACATCCGCCCTGCGATTCTTGCCTATCTCCGCGGCATCAACATCGGCGTGAACCACCCTTGCACAAGGGGCGAACGTGGCCGGATCGCCAGTGACCCGGTCGTCGAAGCGAGCGCCCAACGCGATGACGAGGTCAGATTCCTGGAGTGCGCCGACGGCCGGGACCGAGCCATGCAGGCCGGGCATCCCGATATTGAGCGGATGCGAGTGGGGCAGAGCTCCGCGGCCCATCAGCGTGGTGACTACAGGTATACCGGCAAACTCAGCGAGCTCCCGCAGGGCGTGCGAGGCATCGGCCTTGATGACACCGCCGCCCACGTACATGATCGGACGGCTCGAGCCTATGAGGGGCTCCGCCGCCTCCTTTAGCCGGCGGGCCGAGGGTTTGGCCGGCGGACGAAAACCCGGCAGCTCGACCCCTGGTTGGGGAGACGGGACAGCGCCGCGCATCTGCAGAAGGGAAGGAGCGATGTCGACGAGCACCGGGCCGGGACGGCCCGTGGATGCTATGTGAAACGCCTCCTGGATAGCGGCTGCCAGTCGTTCGAACTCGGTGATGCGGAAGCTGTGCTTGGTAATGGGGAGCATCATTCCCCAGGTGTCGTCATCGTGCTCGCTGAAGGCCAGTGCTACCACGGGCACGGAGTCCATGTGCGCGTCGTACAGCGGCGTCACCAGCTCGGTTATCCCAGCTCCGGGCGTGGCCAGGCATACTCCGGTCCTGCCCGTGGCCGTCGCGTACCCACTCGCCGCGTGCCCGGCGTCCTGTCCGTGCGGAAGCAGGAGAACTTCCGGCCCAGAAGCCGGGTTACCTGACCGCAGCAGGAGCCGGGCAGCGTGGGCAGTACTGAACACCGCGTCCACGCCCGTCTTCAACAGCGCACCCACGACAGCCTGTGCACCAGTGACGACATCCGGCATTGCTAGCTCTCCCCGTTGAAATCCACATGCGCCGCGGTATATCCGATACGCAAACGGCCCGACTTCGTTTTGATGGAGCGAATAACAACGCCGGTTAGCAGGCCAAGATGGGAGACGTGAGTGCCGCCGCAGAACTCGCTTGCAAGCCCTTCGATAGTGATGGTGCGTTTACCGTCCTGCTCGCCCGTGGTCACCGGCAGTGCTTCGGCAATAGCCTTCTCAAGTCCGGCGGTAAGAGTGTCCACCAGTTCGTCCTTGTCGAAAACCACATTATTCACTGCGTACTCGATGCGTGCCTGGCCAGGAAAGTGGTTGTTTCCAGTGTGAGAGAAGCCGTGCGGCCGAGCAAGGGCGTCCACCAGGTGGCCGGCGGTGTGCAGTGCCGCATGCAGCCGGCGCAGTTCGGGGTCGACGCGGCTGGACACCCGGAGGCTCTCGGTGAACAGCGGCACAGGTTCGTCAGTTTCAGACAACAAGGTCAGCCACACCCACCCGGATTCGGCATCCTTGGTCGGTAGGACCCTTACGTCGGCCACAGTGCCCCGATCATCGGGCTGCCCACCCCCCTGGGGGTGGAAAACGTTCTCAGCAAGAGCGATTCGCGTGCACTCGGTGGACGTATCGACACCGATGATCTCTGTGTCGATTCCGTACCGATACGTGTCCACCAAATAGATCTGACTCTGCTGCGTCACAAGATTCGCCTCTGCATTCATGGTGCTGTCGACGCGCGCAATCCCAATGCCTGCACGAAGAAGGCAACCTAGGACCCCTCAGGTCGGGATGCATGCCTGACCCATCCTTTCAGAAGGGCAGGAGTTCTCTGTAGGTCGGCTTCATTAAGAGGGGACTAAAGAAACAGTGAAAGCACAAATTGGCACGTATGTCCTAACTCAAGAATTTTATGCCACAAAGTCAGCCCTGCTCATCCGCCCTAGGTGCCCTAGCCTTGCCCACAAGGCGGGATATCCGTCTCGAATACCGATACGCACGGAGGGAAAGCGATGGGTAGGACACTCGCGGAGAAGGTCTGGGACGACCATGTCGTCCGGCGCGCCGAGGGCGAGCCCGACCTCCTCTACATCG